>NZ_CP117445.1:127500-463750 GCF_030687715.1 Pseudomonas sp. FP2196
AACTCGACTGCGTGAAGTCGGAATCGCTAGTAATCGCGAATCAGAATGTCGCGGTGAATACGTTCCCGGGCCTTGTACACACCGCCCGTCACACCATGGGAGTGGGTTGCACCAGAAGTAGCTAGTCTAACCTTCGGGAGGACGGTTACCACGGTGTGATTCATGACTGGGGTGAAGTCGTAACAAGGTAGCCGTAGGGGAACCTGCGGCTGGATCACCTCCTTAATCGACGACATCAGCTGCTCCATAAGTTCCCACACGAATTGCTTGATTCATTGAAGAAGACGATAAGAAGCAGCCCGAAATTGGGTCTGTAGCTCAGTTGGTTAGAGCGCACCCCTGATAAGGGTGAGGTCGGCAGTTCGAATCTGCCCAGACCCACCAATTTTGTGTGGGAAACGCCTGTAGAGAATACGGGGCCATAGCTCAGCTGGGAGAGCGCCTGCCTTGCACGCAGGAGGTCAGCGGTTCGATCCCGCTTGGCTCCACCACTACTGCTTCTGAAGTTTTGAAAGCTTAGAAATGAGCATTCCATCAGTGTGATGATGAATGTTGATTTCTAGTCTTTGATTAGATCGTTCTTTAAAAATTTGGGTATGTGATAGAAAGATAGACTGAACGTTACTTTCACTGGTAACGGATCAGGCTAAGGTAAAATTTGTGAGTTACTCTGAATTGAGTATTATCGAATTTTCGGCGAATGTCGTCTTCATAGTATAACCAGATTGCTTGGGGTTATATGGTCAAGTGAAGAAGCGCATACGGTGGATGCCTTGGCAGTCAGAGGCGATGAAAGACGTGGTAGCCTGCGAAAAGCTTCGGGGAGTCGGCAAACAGACTTTGATCCGGAGATGTCTGAATGGGGGAACCCAGCCATCATAAGATGGTTATCTTGTACTGAATACATAGGTGCAAGAGGCGAACCAGGGGAACTGAAACATCTAAGTACCCTGAGGAAAAGAAATCAACCGAGATTCCCTTAGTAGTGGCGAGCGAACGGGGACTAGCCCTTAAGTGGCTTTGAGATTAGCGGAACGCTCTGGAAAGTGCGGCCATAGTGGGTGATAGCCCTGTACGCGAAAATCTCTTAGTCATGAAATCGAGTAGGACGGAGCACGAGAAACTTTGTCTGAATATGGGGGGACCATCCTCCAAGGCTAAATACTACTGACTGACCGATAGTGAACTAGTACCGTGAGGGAAAGGCGAAAAGAACCCCGGAGAGGGGAGTGAAATAGATCCTGAAACCGTATGCGTACAAGCAGTGGGAGCAGACTTTGTTCTGTGACTGCGTACCTTTTGTATAATGGGTCAGCGACTTATTTTCAGTGGCGAGCTTAACCGAATAGGGGAGGCGTAGCGAAAGCGAGTCTTAATAGGGCGTCTAGTCGCTGGGAATAGACCCGAAACCGGACGATCTATCCATGGGCAGGTTGAAGGTTGGGTAACACTAACTGGAGGACCGAACCGACTACCGTTGAAAAGTTAGCGGATGACCTGTGGATCGGAGTGAAAGGCTAATCAAGCTCGGAGATAGCTGGTTCTCCTCGAAAGCTATTTAGGTAGCGCCTCATGTATCACTGTAGGGGGTAGAGCACTGTTTCGGCTAGGGGGTCATCCCGACTTACCAAACCGATGCAAACTCCGAATACCTACAAGTGCCGAGCATGGGAGACACACGGCGGGTGCTAACGTCCGTCGTGAAAAGGGAAACAACCCAGACCGTCAGCTAAGGTCCCAAAGTTATGGTTAAGTGGGAAACGATGTGGGAAGGCTTAGACAGCTAGGAGGTTGGCTTAGAAGCAGCCACCCTTTAAAGAAAGCGTAATAGCTCACTAGTCGAGTCGGCCTGCGCGGAAGATGTAACGGGGCTCAAACCATACACCGAAGCTACGGGTATCACCTTCGGGTGATGCGGTAGAGGAGCGTTCTGTAAGCCTGTGAAGGTGAGTTGAGAAGCTTGCTGGAGGTATCAGAAGTGCGAATGCTGACATGAGTAACGACAATGGGTGTGAAAAACACCCACGCCGAAAGACCAAGGTTTCCTGCGCAACGTTAATCGACGCAGGGTTAGTCGGTCCCTAAGGCGAGGCTGAAAAGCGTAGTCGATGGAAAACAGGTTAATATTCCTGTACTTCTGGTTATTGCGATGGAGGGACGGAGAAGGCTAGGCCAGCTTGGCGTTGGTTGTCCAAGTTTAAGGTGGTAGGCTGAGATCTTAGGTAAATCCGGGATCTTAAGGCCGAGAGCTGATGACGAGTCATCTTTTAGATGACGAAGTGGTTGATGCCATGCTTCCAAGAAAAGCTTCTAAGCTTCAGGTAACCAGGAACCGTACCCCAAACCGACACAGGTGGTTGGGTAGAGAATACCAAGGCGCTTGAGAGAACTCGGGTGAAGGAACTAGGCAAAATGGCACCGTAACTTCGGGAGAAGGTGCGCCGGTGAGGGTGAAGGACTTGCTCCGTAAGCTCATGCCGGTCGAAGATACCAGGCCGCTGCGACTGTTTATTAAAAACACAGCACTCTGCAAACACGAAAGTGGACGTATAGGGTGTGACGCCTGCCCGGTGCCGGAAGGTTAATTGATGGGGTTAGCTAACGCGAAGCTCTTGATCGAAGCCCCGGTAAACGGCGGCCGTAACTATAACGGTCCTAAGGTAGCGAAATTCCTTGTCGGGTAAGTTCCGACCTGCACGAATGGCGTAACGATGGCGGCGCTGTCTCCACCCGAGACTCAGTGAAATTGAAATCGCTGTGAAGATGCAGTGTATCCGCGGCTAGACGGAAAGACCCCGTGAACCTTTACTATAGCTTTGCACTGGACTTTGAATTTGCTTGTGTAGGATAGGTGGGAGGCTTTGAAGCGTGGACGCCAGTTCGCGTGGAGCCATCCTTGAAATACCACCCTGGCAACTTTGAGGTTCTAACTCAGGTCCGTTATCCGGATCGAGGACAGTGTATGGTGGGTAGTTTGACTGGGGCGGTCTCCTCCTAAAGAGTAACGGAGGAGTACGAAGGTGCGCTCAGACCGGTCGGAAATCGGTCGTAGAGTATAAAGGCAAAAGCGCGCTTGACTGCGAGACAGACACGTCGAGCAGGTACGAAAGTAGGTCTTAGTGATCCGGTGGTTCTGTATGGAAGGGCCATCGCTCAACGGATAAAAGGTACTCCGGGGATAACAGGCTGATACCGCCCAAGAGTTCATATCGACGGCGGTGTTTGGCACCTCGATGTCGGCTCATCACATCCTGGGGCTGAAGCCGGTCCCAAGGGTATGGCTGTTCGCCATTTAAAGTGGTACGCGAGCTGGGTTTAGAACGTCGTGAGACAGTTCGGTCCCTATCTGCCGTGGACGTTTGAGATTTGAGAGGGGCTGCTCCTAGTACGAGAGGACCGGAGTGGACGAACCTCTGGTGTTCCGGTTGTCACGCCAGTGGCATTGCCGGGTAGCTATGTTCGGGAAAGATAACCGCTGAAAGCATCTAAGCGGGAAACTTGCCTCAAGATGAGATCTCACTGGAACCTTGAGTTCCCTGAAGGGCCGTCGAAGACTACGACGTTGATAGGTTGGGTGTGTAAGCGCTGTGAGGCGTTGAGCTAACCAATACTAATTGCCCGTGAGGCTTGACCATATAACACCCAAGCAATTTGCGTCGAAAGGCCAAGTTGCGGTGTGTGAAGACGAAACGAACCGAAAGTTCGATGTTCACAAACACCGAAAGCTGTCACATACCCAATTTGCTGAAGCGAGACCAACTAGTCACGACTCAGTACCCGAATTTCTTGACGACCATAGAGCGTTGGAACCACCTGATCCCATCCCGAACTCAGTAGTGAAACGATGCATCGCCGATGGTAGTGTGGGGTTTCCCCATGTGAGAGTAGGTCATCGTCAAGATTAAATTCCGAAACCCCAATTGCGAAAGCAGTTGGGGTTTTGTTTTAGTAGAAGTTCCTATTTTTGCTGGCTTGTTACCGTGTTGACGGGCCAGATACAGAATTTCTTGACGACCATAGAGCATTGGAACCACCTGATCCCATCCCGAACTCAGCAGTGAAACGATGCATCGCCGATGGTAGTGTGGGGTTTCCCCATGTGAGAGTAGGTCATCGTCAAGATTGAATTCCGAGACCCCTGTCTGCTAACGCAGACAGGGGTTTTCTCGTTTAACGGCTTGCTAAAAGTAGACGGTCAAACAACTTTGCGAGCCTTGCTGATAAGGTAATGGCTTAGAATTGGTAGCTGACTGTCGCGGCCACGTTGCGCTCTTCGCCCATGTAGCAGAAGTTCAGGCTGGCGCAGGAGGCCACGTAGGACTCGTTGGTCAGATTGTTCGCATTCAGGCGTACGTCAACGCCCTTCAAACCGACTTTGCCCAGGTCATAGCCGATTGAAGCGTCAAACAATGTATAGGACGGCACCTTCAGGGTGTTTTCAGCATCCGCCCAACTGTAGCCGACATAACGCACACCACCGCCCAATCGCAGACCATCGAACGCCGCGCTGTCGAACTTATAGTCAGCCCACAACGACGCCATGTGCCGAGGCGCCTGTGTCGGCGAGTTGCCTTTGTTTTCGATCACGTCGGTCGCTGTGCTCAGCGTGCTGACCATCGACTTCGAGTATTCGATGTCAGTGAAGGTGTAGCTGCCGAGGACTTCCAAGTTATGGGTCAGTTGCATGTGCGCTTCCAGCTCCACGCCTTGGGAGCGGACAGCGCCTACAGGCCGATAGAAGTTTTCCTGCGGCAGTTTGGTTGCCAGGTTCTCCTGATCGATGCGGAATAGCGCCGCAGTGAACAGGTTGTCAGTTCCCGGTGGCTGATACTTCAAGCCCACTTCCCACTGTGTGCCATCGGTCGGCGCTAACGGGTTACCCGTGCTGTCGGCATAGGAGTTAGGGTTGAACGACTCGGAGTAGCTGATGTAGGGCGCCAAGCCGGTATCGAACAGATACAACGCGCCTGCGCGGCCAGTCAGTTTGGTGCGTCGGTCGTTGATTTCTGTGCCTGCCGGACGCCCAGCTTCAGCAATACGGTTCTCGTCAGACGTCTCGACCCAATCCTGACGCAGGCCCAGCGAGAAGCGCCATTTGTCCATCTCGATCAGGTCTTGCAGGTAGACGCCGGTCTGCTCCAGGCGACGCCGATAGCTGGTCGCGCCGTACATATCGATCGCCGAGTTGCCATAAACCGGGTTAAAAGCGTTGATCGGAGCGAGCCCGCCGCTGGTCCAGTCGACCACGGTTTTGCGCCGCTGATAATCCATACCCATCAGCACCGTGTGCTTGGTCGCACCGGTGAAAAATTCGGCCTGAAGCATGTTGTCGACGATAAACGCATGCAGGCGTTCATCACCACCGGTGTAGTAGCGATTCAGTTCGTTACTGGTCGGTGAACTCCAGCCATAGGCGTAGACCTGATCAATGTTCACTTTGGAGTCGAGATAACGGAAGTTCTGTCGCGCCGTGAAGACATCGTTGAAGCGATGTTCGAACTGATAGCCGAATGACTGCTGATCACGAGAAAAGCCATCGATACCCGGCTCGCCTTCAAAGAAGTGCGACGAGATCCGGTTTCCGTTGCGCTGATGGATCGTGCCGTCGGCCGGCACGCCCCCGTGGTAACCGCCATCTGGGTCGTGTTGCAGATACGCCTGCAAGGTCAGCGAAGTGTCTTCACTGAAATCAATGCTGAGGGTCGGCGCGAGGGCGAAGCGTTTCTCTTTGTTGTGGTCGAATTGCGTGTCGGACTGATCCGTCAAACCGGTCAGACGATAGGCTATGCGCTTGTCGTCATCGACCGGGCCGCTGAAGTCAAAACCGACACCGCGCTGTCCTTGCGTACCGACGGTGGCTTGTACCTGATGGTAAGCATCGTAAAGAGGTTTCTTGCTGGTCAGTGCCACCAGCCCGCCCGGTGAGCTACGCCCGTACAAAACCGACGACGGGCCTTTGAGAATATCCACGCGCTCAAGGAAATACGGATCGACCTGCATGGTGCTGTAGGTGCCGCTGTCGCCCATCGACTTGAGACCGTCGAGGTAGAGGTTATCCACCGACCCGTCGTTGAAGCCGCGCATTGCCACGTAGTCGTAACGGTGCGTGGCGCCATACGGGTTGGTCAACACGCCCGGTGTATAGCGCATTGTCTGGGAAACCGTCTGCGAGCCTTGGTCGTCCATTTGCTCACGAGTGACCACAGACACGCTTTGCGAGGTTTCCAGCAGTGCGGCACTGGTTTTGGTGGCAATCTGGCTGTGGGTGGCGTTGTAGCCGTCCATGCTGCCCAGTGCGTTACCGAGCGCAAAGCCTCTGATATCCGTGGTCGGCAAGGCCAGCGCTTCGGTTTCGGCCACCGGATGCAACACATAGCTGCTGCCATCCCGACTGACCGCTTCCAGACCCGAGCCGCCGAGCAAATGACTCAGCGCTTGATTGGTCGAATATTCACCTTGAACCCCCGGTGATTGCCGGCCCTGAATTTGCTGTGGCGTCATCGACAAGGTGATGCCGGCTTGGCGTGCAAACTGATTCAAAGCTTCGCCTAACGGCCCGGATGTGACGTTGTAGCGTTGGCTGACCCCACCGCCACCGATACTGGCCGCCATACTCCAGGCAGGCAGTAGACCAACGCCCAATGCAGTAGAAAACAACGCGGCCCGAACCGCGTGGCGCAACAAGCCCGATTCGACAGTGAAATTCAGAGGGTTCTTACAGGTGGCGCGAACAGTCATTGTGGGTTTCCGTAGTAAGTCGCGAAGGCTGAGTAGACGTGCTTACTGACTAAGCCGGACTTGCTGCGAAAACCCGCCAAAATAAATTCAGGACACACGTTCCAGGGTCACCCACCAGCGGGTGCGATAACGCAGTTGCACCGGCAGGGTCTGCGGCAGGATCGCCAGCAGCTTGTCGGTATCCTCCAGACGGAAGACGCCGGACAAGCGCAAATCAGCCACGTCCGACGCGCAGTTCAGAAAACCCTGACGATAACGCCCGACTTCGCGGAGGAAATCGCCCAGGCGCATGTTGCGTGTGACGATCAAGCCGTCGGCCCAGGCGCCGAGATCCATATCCAGCGGAGGTGCCCGACGTACTTGATAATGATCAATCAGATAGCTCTGTCCCGCGATTGCTTCAATCGAGGTGTCGCCGGAGCGAATGGCGACACGGCCGCTGGTGACACTCAGCCGCATGCAATCGCTGTCCTGACGCAGGATGAACCGCGCATTCTGTGGTTCGTAAACAGCATGCCGACTGTGTATTTGCAGCGGCCGATCGGATGAAGTCTCCTCGTCGGCACCGCCACAGGTGACGATGATTTCGCCGCGGGTCAGTTTGATCAACCGTTGCTGCGCCGTGTAAGCAAGATCCACCGCGCTCGCGGTGTTTAGTTCGATCCGAGTGCCATCCGGCAACTGAATGCCGCGACGCTCGCCAGTGGCCGTGGCGTAATCTGCGCTCCACTGCTGCCACGCCGAAGTGTCCTTGGCCAGCCATGCGGCGGAGCCCATCAACAACGCGCCAGACAGAAGCTTCAACGCCTGGCGTCGACCCAAACCCTGCGCACTGTTTTCCAGGGTGTTGAATGCCACTTGCGCACCGGGAACCGCGCGCAGGTTGTTGCTCAATTCGGCTTGCAGCGACTGCACCCGTTGCCACGCCAATTCATGCTCGTAATGTTCGGCGCGCCACTGTTCACACTGACGGTTCAAACGCGAATTACCGTGGTTGTTGCGCAGCCGCAGCAGCCAGTGAATGGCCTGTTTAACCACGTCTTGTCGCGGCGCGGCGCGTCGGGCGAGAGAGGCGTTATCCACAGGCATCAGCTTGTGTACCGCAGCACATAGCAGTGGTACAGCGCATCGGCGACGTAGCGTTCCACCGAACGCAGAGACAAGCCCATCTGCTCGGCAATCTGCTTGTGGGTCAAGCCTTCGCACTGCGCCAGGAGAAATGCCTGACGCACTTTCGGTTTCAGTCCTTCAAGCATGCGCGCAATGCTTTCCAGCAACTCGATCACCAACGCGCAGGCTTCGGCGCTCGGCGTTTCGGCTTCGGGGAGATGGGCGATAGTTTCCAGATAAGCGCGTTCGATCTCTTCACGGCGCCATTGATCGATCACCAGGCCACGCGCAATGGTGCGCAGGAAGGCGCGGGGAGCTTTGAGTTCGAGGCGTTCGGTGCGTTGCAGCAGACGCACGAAGGTGTCCTGCGCCAGATCCGCCGCATCCGCTGCGTTGCCCAGCCTCGAACGCAGCCAGGCGTTGAGCCAACCGTGATGACTACTGTAGAGCGCCTGTACTGCAAACTCAGGGGAAGACATGAACGCGAACGTCACAAATGATAATTAGTCGCATTGTCATCAAGGGTTACAGAATTTGCAACTGTCGCCAGGGCATTAGACAAAAAAACTGTGCCGCGGACGCTCTAGCACGCCGTTCGGCGGGAATCGTCCGCAAATGCCATCCATTTCCCGCACAGCCCTAAGATTTCTCCGACTCGTGCCGACAGACTGGTGAGACATGCGTGCACCAAATCAGAGCAGCCAGAAGAACGCTGCCTGCGCTGTACATGGAATGTTGCATCCCGGAACGCATCCCCACTTTTGCATAAGAAGTCCCATGAAATGAATCTCAAGTTCAGCCATAAAATCCTGTTGGCCGCCTCGGGCGTCGTGGTCCTGGCTTTCGCTTTATTCACCCTCTACAACGACTATCTGCAGCGAAACACCATTCGCCAGAACCTCCAGTCCTCCGTGCAGCAGGCCGGTGATCTGACCGCCAGCAGCGTGCAGAACTGGATGAGCGGGCGGATTCTGGTGTTGGAAAACCTTGCGCAGAACGTTGCTCATCAGGGCAAGGACGCCGATTTCCCGGGCCTGGTTGATCAACCGGCCTTCACCTCGAACTTCCAGTTCACCTACGTCGGCCAGGCTAACGGTGTATTCACCCAGCGCCCTGACGCGAAGATGCCGGACGGTTACGATCCGCGTCAGCGTCCTTGGTACAAGCAAGCGGTCGCCGCCGATAAAACCATGCTGACGCCGCCTTACATGGCGGCGGTCGGTGGTCTGGTGGTGACCATCGCCATGCCGGTGAAAAAGAACGGCGAACTGCTCGGCGTGGTCGGCGGTGACCTGAGCCTGGAAACCCTGGTAAAGATCATCAACTCGGTGGACTTCGGTGGCCTCGGCCACGCGTTCCTGGTTAGCGCCGATGGTCAGGTGATCGTCAGCCCGGACAAAGATCAGGTGATGAAGAACCTGAAGGACATCTATCCGAACTCCAGCGTACGCATCGAGAAGGGCAACCAGAACGTGCTGCTCAACGGCCAGGAACGCATCCTGTCGTTCACCCCGGTCAGCGATTTGCCGAATGCTCAGTGGTACATCGGTCTGTCGATTGATCGTGACAAAGCCTACGCCGCACTCAGCCAATTCCGTACCTCGGCACTGATTGCCATGTTCGTTGCGGTGGGCGCAATTGCGCTGCTGTTGAGCCTGTTGATCAACGTGTTGATGCGTCCGCTGACCACCATGGGCCGCGCGATGCAGGACATCGCTCAGGGCGAGGGCGATCTGACCCGTCGTCTGGTCGTAGAAAGCAAAGACGAATTCGGCGAACTGGGCAGCTCGTTCAACCAGTTCGTTGAGCGGATTCACGCGTCGATTTCTGAAGTGTCATCGGCAACCCGGCAGGTTCATGACCTGTCGCAACGGGTGATGGCGTCGTCCAACGCTTCCATCGTCGGCTCCGACGAGCAAAGTGCGCGCACCAACAGCGTGGCTGCCGCGATCAACGAACTGGGCGCCGCCACTCAGGAAATCGCCCGCAACGCCGCCGATGCTTCGCAGCACGCCAGCGGCGCGAGCGAGCAGGCCGATGACGGTCGCCAAGTGGTTGAGCAAACCATTCTGGCGATGACCGAGTTGTCGCAGAAGATCAGTCTGTCGTGCACCCAGATCGAAACCCTGAATGCCAGCACTGACAACATCGGCCACATCCTCGATGTGATCAAAGGCATCTCGCAGCAGACCAACCTGTTGGCGCTCAACGCCGCGATCGAAGCGGCCCGCGCTGGTGAAGCCGGGCGTGGTTTTGCGGTGGTGGCGGATGAGGTGCGTAACCTTGCCCATCGCACCCAGGAATCGGCGGAAGAGATCCACAAGATGATCACTTCGTTGCAGGTCGGGTCGCGTGAGGCCGTGACCACCATGAACGCCAGTCAGGCGTCCAGCGAGCAGAGCGTTGAAGTGGCCAACCAGGCCGGTTTGCGCCTGGTCAGCGTGACCCAGCGCATCGGCGAAATCGACGGCATGAACCAGTCGGTGGCAGCCGCCACTGAAGAGCAGACGGCGGTGGTGGAAACCCTCAACGTTGACGTTAATCAGATCAACCTGTTGAACCAGCAGAGCGTGGCCAACCTCAACGAAACGTTGAAGGATTGTGATGCGTTGTCGCAGCAGGCCAATCGCCTGAAGCAACTGGTGGACAGCTTCAAGATCTGACCTGAAGTCAGACCGCGTTATCGTTCATCGCGGGCAAGCCCGCTTCCACAGGGTTCTTGGCGAACACGAAATTTGTGACCGACTTGGACCTTGTGGGAGCTGGCTTGCCAGCGATAGCGGTGGCTGAGTCACCGCCAAACCAATGCCTTAAACAAAAATCTTCAACACATTCCCCATCGCATCATCCGCAAACCCCTGCACAAAATCCTTGAACCCCGGCAACGCTTCGGCCCCACCGCTGGCAGGCTCGGCAACGATCGTCCAGGTCGCCCGCGACTTCCCCGCACCCAACGACTCCACATTCATCGCCGCCCACAGATTGGCCACGCCCAAGGTGTTGTAGATCGTTGTCCAGGTCATGCTCCGCGCATGCTCATCGCGGGAGTTGAGTTGCTCGACCACTACGTTGCCGTCCTTGAAGAATTTCTTGCGCAGCGAGGACACGCCCTCGCCGGTCAATTCAATGTGCGACAGCGCCGGGATGAATTGATCGAAACCGCCGAAGTTGCCGACCACTGCCCAGACTTGCGCGGCGTCCATCGGCACCTCTACCGAAGATACAACGTGGCAGCCGTGAGGGTTTTTGATCAAGGTGTCGGGTTGCAGAGTGCTCATGGTGTTGCTCCTTTGTGATGAACTAGATGAAGTTGATTTCTTTCAGGTAATCGCAGCCGCGACGCAGCAGCGCCGGGGATTTTTCCGGGTAGTGCGCGCCCATCTGCTGGACGCCGGCCTCGGCGTTGGCGTGGCCGATCAGGGAGATGTCGCCGATGTCTTCCTCGAAGCCGTTGAGGTAGAAACCGAGCACGCCGAACAGCGCGTTGTCGGCATCGACTCGCCCCAGTTGCTGCTGCCAGTCGGCGACGCTGACCAGCGAGAACTTGCTGCCGGTTTCGCGGAACGAGGCGACATAGGCATCCCAGCTCAGTGGCTCAGGGTTGTGTAGGTTGAACACTGCGCGCTGCGCCGAATAACGGCTGGCGTGGAAGGCAATGAAGCGGGCGAGAAAGTCCACCGGCATCAGGTCGAAGTTCAGCGCGAAGGCCGGTACCTGGCCAAGCTGGATCGAACCTTTGAGCATCAGCATCAAGCGGTTTTTGTGCGGCTGGCAGACGCCGCTGAGGCTGTTGAAACTGATGTTGCCGGGGCGATACAGATTGACCCGCACCCCGCGTTCGCGCGCCCGTTCGAGGATGCGTTCGCCCACCCATTTCGACAGGTTGTAACCGTTGCGAATGTAGATCGGTGGCGTTGTTGCGGCGGGCAACTCCAGCACGCGCCCCTCGGCGTCAACAGTGCTTGAAGCCGACAGCGTCGAGACGAAATTGAAGACCTTTTTGCTGCGCCCTTCGCACAGGCGCAGCAGTTCGAAAATCGGCTCGACGTTGTCCGCCGCCAGTGACTCGTAATCGAGTACGTGATTGACGTTGGCAGCGTTGTGCACCAGTGCGCCGAACTCGTGATCCAGCCGCTGATAATCGGCGTCGGTCAGGCCCAGTTGCGGGCGGCAGATGTCAGCTGCGTAAACGCGCACCCGACTCAGATCCAGATGTTCGAGGCGGTTCTCACGCAGTGCCTGAGCAAAGCGTTGCGCCGCCGTTTGCCCATCACCGTCGCGCACCAGACACGCCACTTCGCTGGCGCCCCAGCCGAGCAGCGCCTCGACGATGTGCACGCCGACAAAGCTGTTGGCGCCGGTGACAATCACCTTGTGCACGTCGCCCATGCGACTGATCGATAGCGGCTCGATATCCAGCGCTCGTTCAGCATCGGCCATGGCCTGGGCGCTGAGCACAGCGCTGTCATCGGTGCCGCGTACCAGGGTCGCGAGTTTGATAATGGTCGGCAGTTCGATGAAGCGGTTGATCGAGATACTGCGGCCGAACTCTTCACGCAGGCGCAGCAACATCCGCGACAGCAGAATCGAGTGACCACCGAGATTGAAGAAGCTTTCGTCGGTGGAAATGTCGCTGGTTGGCAGCTCCAGCAACTCGGCCCAGATTGCCAGCAGCAGCGCTTCGTCCTCGTTTGCCGGCAGGCATTTCGGGCCGCTGTCCTGCATGTTCACCGGCAGTTCCAGCAGCGCTTTGCGGTCGACCTTGCCATTGCTGGCGAACGGCATGCTCGGCAATTCAGTCCATGCCACCGGTTGCATGTAGTCCGGCAGAAACTGCTGGGCATGGGCCTTCAGTGCATCGCGGGCAGCGTCCGATTGCGGCTGGGCGAGGAACGCCAGAATCCGCCGCTGACTGTCGATCACCACGGCGATTTGTCGGTACAACTGGCTCTCGCGCAGGCAGCGCTCGATCTCTTCCGGCTCGACCCGGAAACCGCGGATCTTCACCTGATTGTCGCGCCGCCCGCACAGCTCGATGCCGTGCTCGCCCCATTTGGCCATGTCGCCGCTGCGGTAAGCGCGCAACTGCTGGCCGTCGGGCAGATTCAGGGTCAGATAGCGCTCGGCGGTCTGCTGCGGATTGTTCAGGTAACCGAGGCAGACACCGGGGCCGACGATGAAAAGTTCGCCCACGGTCTGCTCGATCACCGGTTGCAGATCATCATCGAGAATCAGCACCTGGCTGTTGGCGATCGGGGCGCCGAGAGTACGGTTGCTGTCACCGGGTTTGAGTTGCCGGGCGGTGATCAGCACCGTGGCTTCGGTGGGGCCGTAGAGGTTGTGGAGTTTGCCCTGACGCGTGAGTTGCTCGATGACGAATGGCTCGCAGACATCACCGCCGGTCATCACGTGTTGCACGCCTTGCAGTTGCTCCAGCGGCAGGATGCTCAACAGTGCTGGCGGCAGGAAGGCGTGGGTCAATTGTCGGCGGCGGATCAGTGCGACCAGCTGCAGCGGATCGCGCCGTTGCGTGTCATCGGGCACCACCAGTTCGGCACCCATGAGCAGGGTCGGGAAGATGTCTATCAGCGACGAGTCGAAACTCAGCGAAGAGAACTGCAACACCCGACTCTCGGCCTCCATTTGCGTGTAGTCGGCGTACCACGCAGTGAAGTGCGCGAGGTTCGCTTGACTGAGCAGCACACCCTTCGGGTGTCCGGTGGTGCCCGAGGTGTAGAGCGCCATGCACGGTGCGTCGAGTTCGGGACGCTGGCGCATCAGAGGTTGCGAGAGGTCGGCGTCGAGGCTGTCGATACGGCTGACATCCAGCCCCGGTATCGATTCGCTGAGCGGATGCAAACCGTCATGCAGTAACAGCAAGGCGCCGGCGTTCTCCAGAATGTATTGCTGACGCTGCAACGGGTGGCTCGGTTCCAGCGGCAGGTACACCGCGCCGCTGCCGAGAATCGCCAGAATCGAGGCGAACAGCGCAGGGCTTTTCGGCAGGCAGATGCCGACCACCCACGGTTGTGAATGCTGCTCGAGCAGGGACTGCAAACGCTGTTGAATCGCCCGGCTATGGGCGTGTAACTGGCGATAGCTGATCGTCTGTTCGGCGAGGTGCAGCGCTGGTCGCTCGGCGTGATTGATCAGGCTCTGTTGCAAGCGCTCGATCAGCGGGATTTGTGCCTGTTGCAGCAGCGCCGGATTCGCCGTGGCGTTGAGGCGATGGACGTAGGCCTGGCTGTCGAGGAACAGCAGGTTTTCCATCCGTTCGAAATCCGGCGCAGTCACCGTAGCGGCCTGCTGGAAGTAGTCCGTGTCGCGGGAGTAGCGGCTGACCAGCAATGAAACCTCGTCCACCACCTGCGCCAGCACCCTTTGTCGCAGTGCCTGACCGTTGCCGGACGGCTCATCGCCAATGGGCACTCGGCTGATCAGCGACGAGCCGAGGAAACACAGCAGATCGAGTGTCGGCAAACCTGCAACGCTTTGCGCACCGATACCTAAACGCAGATGCAGGTGTGGGATTGCGCAGAAATCGCCGGCGGCAATGAAGCCATCGTCGATGATCAAATCCACCGTCGATTTCGCCGCGCCACTGCGCGTCAATGTATGCCCGTGTTGTTCAAGTTCCTGCGCCAGGTCGGTCATGGCCTGGCTGGCGCCCATCAGCAAAATGTCGAGACGTTTCATGTCGGCCTCCTCAAACCAGGTAGTCGCGCAGGGCGTGCTGCACGCACGGCGTGTCGAGCAGCGAACTGTTGTGGAAGAACTTGACGATGTTGCCCACCAACGGGTGATGGCGATTGATCGGGAAGGCCAGGCCGGCGATTTCGTCCCGGAGCGAGCTACGCGTGGCCTCACTGACCGGCAGGGCGTCGATCAGGCGCAGGTCGAAGGATTTCTGGATGTCGTTGGTCAGGTAATGGCCGATGAACACCGGCAGGATCTGCGCGATGGTTGCGCGATCTGCGTCGCTGGCGGTGTGCCAATAGATGCGCACCATCCGCGCCCAGAAACTGGAGTGGCGGCCCTCGTCGAGCAGGTGGTCGGCCATCAGGCCCTTGATCGATGGCTTGACCGTATCGTCCCGGGCGAACGCTGCGACGTCGCCGGTCACGGTGTTCTCGGCGATGGCCACACAGATCAGCTCCACAACGCTGCGCAGGTGCTCCGGCGCCAGTGCCACGGCCGTCGGAATTGCCCGGCTCAACTCGATTTCGTCGGGTAGCTGAATCGGCTCGATGCCGGTCATGGCCACCGTTTGCTGCATGAAATCCATCGCCACCAGGGCGTGGTAATCCTCATCGACCACGACGGTCATCGCGTCATAACGGCAAGCGAAAGGAAACGCGACGGCAAAGCGGTTCTTGGCGATGCTGCGCGCGGTTTTGTCGACGATCTCGGTCTCGAAAATCACCACGTCGTTGATGAACTTATACAGCGTCTGCACCAGAGCGAAATCACGCTGCTGCGGGCACTCGCGCAGAAAGGTTTCGCTGAGCACCAGCGGTTGTCGACTGAGCGGATAGATCAGGCGTTCGTCGTTTTCCAATACGCGGCGCGGGCGAGTGCGGATAGTCGCGCGGCTTTCCCAGGCATCGGCGAACGATTGATAGTCGGCGGCGTTCATTGGGCCACCTCCGCCAAGGGTTCGCGCATGCTCACGCGCAGGCCGTCCCACAGGGCGATGCGGCTTTCGACCGCGGCGATGGCGCTGGCGTAGACCTCGGCTTCGCGCTGCGGGTCGCCATCGACCAGACGCTCAAGCAAGTGTTCTGCCGCCGGGCCATGATCCTCGGAGTCGACCTCAATGTGCCGCTCCAGGTAGTAGCGAAAGGTCGGCGCCTGTTCGATGCCGATGCCCCAGTCGTCCAGAATTCGCTGGAACATGGTCGGGATCACACTTTCGCGGCCATGCAGAAACGCGGCGGCAACGCTGTGCCCCGGTGCATGCAGGGCAATGCGCAAGGTATCGCGAACAAACTGCGCAGCGGCAGGATCGACCTCGACGCTTTGCAGCGCCACGTCATAGCTCACGCCTTCCTGTTGCAGCGCGACGAAGCGTTCCACGGCCGAGGTGCTCGCACCGACTTCGCGCATCGCATCCAGGTACAGCTCGAAATGGCTGTAATGACCGTGGCTCAAACGGTTGTCGGATTCCTCACCGAGGACAATCTCGTTAATCAGGCGGGCGGCATGCGGATCGCGCGGCGGCAACCAGGGTAGACGAGTGCAAGTCAGTTCCTGTTGCAGGCGTTTGGTCAGCGACATGAAATCCCAGACGGCAAATACGTGGGTTTCCATAAAACGTTGCAAAACCGTCAATGAATCGATTTCGCCGAAGATCGGGTGTGCGCTGAGTTCGGCTTTTTTCAGGGCGAGTTGGTGCTTTGTCTGAGACATGAGGGGGCCTTTATCCTTGATATGAAATGGAACGGATTTTTCAACTTCGCAATCAATGGAGCAGCGGCTTGTTATTCTTTTTCCAGGTGAGCGGCAACCTCATGAAAATCAGTGAAGTTACACTGTTGGTCTTCGTAGAACTGCACAGTAATCGGGCGGTGCGCCGTGCCGGATATAGTCGTGCGTTCAGCTTATGCCCTTCTGGAATGGGATGTTCAAGCTCGGCGGAGAAAAACTAATACATCGCCAAACAACTTAACAAGTATATTTTTTGATTATTTTTAGTTGTCGGTTTTTCAAGTATGAGAGTCCCTGATAAAACTATTTTTATAAGTTTTATTGGGGCGAAGTTGCTCCTTTCAGTCAATAAAGACCAAAATCGAATAAACAGAGTGAATGCCTCACTCGAAGCAACTTTTTAATAAAGAGAATGAAGTTATTTGAGGGGATGAAAGTGGGCCCGGAACGACGCCGATTCTTTCCTTTTCCCGTGACAAGGCTCCTTCCGTAGGTTCCTGTTGCGGGGACTGCGCCGACGGTGCGGTGCGTCGCCCGTTCTTTATTGGGTTGGCCGTTCAAGAGTGAGGGTAAAAGGCCGCCACGGCTATTACCGATTCATCACCGAGAAGGGTGCAAATATCGGGCTGATTGGCGCAGGGAGGTTAGAGCGAAGAAGTGGATATGCCAGTGGATTCCTGGCCGGGGGGGCGGGGATTTGTAAGCGGGTTATTCGCCGGGCAGACGCAGTGGTCTGGTCCCGGCGTGGAAGTTTCAGCGCGCGGCTTTGCGGTTTTGGGCGGCAGGGCTGGCGAGATAGCGGGTGATGACGTCAACGCCACGGTTGAGGTGTTGTTCGAGCAATGTGATCGAGTGATCGACATCACGCTCGATGACCGCTTGCAGCATCGCGCGGTGGTCCTCCTGGGATAGCTTGCCCAGGCCCATGGCTTCGAGGTTGAAGCGTAGGAACCGCTCCTCCTCGTTGAGACCGTCCTCGACCAGCCGTAGCAAACGCTGGTTGGGAGCCTTGCTGTACAGCGCCATGTGGAACAAGCGGTTGAGCCGGCCGATTTCCGTGTAGTCGTGTTGGGCCTCGAGCTCTTCGATATAACTCGCTGCCTGTGCGTGATCGGCAGCGGTCAGTCGCGGAATGGACTGACGCAAGGCTTCGGACTCGAGCAGGATCCGCAACTCGTAGGTTTCCGTGGCATCGCCCTGGATCAACGGCGCAACCACGGCGCCTTTGTGCGTGGTGACGCTCAACAATTCCTGCGCTTCGAGCTGGCGCAATGCTTCGCGCACGGGCATGCGGCTGACCCCGAACAGATCTGCCAGATCCTGCTGGCGCAACGCTGTGCCGCATGGCAAACGCCCATCAAGGATGGCGGCACGCAAGGTTTCTTCGATGACGGACCGAGCCAAGTGTGCGGGAATCGGCCCATCGACTTTGATGCTGTGCAGCGGTTTGGGCTTCTGTGTCACGACTACGCACCCTGTATGTCGACTTGATTTGGATCCAAAAGACACTAGTGATTGCTCTACAGGTTGTCAAACCGTGTAACGGTTCAGTGCCTTTCATCAGTTTAGCGAGGTCGCGATGATCTCATGGTGCCATTGTTTTTTACCGGGCTAAGCTTCAACATCAAACGCTTTCCTTCCTGCCTTTGGAAACCTGCTGTGGCGGTATGTTTCGCGATCCCCCGGACTCTGCGCTGGCTAGGCTGCGCACTGCTGCTGGCCGGCGTCATGCTGGGCGGTCTGCATGCCGATTGGGATTTTTCCGCGATCAGCCGCAAAGCTACAGCACTTTACGGACCGCTGGGTGCCGGACAGCAACGGATCGACGCGTGGCAAAACCTGTTGGCCACGCAGAAACAGGTCGGCGAGATGGAAAAGCTCAAAGTGGTTAACCTGTTTTTCAACAAACAGGTGCGCTACGTCGAGGATATCGACCTTTGGCACGAGGTCGACTATTGGGAAACCCCTATCGAAGCCTTGTGGAAAGGTGCCGGCGACTGCGAAGACTATGCGATCGCCAAGTATTTCAGCCTGCGTCACCTCGGGGTTTCCAGCGACAAGCTGCGCATCACCTACGTCAAGGCCCTGCGCCAAAACCGCGCGCACATGGTGCTGACGTACTATGCCACTCCCGATGCCATGCCATTGGTGCTCGACAGCCTGATCGATCCGATCCAGCCGGCGGCCCAGAGGACCGATTTGCTACCGGTCTACTCTTTCAATGCAGAAGGTCTGTATCTGCCGGGTGCCAAAGGCAACAAAAAGGTCGGAGACACCAAACGCCTGTCGCGCTGGCAGGATGTGTTGAAAAAAATGCAGGCCGAAGGTTTTCCGGTCGAGACGACTAACTAGGAGCACGCGCTCAGATGTCTTTGTTCAAACAGCTGTTGATCGCTATCTGTCTGTTCCTGGTGGTCGCCTTCACCGGCAGCTTCATGGTCAGTCTGGAGAGCTCGCGCACCCAGTACGTCAACCAGTTGCGTTCACACGCCCAGGACGCCGCGACGGCGCTGGCCTTGTCGCTGACGCCGAATATCGACGACCCGGCGATGGTCGAGCTGCTGGTCAGCTCGATTTTCGACAGCGGTTATTACGCGAGCATCCGCGTGGTCGATCTGAAGACCGACCAGACCATTGTTGAGCGCAACGGCATTCCGGCCGTCACTAATGTGCCGGACTGGTTCGTCAAACTGATCGGCCTGGAGCCGGCCGGTGGCGACGCGCTGGTCAGCCGTGGCTGGGAGCAGGCGGCGCGGGTCGAAGTGGTCAGCCATCCGATGTTTGCCGTGGCCAAGCTGTGGCAGAGCGCGCTGGGCAGCCTTGGCTGGCTGCTGATCTGCGGTGCGCTGAGTGCGGTGCTTGGCGCGTTGTTGCTGCGTCGGCAGTTGAAGCCGCTGGATTACATGGTCAAGCAGTCCCACGCCATCGCCCGTCGCGAATTTCTCAGCCTGCCGGAGCTGCCGCGCACGCCTGAGTTGCGGCGTGTGGTGCTGGCGATGAATCAGATGGTCGAGAAGCTCAAGGCGTTGTTTCAGGAGCAGGCCGAACGCAGTGAAAAACTGCGCGCCGAATCCTATCAGGACAACCTCACCGGTTTGGCCAACCGGCGCTATTTCGAAATGCAGCTGAACAATCGGGTGAGCAATCCGGAGCAGGCCAGTTCCGGTTATCTGCTGTTGTTGCGGGTCAAGGATCTGGCCGGGCTCAACCAGCGGCTCGGCGGTCAGCGCACCGACGAACTGCTGAAAGCGGTCGGCGAGCAACTGTCCCGCGAATGCGCCAAATACCCGGAAACCCAGAACCTCGTCACCCGTATTCGCGGCGGTGAGTTCGCCGTGCTGGCGCCGGGGCTGGTGCGTGAGGAAGCGTTGCAACTGGCACAGAACCTCGACAGCGCCCTGAGCAGTCTGCACGCTACGGGTGCGACCGATGTGCCGGCGGTGGCCTCTATCGGCCTGGCGCCATTCGTTCACGGCGACTCGCCGCAAGCGGTGCTGACGCTCGGCGATCAGGCGCTGGCGCAAGCTGAAGGGCAGGGCGAACAGAACTGGGCGTGCATTGATCAAAGCCTCACGGCGGATGTCGGCGACGATCACCACGCCTGGCATCGCTTGCTCGATCAGGCGTTGAGTCAGCAGCGGTTTGAGCTGTACTTCCAACCGGTGGTGGCCGCTCAGGACACGCAATTGGTGCTGCATTACAAAGTGCTGTCGCGCTTGCTCGATGATCAAGGCCAGACCATTCCCGCCGGGCGTTTCCTGCCGTGGCTGGAACGCTTTGGCTGGACCGCGCGACTGGATCGCTTGATGCTCGAACGCGTACTGGAGCAGATGAAAGAACATGAAGACTCGCTGGCGCTGAACCTGTCCTCGGCGACCCTGGCCGATCCGCAGGCATTGAACAAAGTATTCGAGATCCTGCGTGCGCATTCCAATCTCGGCGAACGCCTGACCCTGGAAATCGGCGAAGAGCAGTTGCCGGAACAAGCGGTGCTGGAGCAGTTGACCCGGCGTCTGCGCGAACTGGGTTTCTCGCTGAGCCTGCAGCGCTTCGGCGGGCGTTTCAGCATGATCGGCAACCTGGCGCGGCTGGGGCTGGCGTACTTGAAGATCGATGGCAGCTACATTCGGGCGATTGATCAGGAGAGTGACAAGCGGCTGTTCATCGAGGCAATCCAGCGGGCGGCGCACAGTATTGATCTGCCGTTGATTGCCGAGCGGGTGGAGACGGAAGGGGAGTTGTCGGTGATTCGCGAGATGGGGCTGTATGGGGTTCAGGGGCAGTTGCTCGGTGAGCCGAAGCCCTGGAAGTAAATCTCAAGATTTGAAAGCGAAAAGATCGCAGCCTTCGGCAGCTCCTACATTGGAATGCGTTTCCTGTAGGAGCTGCCGAAGGCTGCGATCTTTTGCTTCTAAATCAAGCCGCCTTCATCTTCATCAATGAGCTGACTCAACCCACCCAACGCTTCCCGCGCTTGGGTCCGATCCATCAATTTGGCCTGCGCCGCCGGCGGCAGATCGGTAACGCGGATCACGCCTTTCTGGGTCAGCACCTGAATCAGGTCGTCGAGTACCCGAATCATTTCAAAGTCGCTCTGCTTGAGCTGTTTGAGGCTGTTTTCCACGGCTTCGTTGGCGTACCACGCCTGGATTTCATGGTGGTCGGCCGGCAGCGTTTCCGTGGCCTCGGCGTACGCCGCGGCTTCCACGCGAATCAACTGGCCTTGCGCATCGCGTTGCACGTAAAACATTGAGCATCCCTCGGAAATGAACCAGCGTCATGCTGTCAGCAGCATAGCCAACTGCGCGCAAGTATGCGGTGCGCCGACGAAATCGTCACCGCTTCGCCGGGCGTAAACGTGACGGCCGCCCCATAAGGGCGGCCGTTGTTCACGGATCAGCTGTTGTTGTGGTCGACCTTGATGGTCGGGTCGCTGCCGGCAATCAGGTTGTGGATGTTGGCGCTCGACCAGTTGTTGCCTTCCAGTTTGATCGTCACGTCCGGTGTCGCGGCGGCAGCATCGCCCGAGTTGAACTTGCCGCCCGAGCTGACTTGCAGCGACGACACGCCGTCGACCGTGCTGATCTTCAGGAAGTTGTCGATGGTGCTGCCGGTCTCGCCCTGCAACAGATCACGCAGGTCGATACGATCACCCTGGCTGGCATTGAAGTCCTTGATCACGTCAGTGCCGGTATCGCCTGATTTCCAGACGAAGGTGTCGGCACCCGAACCACCGATCAGGATGTCGTTGCCCTGACCGCCAATCAGCGTGTCGTTGCCGGTGCCGCCGAGCAGGATGTCATTGCCTTTGCCGCCATCGAGCAGGTCATTGCCGCCCGAGCCGAACAGGATGTCATTGCCCGCGCCGCCCAACAGCGTGTCGTTACCGTCATGTGCGCCGGACACATCGAACGCCTGATAGTGCTCGGTGACGTACTGGTGCACATTGCTGGTGGTGACTTTGCTGACGTCGACGCCGGTTTCCTTGGCCACGAACGCCTGCATCGCCTGATAACCCTCACCGGCAATGCCGTTGAAGCTCACCAGGTCGCCGAACAGGATGTCGTTGCCATCACCACCGCTGACGGTGTCGTTGCCCGGCATCGTCGCTTCGGTGTGGCCGATGATCGAGTTGGCCAGATCCTTCGGATCGATGTTGGTCTGCGGCGTCTTGTCCGAGTCGTACGGTTTCAGGTCATTGAGGCTGACACCGCTGTTGAGGCCGATGGCTTCGACGTTGGACAGGCCACTGAGCAAAGAGAAGCTGCTGTTGGAGTTGGCGGTGGTGTAGTAATCGGTGCTGTTACCGCTGCCCGCCAGGCCGGAGAACTCGTAGGTGCCGTCGCCCTGGGCGTGCAGCGTGCCGAAGTTCTGGTACGACCAGCTACCGCCCGATTTGGTCCAGACCGTCACAGAGCCGTTGGCGCTGATATCGATCTGGTGCGAGCTGTCCGGATTCAGGCTGACGGCTGTCCCCAACTTATAGTTGGTGGTGGTGATCAGACTATCGAGGGTTTTGTTGCCGTACAGGTACGGGTTGGTCGATTCGCCGGTCTGGTAGTAGGTCGGCTGGCCATCGGTGATGAAGTACGTCAGGTTCTTCGCGCCGGTGTTGGCTACCGCTTCGGCGCTTTGGAAGAAGTTGGCCGTGGTTTTGAACACGTCCTCGTAGTTGGTGCCGCCGCCGGACGTCATCGAGTCCAGCACTGCCTTGAGTTTGGTCAGGGCGTTCGGGTCGTTGAGGTTCACCGACACCGACTGTTTGACCTGGGTATCGAAGTCCACCAGGAAGATGTTCACCGTGCCCGAGTTGCTGCCACCCAGGCTCTGCTTGAGGGTGTTGAACACCGAGGTCAGCGAGTCCTTCGCGGCGTTGAGCGACGAGGCGCTCATGCTGCCGGAGCTGTCGACCATGAACGCGATGTTGTAGTTGGTGCCCGGCACCACGGTCAGGCCGCCGATGTCAGCGACCATGATGTCGTTGCCGTCGGTACCGTTGAACGTGTCATCACCGGAGGTGGCGACCGACGCGGTGTAGACCGCTGGCACCACAGTGACCGGAATGGTCGCGGTGCTGCTCGCCGAACCGCCCACGGCTTCGGTAGACGTCGAGGTCACGGTCAGGTTGAACTGGCCGTTGTAGTAGGTCGGCGGGGTCACGGTCAGGCTGCCGAGGTTCCAGCCGGTGACGTTGGCTTCGCCATTGCTCGCGGTGACGGTGAAGCTGTGGCCTGCGCCGTCGCTCAGCACCGAGCCGACCGGCGCGCCGCTGATCTTCACGCTCAGGGTTTCCGAACCATCGGTGTCGGTCAGCGCAGTGGAGACTGCCGACAGTTTCACCGTGGTGCCTTCGGCGCCAGTGTTGAGCTTGTAGCCGTCGTAATAGCCTTCGCCGTTGGTGCCGTGCAGGTCGGAGACGGTCACGCCGGCATTCACCAGATCGGTCACGCCGGTGTAGATCGGCACG
The DNA here is from genome assembly GCF_030687715.1 of Pseudomonas sp. FP2196. GTDB lineage: Bacteria > Pseudomonadota > Gammaproteobacteria > Pseudomonadales > Pseudomonadaceae > Aquipseudomonas. Next base: position 150,743 of record NZ_CP117445.1, read on the forward strand.
CCGGCGCTGCTCAGGTCGACCGGCGTGCTGCCGTTGACCGAAAGGTTGACGTCGTAGCTGCCCGGGCCACTCTGGTTGTGGTGGTAGATGTCCAGGGTGTAGTAGCCGCTGGTGGTCGGGGTGAACGAACCATTGATTGCACCGCCCGCGCCCCAGGTACCCGACGCCACGCTCTTGCCGCCGATGGTGATCAACAGACTGTCATCGGCGACACCGCTGAAGGTGTAGGTTTTGCCGGCTTCCAGGTAGATCAGGCCCGACGTTTTCGAGGCGGTGCCGGCGGTCACGCTGCCGTCGGACTGCACATTGTTCACGTTGGTGCTGGAGTTCGGTGTGCCGGCGCCGTCGATGACGTTTTTCAGAGTGGTCGAATCCGCGCCGTTGCCGTTGGTGCCCAGACCCGACAGACCGGTCCAGACTTCCTTGACCAGTCCGGTGGACTTCACGCTGTTGTCAGCCACGCTCACGGTCGGGGCATCCGCCACTGGCGTGATGTCGATCTTCACGGTGCCAGTGCTGCCCAGCAGTTGACCGTCGGTTGGCTGGAACTTGATCTGTGCGTAATCGGCCTGGTTGTTGCCCAGGCCGGTGCCGCCGTAACCGTTGACGCCCGACTCGTTGGCATCCGGCATGAAGCGCAGTTTGCCGGCGTCGATATCAGCCTTGCTGAAGGTCTGGTTGGTGGCGACGTCTTTCCAGGTCGAACCGTCCAGGTACTGCAGTTTGCCTTCACCCGGCAGCTGGGTGATTTTCACCCCGAGGCTGCTGGCCGGGCTGTCGACATCGGTCACACCGAAGGTCGACCAGCCGAGGATCAGCGGGGTGTCTTCGCTACCGGTGACGTTGACTGGCGCTGCGACTGGCGCGTCGTTGACCGCCACCACGTTGACCGTGGTGGTCGCGGTGTTGGAGTAGTTGCCGCCATCGGTCACGGTCACGGTGATGATCCGCGGCACGGTGCTTGGGTCTTCACTGCTGTTGGTGAAGCTGATGTTCTTGATGGCCTGCATGTAGTCGGCCAGCGTCGCGTTGCCCGACAGGGTTAGCGTCACGGTGCCGTTGGTGCTGTTGGCATTGATGGTGATGCCGTTGACGCTGTTGCCCAGGTTCAACGCATCGCCGTCCTGACGGTTGGTCAGCACTACGGTCGCGCCGGTCAGCATGGTGCTGTCCGGGTCGGTGATCCTGATGTCGGTGTCGGCAATCGACACACCGGCACCCGGGGTGTTTTCGGTGAAGGTCACCTTGTAGTCGGCACCGGTCGCACCGCTGGAGTTGTTGGCGTCCAGATCGAGAACCGGCGGTGCATCGTTGTCGATGATCGAGGTGCTGACGCTGCCATTGGTGCTGCTGACTGCGAGGTTCTCGAAGTTGCCACCGGTGGCCGAGTCGATCTTGACCACGAAGTTCTCGGTGCCTTCGGTGATCTTGTCATCGAGGGTGGCGACGTTGAACTGCGCGCTGCTGGCGCCCGCCGGGATTTTCACGGTGTATACGCCCGTGAAGTCCGAACCGTCGGCAGCGGTGCCGCTGTAGACGATTTTCAGGGTCACCTCGGTTTGCGCCGGGTGGTTCAGGCTGACGGTGTAGCTGGCGGTCTGGCCTTCGGTCACCGAAGTGCTGCCGGTGATGCTGACCGTGGTGGTGTCGACGGTGTCGGTGACGCTGGTCACGGCTGGCGTATTGCTGGTTACCAGGTTTTCAAAGCCGCCGCCGCTGGTACCGGTGATGGTCGCCTGCACGGTGCCGGCGTCTTTGTAGACGTCGTCAGCCGGAGCCGGGACGGTCACGGTTCCGGTGGTTTTACCCGCTTCGATGGTGATCACCGAGCCGTTGCTCAGGGTCACGGTCACCGGTGAGCCGGCGGCGTTGCTCAGGGTCGCGGTGTAGGTGATCTGGCCACCCTCGGCCACAGAACCGGTCGCGCTGAGCGACAGGTTGGTGGTGTCGACGGTGTCAGTGACGTTGGTGCTGACCGGGGTTTTGTCCGCTACGAGGTTTTCGTAATTGCCACCCGTCACGTTGGTGATCGAGTTGGTCAGTGGTGCATGACCGGTCAACGCATCGTTCGGCGCAGTGGTGGTGACGGTGCCGGTGGTTTTGCCGATGTCGATAGTGATCTGCTGACCATTGGCCAGAGTCACGACAACCGGCGAACCCGTCACTGGCGCGCCGACGGTTGCGGTGTAGACGACGTTGCCGCCTTCAGCCGCTGTAGCGGTTGCGCTCAGTTTTACCGAGGTGGTGTCGATGGTGTCGGTAACGCTGGTCACGGCCGGCGTCGTGCTTGGCACCAGGTTTTCGAAGTTACCACCCGTCGCGTTGCTGATCGTCGCCTGCACGGTGCCGGCGTCTTTGTAGACGTCGTCAGTCGGAGCCGGAACAGTCACGGTGCCAGTGGTTTTACCGGCGTCGATGGTGATGACAGCACCGTTGCTCAGGGTCACGGTCACTGGCGAGCCAGCGGCGTTGGTCAGGGTTGCGGTGTAGACGATCGAGCCACCCTCGGCCACAGAACCGGTCGCGCTGAGCGACAGGTTGGTGGTGTCGACGGTGTCAGTGACGTTGGTGCTGACCGGGGTTTTGTCCGCTACGAGGTTTTCGTAGTTGCCACCCGTCACGTTGGTGATCGCGTTGGTCAGTGGTGCATGACCGGTCAACGCATCGTTCGGCGCAGTGGTGGTGACGGTGCCGGTGGTTTTGCCGATGTCGATAGTGATCTGCTGACCATTGGCCAGAGTCACGACAACCGGCGAACCCGTCACTGGCGCGCCGACGGTTGCGGTGTAAACGACGTTGCCGCCTTCAGCCGCTGTGCCCGTTGCGCTCAGTTTCACGGTGGTGGTGTCGATGGTGTCGGAGACGTTGGTCACCGCTGGAACCGTGCTCGGCACCAGATTTTCGAAGTTGCCACCGGTGGCGTTGGTGATGGTTGCCTGTACGGTACCGGCGTCTTTGTAGACGTCATCGGTAGGTGCAGGGACGGTCACTGTGCCGGTGGTTTTACCTGCCTCGATAGTGATGACCGAGCCGTTGCTCAGGGTCACGGTCACTGGCGAGCCAGCGGCATTGGTCAGCGTGGCGGTGTAAACGATCGAGCCGCCTTCAGCCACCGAGTTGGTAGCGCTCAGCGACAGGTTAGTGGTGTCGACAGTGTCGGTCACGGTGGTGCTGACCGGGGTTTTGTCCGCTACAAGGCTTTCGTAGTTGCCGCCAGTCACACCGGTAATCGAGTTGGTAATCGGTGCATGGCCGGTCAATGCATCGTTCGGCGCAGTGAAGGTCACGGTCCCCGTGGTTTTACCCACTTCGATGGTGATGCTCTGACCGTTGGCTAGCGTTACCACAACCGGCGAGCCAGTCACCGGCGCGCCGACAGAGGCAGTGTAAGTGACAGCGCCGCCCTCAGCCGCCGACTCAGTCGCCGTCAGCTTCACAGTCGTGGTGTCGATAGTGTCGGTGACATTGGTCACGGCCGGCACAGTGCTCGGCACCAGATTTTCAAAGTTGCCACCGGTAGCGGTGGAAATGGTTGCTTCGACTTTGCCCGCGTCTTTGTACACGTCATCGGCAGGCGCTGGAACGGTGACGGTGCCAGTGGTCTTGCCGGCATCGATGGTGATCACGGCGCCATTGGACAAGGTGACAGTCACTGGCGAACCGGCAGCGTTGGTCAGCGTCGCGGTGTAAACGATCGAGCCACCCTCGGCCACGGAACCGGTCGCCGACAGCGACAGGTTGGTGGTGTCGACGGTATCGGTGACGGTGGTCGAAACCGGGGTCTTGTCGGCCACCAGACTTTCATAATTACCGCCGGTTACACCGGTGATCGCGTTGGTCAGCGGTGCATGGCCGGTCAATACATCGTTCGGCGCAGTGAAGGTCACAGTGCCGGTGGTTTTGCCCACTTCGATGGTGATCTGCTGACCATTGGCCAAGGTCACGACGACAGGCGAGCCGGTCACTGGCGCGCCGACGGTGGCGGTGTAGACGACGTTGCCGCCCTCAGCCGCCGACTCGGTCGCGGTCAGTTTGACCGTGGTGGTGTCGATGGTGTCGGAGACGTTGGTCACGGCCGGCACAGTACTTGGCACCAGATTCTCGAAGTTGCCACCGGTGGCGTTGGTGATGGTTGCCTGTACGGTACCGGCGTCTTTGTAGACGTCATCGGTAGGTGCTGGAACGGTGACGGTGCCAGTGGTCTTGCCGGCATCGATGGTGATCACGGCGCCATTGGACAAGGTGACAGTCACTGGCGAACCGGCAGCGTTGGTCAGCGTCGCGGTGTAAACGATCGAACCACCCTCGGCCACGGAACCGGTCGCCGACAGCGACAGGTTGGTAGTGTCGACGGTGTCGGTGACGGTGGTCGAAACCGGGGTCTTGTCGGCCACCAGACTTTCATAATTACCGCCGGTTACACCGGTGATCGCGTTGGTCAGCGGCGCATGACCCGTCAGTGCATCGTTCGGCGCAGTGAAGGTCACAGTGCCGGTGGTTTTGCCCACTTCGATGGTGATCTGCTGACCATTGGCCAAGGTCACGACGACAGGCGAGCCGGTCACTGGCGCGCCGACGGTGGCGGTGTAGACGACGTTGCCGCCCTCAGCCGCCGACTCGGTCGCGGTCAGTTTGACCGTGGTGGTGTCGATGGTGTCGGAGACGTTGGTCACCGCTGGAACCGTGCTCGGCACCAGATTTTCGAAGTTGCCACCGGTGGCGTTGGTGATGGTTGCCTGTACGGTACCGGCGTCTTTGTAGACGTCATCGGTAGGTGCAGGGACGGTCACTGTGCCGGTGGTTTTACCTGCCTCGATAGTGATGACCGAGCCGTTGCTCAGGGTCACGGTCACTGGCGAGCCAGCGGCGTTGGTCAGCGTGGCGGTGTAAACGATCGAGCCGCCTTCAGCAACCGAGTTGGTAGCGCTGAGCGACAGGTTAGTGGTGTCGACGGTGTCGGTCACGGTAGTGCTGACTGGCGTTTTATCGGCCACGAGGTTTTCGTAGTTACCGCCAGTCACGCCGGTGATCGAGTTGCTGAGTGGCGCTTGACCCGTCAACGCATCGTTCGGCGCAGTGAAGGTCACAGTGCCGGTGGTTTTGCCGACTTCGATGGTGATGTTTTGGCCGTTAGCCAGAGTCACCACGACAGGCGAGCCAGTCACCGGCGCACCGACAGTGGCGGTGTAAGTGACAGTGCCACCTTCAGCCACGGAGGTATCGGCAGTCAGTTTGACCGTCGACGTATCGATGGTGTCGGTCACTTCGGTCACGGCCGGCACAGTGCTCGGCACCAGGTTTTCGAAGTTGCCGCCAGTGGCGGTGGTGATGGTTGCCTGAACGGTACCGGCGTCTTTGTAGACGTCATCAGCCGGAGCCGGGACGGTTACGGTGCCAGTGGTTTTACCAGCCTCGATGGTGATCACAGCACCGTTCGACAGCGTGACCGTCACTGGCGAGCCAGCGGCGTTGGTCAGGGTGGCGGTGTAAACAATCGAACCGCCCTCGGCCACAGAACCGGTGGCGCTCAAAGACAGATTGGTGGTGTCGACGGTGTCAGTAACGGTGGTCGAAACCGGGGCCTTGTCGGCAACAAGACTCTCGTAGTTGCCGCCGGTCACGGCGGTGATCGAGTTGGTAATCGGCGCATGACCGGCCAACGCGTCGTTCGGTGCGGTGAAGGTCACAGTGCCGGTGGTTTTGCCCACTTCGATGGTGATGTTCTGTCCGTTGGCCAGCGTTACGACCACAGGCGAGCCAGTCACTGGCGCACCTACGGTGGCGGTATAAGTGACTGCGCCACCTTCAGCCGCAGACTCGGTTGCGGTCAGTTTGACGGTGGTGGTGTCGATGGTATCGGTAACGTTGGTGACAGCCGGAACGGTGCTCGGCACCAGATTTTCGAAGTTGCCGCCAGTAGCGCTCGAAATAGTCGCTTCGACTTTGCCCGCATCTTTGTAGACGTCATCAGCCGGAGCCGGAACAGTCACGGTGCCGGTGGTTTTACCGGCGTCGATGGTGATGACAGCGCCGTTCGACAAGGTCACGGTGACCGGCGTGCCGGCCGCGTTGGTCAGCGTTGCGGTGTAAACGATCGAGCCGCCTTCCGCAACCGAATCGGTCGCGGTCAGGTTCAGGTTGGTGGTGTCGGTAGTGTCCGAAACCGCGGTGTCGGCGGACTTGCTGTCGACCGCCAGTTTTTCGTAGTTGCCGCCGGTGGCGCCGTCGATGGTCACGCTCAGGGAGCTGCCGCCCGCCAATGGGCTGTTCGGCGCGACGAAGTTTACGGTGCCGGTGGTTTCGCCGACGGCGATGGTGATGGTCTGGCCGTTGGACAGGGTCACCACAACTGGTGAGCCGGTCACCGGTGCGGTCACGGTCGCGGTGTAGACCACGGTTTCGCCTTCGGCGACGTTCGCGGTGGCGGTCAGCGAGACGGTAGAGGTGTCGATGGTGTCATTGACGGTGGTCACCGCCGGCACAGTGCTCGGCACCAGATTTTCAAAGTTGCCACCGGTGGCGGTGGAAATGGTCGCTTCAACTTTGCCCGCGTCTTTGTACACGTCGTCAGCCGGAGCCGGGACGGTCACGGTGCCAGTGGTTTTGCCGGCCTCGATGGTGATCACGGCGCCGTTGCTCAACGTCACGGTCACTGGCGTGCCGGCAGCGTTGGTCAGGGTCGCGGTGTAAGTGATCTGGCCACCTTCGTTCACCGAACCGGTGGCGCTGAGCGACAGGTTGGTGGTGTCGGTGGTATCGGTCACGGTGGTGCTGACCGGGGTTTTGTCGGCCACGAGGTTTTCGTAGTTGCCGCCGCTGACGTCGGTGATCGAGTTGGTAATCGGCGCATGACCGGTCAACGCATCGTTTGGCGCGGTGGTGGTCACGGTGCCCGTGGTTTTGCCGACCTCGATGGTGATGTTCTGACCGTTGGCCAGGGTCACGACCACCGGCGAACCGGTGACTGGCGCACCGACAGTCGCGGTGTAAGTGACGGTGCCACCTTCAGCAGCAGACTCGGTCGCAGTCAGTTTGACGGTCGAGGTGTCGATGGTGTCGGTAACGTTGGTGACAGCCGGAACTGTGCTCGGCACCAGGTTCTCGAAGTTGCCACCGGTAGCGGTCGAAATGGTTGCCTCGACTTTGCCGGCGTCTTTGTAGACGTCATCGGCTGGAGCAGCAACGGTCACGGTGCCGGTGGTTTTGCCTGCTTCGATGGTGATCACGGCGCCGTTCGAAAGCGTCACGGTTACCGGCGTGCCGGCGGGGTTGGTCAGCGTCGCGGTGTAAACAATCGCACCGCCCTCGGTCACGGAGCCGGTCGCACTCAGCGACAGGTTGGTGGTGTCGACTGTGTCGGTCACCGAAGTCACAGCCGGGGTCTTGTCGGCCACGAGGTTTTCATAATTGCCGCCGCTGGTACCGTCGATCTTCACGCTCAGTGTGTTGCCGCCGGCCAGTGCATCGTTCGGTGCGGTGAAGTTGACGCTGCCGCTGCTGGCGCCGACTGGAATGGTGATGGTCTGGCCGTTGGACAGGGTCACGACAACCGGCGAGCCGGTGACCGGTGCTGTCACGGATGCGGTGTAAACCACCACGCCACCTTCAACGGTGCTGGCAGTGGCAGTCAGCGAGACGGTGCTGTTATCGATGGTGTCGGTGACATTGGTGACCGCCGGGGTCTTGTCGACCACCAGGTTCTCGAAATTGCCACCGGTCGTCTTGGTAATGCTGGCGTCGACTTTGCCGGCGTCCTTGTACACGTCATCGGCCGGGGCTGCGACGGTCGCGGTGCCGGTGGTCGCGCCCTTGGCGATGTTGATCACCGCACCGTTGCTCAGGGTCACGGTCATGGCCGTGCCGGCGGCATTGGTCAGGGTCGCGGTGTAGACGATCGAGCCGCCCTCGGCGACCGAATTGGTGGCGCTCAGGCTGATATTGGTGGTGTCGACCGTGTCGGTGACGGTGGTGACCACCGCCGAACGGTTGGCATCGACCTGCTCGAAGTTGCCGCCGCTGTGGCTGGCAATTGCGGTCTGCACCTTGCTGCCGTCGATGTACGGGGTGTTCGCTGGCGCTGCGAAGTTCACCGAACCGGTCGTGGCGCCGGCAGCGATGTTGATCACCGCGCCGTTGGCCAGGGTCACGGTCATGGCGGTGCCGGCCGGATTGCTCAGGGTCGCGGTGTAGGTGATCTGGCCACCTTCGCTGACAGTGTCGCTGGCGCTCAGGGTCAGGGTGGTCTTGTCGACGGTGTCATTGACGGTGGTGCTGACCGGGGTCTTGCTGACGTCGAGCTTCTCGAAGTTGCCGCCAGTGGCATCGGTCATGGTCACGGTGAGCTTGCTGACGTCTTTGTAGACGTCATCGCTCGGCGCCGCGATGGTCACCGAGCCGGTGGTTTTACCGGCCTCGATCGTGATGGTCTGGCCGTTGCTCAGGTTGACGGTCACCGGGGTTTGCGCGGCGTTGGTCAGGGTCGCGGTGTAGGTGATCGACGTGCCTTCGAGCACATAGCTCTCGGCGCTGAGGGTCAAGTGAGTGGTATTGACGGTGTCGGCGACGTTGGTCACCGCTGGCGTCGGATTGGCCACCAGGTTTTCGAAATTGCCGCCCGTGGTCTCTTTGATCGTCACTTCGACTTTGCCGGCGTCTTTGTAGACGTCATCGGCTGGCGCCGGAACGGTTACGGTGCCGGTGGTCTTGCCAGCTTCGATGGTGATGGTCGAGCCGTTGCTCAGGGTCACGGTCACCGGGGTGCCGGCCGGGTTGGTCAGCGTAGCGGTGTAGACGATCTGCCCGCCTTCGTTGACGTTGCCGGTGGCGGTCAGCGAAACGGTGGTGGTGTCGACGGTGTCGGTGACGGTGGTGCTGACCGGGGTTTTGTCGGCCACGAGGTTTTCGTAGTTGCCGCCGCTGACGTTGGTGATCGAGTTGGTCAGCGGTGCATGACCGGCCAATACGTCGTTCGGTGCAGTGGTGGTGACGGTGCCAGTGGTTTTACCCACTTCGATGGTGATGTTCTGGCCGTTGGCCAGGGTTACCACGACAGGCGAACCGGTCACCGGCGCGCCAACAGTAGCGGTGTAGGTGACGGTGCCACCTTCAGCGGCAGTTTCGGTGGCGCTCAGTTTCACCGTCGAGGTGTCGATGGTGTCTGTGACGTCAGTAACGGCCGGAACGGTGCTCGGCACCAGGTTCTCGAAGTTGCCGCCCGTGGCGTCCTTGATGGTCACTTCGACTTTGCCGGCGTCTTTGTAGACGTCATCGGCAGGCGCCGGAACGGTTACGGTGCCAGTGGTTTTGCCCGCTTCGATGGTGATGACCGAGCCGTTGCTCAAGGTCACGGTAACCGGCGAGCCGGCGGTGTTGGTCAGCGTCGCGGTGTAAACAATCGAACCGCCCTCGGCCACGGAACCGGTCGCGCTGAGGGAAAGATTGGTGGTGTCGACGGTGTCGGTGACGTTGGTCGAAACCGGCGTCTTGTCGGCCACGAGGTTTTCGTAGTTACCGCCGCTGACGTTGGTGATCGAGTTGGTCAGCGGGGCGTGGCCAGTCAGCGCATCGTTCGGTGCGGTGGTGGTGACGGTGCCTGTGGTTTTGCCGACTTCGATGGTGATGTTCTGACCGTTGGCCAGGGTGACAGTCACTGGCGAACCGGTCACTGGCGCGCCAACAGTGGCGGTATAGGTGACGGTGCCACCTTCAGCGGCCGACTCGGTAGCGGTCAGTTTTACGCTAGTGGTGTCAACGGTGTCGGTGACTTCGGTCACGGCTGGAACAGTGCTTGGCACCAGATTCTCGAAGTTGCCGCCGGTGGCGTCCTTGATGGTGACTTCGACTTTGCCGGCGTCTTTATAAACGTCATCGGCAGGTGCCGGAACGGTCACGGTGCCGGTGGTTTTGCCCGTCTCGATGGTGATCACCGAGCCGTTGCTCAGGGTCACGGTGACTGGCGAACCAGCGGCGTTGGTCAAGGTCGCGGTGTAAGTAATCTGGCCACCTTCAGCCACGGAGCCGGTCGCACTGAGGGACAGGTTGGTGGTGTCGGTAGTGTCAGTCACCGTGGTGCTGACTGGCGTCTTGTCGGCAACGAGATTCTCGTAATTGCCGCCCGTCACGTTGGTGATCGCGTTGGTCACCGGGGCCTGGCCAACCAGCGCATCATTCGGCGCAGTGAAGGTCACGGTGCCGGTGGTTTTACCCACTTCGATGATGATGTTCTGGCCGTTGGCCAAGGTCACCACAACCGGCGAACCGGTCACTGGCGCGCCTACGGTGGCGGTGTAGGTAACAGTGCCGCCTTCAGCGACCGAGGTGTCTGCCGTCAGTTTGATGGTCGAAGTGTCGAGGGTATCGGTCACTTCGGTCACGGCAGGCGTGGTGCTCGGAACCAGGTTCTCGAAGTTGCCGCCAGTGGCCTTGTCGATGGTCACTTCGACTTTGCCGGCGTCTTTATACACGTCGTCGGCAGGCGCCGGAACGGTCACGGTGCCGGTGGTTTTGCCGGCTTCGATAGTGATGACCGAGCCGTTGCTCAGGGTCACGGTTACCGGCGAACCGGCAGGATTGGTCAGCGTCGCGGTGTAAACGATCGAACCGCCTTCAGCCACGGAACCCGTGGCACTCAGGGACAGATTGGTGGTGTCGACGGTATCGGTGACGGTGGTGCTGACCGGGGTCTTGTCGGCCACGAGATCTTCGTAGTTGCCGCCAGTCACGCCAGTGATCGAGTTGCTCAGCGGTGCGTTACCGGTCAGTGCATCGTTCGGCGCGGTAAAGGTCACGCTTCCGGTGGTTTTACCGACTTCGATAGTGATGCTTTGACCATTGGCCAGCGTCACCACAACCGGCGAGCCAGTCACCGGCGCGCCAACGGTGGCGGTGTAAGTGACGGTGCCGCCTTCAGCCACCGAGGTATCGGCGCTCAGTTTGACGGTCGACGTATCGATGGTGTCGGTCACTTCGGTTACGGCTGGGGTGGTGCTCGGAACCAGGTTCTCGAAGTTGCCGCCGCTGGCGTCCTTGATGGAGACTTCGACTTTGCCGGCGTCTTTATAGACGTCATCGGCAGGCGCCGGAACGGTGACGGTGCCCGTGGTCTTGCCCGCGTCGATGGTGATCACCGAGCCGTTGCTCAGGGTCACGGTCACCGGGGTTTGTGCGGCGTTGGTCAGGGTGGCGGTGTAAACAATCGAGCCACCTTCGGCCACCGAACCAGTGGCACTCAGCGACAGATTGGTGGTGTCGACCGAGTCGGTAATGGTGGTGGTCGCTGGCGTCGTGTTCGGCACCAGGTTTTCGAAGTTGCCACCGGTAGCGCCGGTGATGGTGGTGCTGACGGTGCTGCCATTGTTGTAGACGTCGTTGGCCGCAGTCGGCACGTTGACGCTGCCGGTGGTTTTGCCAGCTTCAATGGTGATCGTCGAGCCGTTCGACAGGGTAATGGTGACCGGGGTTTGCGCAGCGTTGGTCAGGGTCGCGGTGTAGGTGATCTGGCCACCTTCGACGACGGTGCCGGTGGCGGTGAGGCTCACGCTGGTGGTGTCAATCGAATCGGTAACGGTAGTGGTCGCTGGCGTGGTGTTCGGCACCAGGTTTTCGAAGTTGCCACCTGTGGCGCCGGTAATCGTCGTGCTGACGGTGCCGCCATTGTTGTAGACGTCGTTTGGCGCGGTCGGCACGTTGACGGTGCCGGTAGTCTGGCCGGCACCAATGGTGATGGTCGAACCGTTCGACAGGGTGACGGTCACCGGGGTTTGCGCCGGGTTGGTCAGTGTCGCGGTATAGGTGATCTGGCCGCCCTCGACGACGCTGCCAGTGGCGGTCAGGGTCAGGCCGGTGTTATCGATCGAATCGGTGATGGTGGTCACCGCCGGTGTCGGGTTCGGCACCAGGTTTTCGAAGTTGCCGCCCGTGGCACCGGTGATGGTCGTGGTGACGGTGCTGCCGTTGTTATAGACGTCGTTGGCCGGGGTCGGCACGTTGACGGTGCCGGTAGTCTGGCCGGCGCCGATGGTGATGGTCGAGCCGTTCGACAGGGTGACGGTCACCGGGGTTTGCGCCGGGTTGGTCAGTGTCGCGGTGTAGGTGATCTGGCCGCCTTCGGTGACGCTCGGCCCCGCCGTCAGGGTAACGGTAGTGGTGTCGAGGGTGTCAGTGACTTGAGTCGTGGCCGGAGTGGTCGGCGGCGTTACGGTGATGCCGTTGCCGCCGGTGGTGCCGGTGACGGTCACGTCGATCTGGGTCGGGTCGTTATAAACCGTGTCGTTCGGTGCCAGCGGCACGTTGACGGTGCCGGTGGTGGAACCGGCCGGGATCACGATCACCGCGCCGTTGGACAGGGTGATAGTCAGGTCAGTCAGCGGCGCCTGGGTCAGGGTCGCGGTGTAGACCAGCACGCCGCCGGCTTCGGTGATGGTCGGCGTGGCACTGAGGCTCAGGGTCGACTCACGCAGGGCGTTGGTGGTGGTGTCGGTGGTCTGCCCGCCGGTGATGTCTTGCGTGGCTTGGCCTGCAGCGTTGATGCCCGCAGTCGGGAAGCCAATGGTCGGATCAACGCGGCCAGCCGTGGCATCGAGCATCACGAAGCTGTGACCGCCGCCCGCCGCGCCGCCAGTACCTGCGGCGGTTGCGCCGGCAGCGGTGGCTTCAAGTGCGGTGGTCGGGTCGACGCCCGCAGCGATGGCTTGCTGCAGTTCTTCTACCGACGGCGCAGCCTGCGCGGTGGCTTCGGCCAGGTCAGTGCTGGAGTCGGGCGCGTTGGCGCTCCACTGTGTTTCGCGACCCAGGTCCAGGGTGCGGCCATCAGCCAATTCAAGCGACACAGCGCCGGACAGACCAGTGTCGATCTGATCGCCGACAAACAGGCGGTCGCCTTCAACGAGTACGCGACGTACGCCCTCTGGGGACACCACGAATACCTGACCGACAATGCTTTTGACGATGGCAACAACACTGCTCATTGAAGACTCTCCGGGGTGTCACGTTCAGTTGACTTCCATGGACCTGATGGCATGGATGCCGATTCAGTCTGGACGTACTTTTAAAATTTGCTAAACAAGTTTTGACGCATGTGTTCGTCAATAATTTGGCTAGATTCTTTCGCGATTAACTTTATGCCAAACTATTGACCTTATGGGTGCCATCCTAAACAATCGCCCCACTAATGTCACATTGATATTTCCGCGGCGACCTGTCCTTTTGCGTGTGATCCAGTTCCTGTTTTGAACTTTCCGACATACGGTCAATCCGGTTGCCAATCATCCGACGCAGCAGCACGTTTAGCTGTGATTCAAGACAAGTAGTTCTGGGAAATCTTTACCATGCGTTCGCAATTGCTCAAGGCTCTACCCTTCGCTCTCGCCGCCTCTTTTGTACAAGCACAATCCTTACCAGAAGCCATGCAACAGGCATTGGATGTCCATCCGGAAATCCAGGCAGGGGTCAACAGTCGTTTGGCCGCGGATTATCAATTAAAGGCAGCGAAGGGGGGATACCTGCCCAAGGTCGATCTGCTGGGCGGTTATGGCCGTGAAGGCACCGACAGTGTGACCACCCGCGCCAACGGCGGCGGCAACCACTGGGAAACCCTGAACCGCAGCGAGTCAAGTTTACGTCTGTCGCAAATGGTCTTTGACGGTTTTGCGACGTCCAGTGAAGTCGGGCGTCAACAAGCCACCGTTAACGCTCGCGCTTATTCGCTGTTGGGCACTTCCGAGCGCACCGCGCTGACCGTCGCCCAGGTTTATCTGGATGTGCTGACCCGCCGCGAATTCGTGCGACTGGCCGAAGAAAACCTCAAAAGTCACCAGCGCATTTATGACCAGATTCAACTGCGTACCCAGCGTGGCGTGGGCAGCGGCGCCGACCTCGATCAGGCCGAAGCGCGGATGGCTCAGGCCCGCAACAACCTGATCACCGAGCAGACCAATCTGGCCGACTCGGAAACCAACTTCCTCAGCGCCGTCGGCCAGATGCCTGATCAACTGGAGCGTCCGGCGCCGTTCATGGCGATGATGCCGGCCAACCTCAATGAAGCGCGTCAGCAGATGCTGGAAAACAGCCCGATCCTGCGTTCGGCCGAGTCGGACATTGCCGCTGCCGAGAAGCAGTACCAAACCGCAAAATCGACCTTCTACCCACGCTTCGACGCCGAGCTGGGCCGCACCGCCGACAACGATCTCGACGGCCAGAACGGCCACAGCAACGAATGGCAGGCCATGTTGCGCATGCGCTTCAACTTGTATTCGGGCGGTAGCAACAAAGCTGATCTGGAATCCAAGTCGTACCTGTCGAACCAGGCGCTGGACATCCGCAACAACGCCCTGCGTCAGTTGAATGAAGAACTGGGCCTGGCCTGGAACGCCCTGAACAACGCTAACGCGCAAGTGCCGATCGCTCAGCAATACGTCGATCACAGCACCTCGGTGCGTACCGCTTACCAGCGTCAGTTCAGCCTTGGCGAACGTACCTTGCTCGACTTGCTCGACAGCGAAAACGAGCTGTTCACCGCTTCGCGGCGTCTGGCTGAAATCAAAAACATTCAGTTATTTACTCAATACCGAATCAAGGCGACCATGGGCGAGTTGCTCAGAAGCCAGGGAGTGGTCGCACCGTTGGCATCCGTTGTGCAGAACGACGTGAAGCCCAAGGTCCAGTTGCCTGGGATGAATTGAGTTATCCCTTTTCAATTGCCAAAGAGTGTCGAGCGTGGAATCAGAAGTCAGTCGAGTTCATCTCAGTCATGATCCACGCGCGTTGCACGACGATCCGTTACTGGACGGTCTGCTCGCCCTTTGCATGCTGCACCAGAAACCCGCCAGTGCGGCGATGCTGACCACTGGCCTGCCGCTGCCCAAACAACGTCTGAGTGTCGAGTTGCTGCCCCGCGCGGCGGCTCGCGCCGGCCTGCAAGGTCGGGTGCTGCAACGCAAGCTGGAAGAAATTCCGGCGATCGCCATGCCCGCATTGTTGCTGCTCAAGGACGGCCGCAGTGCTGTGCTGCTTGGCTGGCAGGATGAAAATCAGGCTCGTGTGCTGCTCAGCGAAAGCGATGGCGGCGAATCGGTGGTCAGCCGCGAACTGCTTGCCGATGACTACACCGGCAAAGTCTTCTTCGCCCAGCCGCAACACAAATTCGACGTCAACCACGGCACGCTGATTCCGCGCGCCCGCTCTTGGTTCCGCGACACCCTCAAGCGTTCGCGCTGGCTGTACGCCGATGCGATCGCCGCCAGTTTCCTGATCAACATCATCGCCATGGCCGCGCCGCTGTTCGTGATGAACGTCTACGACCGCGTCGTGCCAAACCAGGCCGAAGCGACCCTGTGGGTGCTGGCGCTGGGCATCACCGGCGCCTACATCTTCGACCTGATCCTCAAGAGCCTGCGCAGCCTGTGCCTGGATCTGGCCGGCAAGAAAACCGACCTGATCATCTCGGCGACGCTGTTCGAACGCATCGTCGGCATGGCCATGAAATACCGCCCGGCACGGGTCGGCAGCTTTGCGCAGAACATTCATGAGTTTCAGAGCCTGCGCGACTTCCTCGCTTCGCTGACCCTGACCAGCCTGATTGATCTGCCGTTCACCCTCCTGATCTTCATCGTCATCGCCATTCTCGGCGGGCATCTGGTGTGGATTCCGGTGTTGGCCTTCCCGATTGCGTTGCTGATCGGCTACGCCTTGCAGAAGCCGCTGGTGGCCACCATGGAACGCACCATGGCCCTCGGCGCCGAGCGTCAGTCGAGCCTGATCGAAACCCTCGCCGGCCTCGACGCGGTCAAGGTCAACAATGCCGAGAGCGAACGCCAGTACCAGTGGGAACAGACCATTGGCACCCTCAGCCGCCTCGAGCTGCGGGTGAAAATGCTCTCCGGTCTGGCCATGAACATCACCCTGCTGATCCAGCAACTGGCCGGGGTGATCATGATCGTCTTCGGCGTGTACCAGATCATCGCCGGCAACCTGAGCATGGGCGGTTTGATCGCTTGCTACATGCTCAGCGGTCGCGCACTCAGCCCGCTGGCGTCGCTGTCCGGTCTGCTGACCCGTTATCAGCAGGCGCGGGTGACCATGACCTCGGTTGACCAGATGATGGAGCTGCCGCAAGAACGCAACTTCGAAGAGCGCCCACTGAGCCGCAAGGTTCTGCAGGGCGCGATCGAATGCCGCCAGCTCAGCTTCACTTACCCGGAACAACAGAACCCGGCGCTGAAGAACATCAATCTGGTGATCCGTCCCGGCGAGAAAATCGGCATCATTGGCCGCAGCGGCTCGGGCAAGAGTTCGCTGGCGAAACTGCTGGTGGGCCTGTATCAGCCGGACGACGGTGCGCTGCTGGTCGACGGTGTGGACATCCGCCAGATCGACGTCAGCGAACTGCGCTACAACATCGGCTACGTGCCGCAGGACATCCAGCTACTCGCCGGCACCCTGCGCGATAACCTTGTCTCCGGCGCGCGCTATGTAGAAGACGAGCTGGTACTGCAAGCCGCCGAACTGGCCGGCGTTCACGAATTCGCCCGTCTGCATCCGCAAGGGTATGAACTGCAAGTCGGCGAGCGCGGGCAGAACCTGTCCGGCGGCCAACGCCAGAACGTCGCCCTGGCCCGGGCATTGTTGCTCAACCCACCGATTCTGTTGATGGACGAGCCAACCAGCGCCATGGACAACACCGGTGAAGAACGCCTCAAGCAACGCCTCGCGGCAGTGATTGAAAACAAGACCGTGGTGCTGGTGACACACCGGGCATCACTGCTGTCGCTGGTGGATCGTCTGTTGGTGATCGACCGCGGACAGATTCTCGCCGATGGCCCGAAAGCGGCCGTGATGGAAGCGTTGAAGAAGGGGCAGATCAGTGTTGCTTAAGTCGGGTGTCAAGGATTCGATCCGTCGTTACTTCAAAGGCTCCGCTTCATTGCAGGGCCAGCCGCTGCCGGAGGTCAACAAGGCGCTGATTGAAGACGCCCCGCGCGTCGTTCGCCTGACCATCTGGGCGATCATCGGCTTCTTCGTCTTTCTGATGCTCTGGGCCAATTTCGCCGTGATCGACGAAGTGACCAAGGGTGATGGCAAGGCAATCCCCTCGTCCAAGATTCAGAAAATCCAGAACCTTGAGGGCGGCATCGTCGCCGAACTGTTCGTCAAGGAAGGCCAGATCGTCGAGGCTGGCGCGCCGCTGATTCGTCTGGACGACACGCGATTTGCTTCCAACGTCGGCGAAACCGAAGCCGATCGACAGTCGATGTTGCTGCGCGTGGAGCGCCTGAGCGCCGAAGTCGATGACCGTCCGCTGAATTTCCCGGAAGACGTGGTCAAAGCGGTGCCGGGGCAGGCCAAAAGCGAAGAATCCCTGTACATCAG
The DNA here is from genome assembly GCF_030687715.1 of Pseudomonas sp. FP2196. Lineage (GTDB taxonomy): Bacteria > Pseudomonadota > Gammaproteobacteria > Pseudomonadales > Pseudomonadaceae > Aquipseudomonas. The sequence goes on from NZ_CP117445.1 coordinate 168,107, forward strand.
CCGCCGCCAGCAATTGCACGACGAGATCGGCGGGTTGCAGGAGCAGTTGATCCAGCGCCAGCAAGAGCTGCGCGAATTCACCTCGAAGCAGGCGCAGTACCGCCAGCAACTTGGTTTGCAGCGTCAGGAAATCAACATGTCTGAGCCACTGGTGGCGCAGGGCGCGGTATCCCCCGTAGAAGTGCTGCGCCTCAAGCGCGCCGAGGTGGAAACCCGTGGTCAGCTCGACGCCACGACGCTGGCCATTCCCCGCGCCGAATCGGCGATCAAGGAAGTGCAGCGCAAGATCGACGAGACTCGCGGCAAATTCCGCAGCGAAGCGCTGACCCAGCTCAACGAAGCCCGCACCGACCTGAACAAGGCCCAGGCCACCGGCAAGGCGCTGGAAGACCGGGTCAGCCGCACGCTGGTCACCTCACCGGTGCGCGGCATCGTCAACAAGTTGCTGGTCAACACCATCGGCGGTGTGATCCAGCCGGGCAGCGACATGGTCGAAATCGTCCCGCTGGATGACACCTTGCTGGTCGAAGCCAAAATCCGCCCGCAGGACATCGCGTTCCTGCATCCGGGGCAGGAAGCGATCGTGAAATTCACCGCGTATGACTACACCATTTACGGCGGGCTGAAGGCTCAGCTTGAGCAGATCGGCGCCGACACGATTACCGACGAAGACAAGAAAACCACTTACTACATCATCAAGGTGCGCACCGAGCGCAGCCACTTGGGCACCGATGAGAAGCCGTTGTTGATCATCCCGGGGATGGTCGCGTCGGTGGACATCATCACCGGCAAGAAGTCGGTGTTGAGCTATTTGCTCAAACCGATCATTCGCGCGCGGGCCGAGGCGTTGCACGAACGTTGATTCCTCAGTGGCCTCACTGTCCTCATCGCGAGCAGGCTCACTCCAACAGTTGATCGCATTTCTCCAGATGGAATGCGGTCACTGTAGGAGTGGGCCTGCTCGCGATGGCGCCATCCCAAACACCGCACCCCTGTCAGTAAGTGACACAAATCGTCACTCACCATCCCGTCCATTTCTTACCATTCGCCATATAGTTATTCGCTAACGGTATTTAATTTCCAATTCTTATAGCTATAAAGTCACTCACCTGCGTACCTGCCGACCAATCGGCGCGCCGCACGACCTGAACCAACACGCAATCCAGCGTGAGTTTCTGATCGACGCGCGCGCCTTTGAGCGTGCCGTGCGTGGGAGATTGAAAGATGTCCGCAGCTACTGCCACCTCAAGCGCCGCGACCGCCGCGCCGCAAACCTTCGAGATTCGCCCGTTCAGCGGTGCCGTCGGCGCCGAGATCATTGGCCTCGACCTGACCCGCCCGGTCAACGACCAGGACTTCGCGCGCATCCACCGCGCGCATCTGGATCACCACGTCGTGGTGTTCCGCAACCAGCGCATCAATCCGCAACAGCAGATCGACTTCAGCCGCCGCTTCGGTGTGTTGCAGATCCACGTGCTCAAGCAGTTCTTGCTGGCCAATCACCCGGAAATCCTCATCGTGTCCAACATCGTCGAAAACGGCCAGAACATCGGCCTGGGCGATGCCGGTAAATTCTGGCACTCCGATCTTTCCTATAAAGAGCTGCCGAGCCTCGGCTCGATGCTGCATGCGCAGGAACTGCCGTCCGAGGGCGGCGACACCCTGTTCGCCGACATGCACAAAGCCTGGGACAACCTGCCCGAGGCGCTGCGCAAAGCGGTCGAAGGTCGCTTCGCTGCGCATTCCTACACCGCGCGTTACAGCGAGACCAAATTCGAAGGCAATTGGCGCCCGACACTGACGCCGGAGCAACTCGCCCAAGTCGCCGAAGTGGTGCACCCGATTGCCCGCACCCATCCGGAAAATGGCCGCAAATCGCTGTTTGTCAGTGAAGGCTTCACCACGCGCATCGTCGGTCTGCCCGAAGACGAGAGCAAACAGCTGCTCGCCGAGCTCTACGCCCACAGCGTGCTGCCGCAAAACATCTACCGCCACCAATGGCAGCCCCACGACATGGTGTTCTGGGACAACCGCTCGCTGATCCATCTCGCCGCCGGTTGCCCCGCGCACCTGCGCCGCAAGCTGTATCGCACGACCATTCAGGGCGACGCGCCTTATTGATTTGCCGGAGATTCGATCATGTCCAAACGTCTTCCATTTGCACCGCTGGCCGCGGCCATCGGCCTGGGTTTAAGTCTGATTGCCGGCAGCCTGGTAGCGCCGACCGTAGCCCACGCCGAAGGTGAAATCCGCATCGCCGAACAGTTCGGCATCGTCTATTTATTGCTCAACGTGGTGCGCGATCAGGGTTTGATCGAGAAGTACGGCAAGCAGGAAGGCCTCGACATCAAGGTCGACTGGACGCAGCTGTCGGGCGGCGCAGCGGTCAACGATGCGTTGCTCTCCGGTTCCATCGACATTGCCGGCGCCGGCGTCGGGCCATTGCTGACCATCTGGGATCGCACCCACGGCAAGCAGAACGTCAAAGCCGTGGCCTCGCTGGGTAACTTCCCGTACTACTTGGTGAGCAACAACCCGAAGGTCAAAACCATTGCTGACTTCACCGAGAAGGATCGTATCGCGGTGCCGGCGGTGGGGGTTTCGGTGCAGTCGCGTTTCCTGCAATACGCGGCGGCCAAGCAGTGGGGCGACAAGGAATTCAATCGCCTCGACAAGTACACCATCGCCGTTCCGCACCCGGACGCCACCGCTGCACTGATCGCTGGCGGCACCGAGTTGACCGGGCATTTCTCCAATCCTCCGTTCCAGGATCAGGCGCTGGAGAACCCGAACGTGCATGTCGTGCTTAACACCTACGACCTACTCGGGCCGAACTCGCCGACCGTGCTGTTCGCCACTGAGAAATTCCGTAACGAAAACCCGAAAACCTATAAAGCTTTCGTCGAAGCGCTGACCGAAGCTGCGCAATTCGCCCAGAACGATAAAGGCGCGGCAGCCGACACCTACCTCCGCGTGACCAAAGCCAAGATCGACCGCGCCGCCTTGCTGAAAATCATCGACAACCCGCAGTTCGAATTCAGCGTCACGCCGAAAAATACCTACCCACTGGCCGAGTTCCTCTACCGCGTCGGCGCGATCAAGAACAAGCCTGAATCGTGGAAGGACTACTTCTTCCAGGACGCCAAACCGCTGCAAGGGAGCTGACCAAGATGAATGCCCCTTTGCAAGGCCACGCGGCCAGCAACCCGGTCGCCAGCACCCAAGCACTGCTGGCGGTCGACCAGGTCAGCCTGGAATACCGCACGCCGCAACGCGTCGTCCGGGCGACTCACCAAGTCAGTTTTGAAGTCGATCAGCAGGATCGCTTTGTGCTGCTCGGCCCTTCCGGCTGCGGCAAATCGACTTTGCTCAAAGCCGTCGCCGGGTTCATCCAGCCCTGCGCTGGCGAGATCCGTCTGCAAGGCCAGCGCGTCGATGCACCGGGCCCGGACCGGATCGTGGTGTTTCAGGAATTCGATCAACTGCCACCGTGGAAAACCGTCAAACAGAACGTGATGTTTCCACTGCTGGCCTCGCGCACGCTGAAGAAAAAAGAAGCAGAAGAACGTGCACTGCACTATCTGGAAAAGGTCGGGCTGGCGGCGTTTGCCGATGCCTATCCGCACACCCTTTCCGGCGGCATGAAAGCACGGGTGGCGATTGCCCGGGCGTTGGCGATGCAACCGAAAATCCTCCTGATGGACGAGCCGTTCGCCGCGCTGGACGCGCTGACCCGACGCAAGATGCAGGAAGAGTTGCTGATGCTCTGGGAAGAGGTGCGCTTCACCTTGCTCTTCGTCACCCACTCGATTGAAGAGGCGCTGGTGGTTGGCAATCGCATCCTGTTGCTGTCGCCGCATCCGGGGCGGGTGAGGGCGCAAGTCCATAGCCATCAATACAACCTGCAAAGCCTCGGTGGTGTGGCGTTTCAGGAATCGGCGCGGCGCATTCATCGGCTGTTGTTCGATGAGGGCCAGTCGCCGGAGACCGAGCTCGACCACGACTTCAACGACATTCGCATCGCTTATTGAGCGGCCTGGAGAATTGCCCGATGAGCCATTCATCATCCGTACGACAAGAATTCGAAACCCTGCTGGAGCCGCTGACCAGCGTGCCGGTCGAGCGCGAACTGCCACTGGGCCAACGGCTCTGGCAACAGAGTTGGCTGCGAAAAAGCCTGATCCTGATTTTGCTCGCGGTGCTGTGGGAAATCGTTGCTCGGGTGCAGAACAACGATCTGCTGCTGCCGAGTTTCTTACAGACCAGCCATGCGCTTTACGACGGCCTGCTCAGTGGCGAATTGCTCGGCAAGGTGTGGATATCGCTGGTGGTGCTGACCAAGGGTTATCTGATCGGCATCGTCCTGGCGTTTGCCCTGACTACGCTCGCGGTGTCGACGCAGTTGGGTCGCGATCTGTTGAGCACGTTGACGTCGATGTTCAACCCGCTGCCGGCGATTGCCCTGCTGCCGCTGGCCTTGCTGTGGTTCGGGCTGGGGCAGAACAGCCTGATTTTCGTGCTGGTGCATTCGGTGTTGTGGGCGCTGGCGCTGAACACTTACGCGGGTTTTCTTGGTGTTTCGGAAACCCTGCGCATGGCCGGGCGCAACTATGGCCTGAAGGGCATGCGTTTTGTGCTGTTCATCCTGATTCCTGCGGCGTTGCCGTCGATTCTTGCCGGGCTGAAGATTGGCTGGGCCTTTGCCTGGCGCACGTTGATCGCGGCTGAATTGGTGTTCGGGGCGACCAGTGGCAAGGGCGGCCTGGGCTGGTACATCTTTCAGAATCGCAATGAGCTGTACACCGACAAGGTGTTTGCCGGGTTGGCGGTGGTGATTCTGATTGGCTTGCTGGTGGAGAACCTGGTGTTCGATACGCTGGAGAGAGTGACGGTGAAGCGCTGGGGTATGCAGCGCTGAAAATCAAAAGATCGCAGCCTTCGGCAGCTCCTACATGGGTTTGATGTTTCCCCTGAGCTGCCGAAGGCTGCGATCTTTTGATCTGCTAGCATTGCGTACAGATCAATCCAGATCAGCCAAGAGTGCTCAGCATGCAACTCCCGGACATGAACCTTCTGGTCGCCCTCGACGCCTTGCTCGACGAGGGCAGCGTGGTTGGCGCCGCGCGGCGAATGAACCTCAGCCCGGCAGCCATGAGCCGGACCCTGACGCGGATTCGCGAAGCCATCGGTGATCCGATTCTGGTACGCGCCGGTCGGGGCCTGGTGCCGACACCCAAAGCGTTGGAGTTGCGCGAGCAGGTGCGCGATGTGGTCGAGCAGGCCGCGCTGTTGTTCCGCTCGGCTGACACCGTGGAATTGGGCACCTTACGCCGGCGTTTCAGCATCCGCGCCAACGATTTTTTCATCGGCGTTTACGGCGGCAAGCTGTTCGATACCCTCGACCAGCAGGCACCACACTGTGAACTGCGCTTCGTCCCGGAAGGCGATGGCGACGATGAAGCCCTGCGCGAAGGGCGGATCGACCTGAGCGTCAGCAACACTCGCCCGGTGACTCCAGAGGTGAAGGTACAGAACCTGTTCTCCACCCATTTTGTGGGCCTGGTTCGCGAAGATCATCCTTTGCTGGAAGGTGAAATCACCGCCGAGCGCTATGCCGGGTTTTCCCATATCAGCATGTCGCGCCGTGGCATTGCCCGTGGGCCCATCGATACGGCGTTGAACGCCTTGGGTCTGGAACGGCGGGTGGCGGTGATCGCGCCGAGTTTCCATGCGGCAATGTTTGCCTTGCCGGATTCCGATCTGATTCTGCCGGTACCCAAAGAAGCGCTGCTGAGTGTGCGGCGACTGGGCCTGAAGCTGTGCTCGTTCGATCTGCCGATTCCGCTGCCGACGCTGATGCTGACCCAGGCTTGGCATCCGCGTTTCGACAAGGATCCGGCGCACCGCTGGCTGCGTGAAACCCTCAAGACTTGCTGCGATGAGACCTGGCTCGCCGCCCAGCCATTTAATAATTGCGTATAACGCACTTATAACCTGCCGATAAGTCAATTTTCGTCAGCACTAAGCCCGACTAATATGCTCCGGTATTTTTCCCTCCGGAGTTTGCATTCATGACATCCCTGACGGCCCCGGCGCCTCTCGCTGCGGCCAGCCCGGCGACGGCGGCCACGCCACCGGTGTTCGGGGCGCGGATCATCATCGGCCTGGTCGGCGTGCTGATCGCGGTGCTGGTGTCGGGCCTCAACGAGATGGTGACCAAAGTGGCGCTGGCCGACATTCGCGGCGCGCTGAACATCGGTTACGACGAAGGCACCTGGCTGGTCGCCAGTTACACCGCCACCTCGGTCGCAGCCATGGCGTTCGCGCCGTGGTGTTCGGTGACCTTTTCGCTGCGCCGTTTCACCCTCTGTGCGATCAGCCTGTTCACCTTGCTCGGCGTGCTCTGTCCGTTCGCCCCGAACTACGAAAGCCTGCTGCTGATGCGCACCCTGCAAGGGTTGGCCGGCGGTGCGTTGCCGCCGATGCTGATGACCGTTGCCCTGCGATTTCTGCCGCCGAACTTCAAGCTGTATGGACTGGCCGGTTACGCACTCACCGCCACTTTCGGCCCCGGCCTCGGCACACCGCTGGCCGGGCTGTGGACTGAATACTTCGGCTGGCAATGGACGTTCTGGCAAATCATCGGGCCCTGCCTGATCGCCATGCTCATGGTGGCTTACGGCATCCCGCAGGATCCGCTGCGCCTTGAGCGCCTCAAGACGTTCAACTGGAAAGGCCTGCTGCTGGGTTTTCCGGCGATCTGCATGCTGGTGATCGGCCTGTTGCAGGGCAATCGGTTGAACTGGTTCGAGTCGAATCTGATCAGCGCGCTGCTCGGCTCCGGATCGCTGTTGCTGGTGGCGTTTCTGATCAACGAGTGGTCGCAGCCGATTCCGTTTTTCAAGTTGCAGATGCTCGGTATCCGCAACCTGGCATTCGCGCTGATGACCCTGGCCGGCGTGCTGGTGGTGCTGCAAGCGGTGGTGTTGATTCCGTCGAGCTATCTGGCGCAGGTGCAGGGTTATCGCCCGGTGCAGACCGCGCCGATCATGCTGATCGCGGCGTTGCCGCAGTTGATCGCGCTGCCGCTGGTGGCGGCCCTGTGCAACCTGCGCTGGGTCGATTGCCGCTGGGTGCTCGGGATTGGTTTGAGCATGTTGACGCTGTCCTGTCTGGGCGGCTCGCTGCTGACCTCGGCGTGGATTCGCGACAATTTCTACGTCCTGCAATGGCTGCAGATCTTTGGTCAGCCGATGTCGGTGCTGCCGCTGCTGATGCTCTCGACTGGCAGCATCCAGCCAATGGACGGGCCGTTTGCCTCGGCCTGGTTCAACACCGTGAAAGGCCTGGCGGCGGTGGTCGCCACCGGCGTGATTGAGGCGTTGACCACGGCGCGCCTGCATTTTCACTCGACCATGCTGGTCGACAGCCTCGGCAATTCGCCGCTGGCCGACCGCAGCGATCCGGGCCTTGCCTATCGCCTGCACGAACAGGCCGTGGTGCTGACTTCTTCTGATCTCTATGTGTGCATGGCCGGCGTTGCAGTGGCGCTGATCCTGCTGATTTTCTGGTTGCCGACGCGGATTTTCCCGCCGCGCGCACCGACCTGATTGCGGTACTGAACAATGAAGGTTTTTATGACGACTCAAGCAAAGCAAAAACTCGCGGTGGCCATCGCTGCTGCGTTGGCTGTAGGCGTGCTGTTGTATCTGGCGGTGCCTGGCCTGTTTGGCAAGCGTACTCAGCAGAACACCAACGACGCGTTTGTCTCCGCCGATTTCACCTTGGTGGTACCGCGCGTGGCCGGGTTCATCAAGGAAGTGCTGGTGGAAGACAACCAGCAGGTGAAGGCCGGGCAGTTGCTGGCGCTGATTGATGATCGCGATTTGCGTGCCGCCGCCGAAGCGGCTGATGCGCAAACCCTGGTCGCCCGTGCGCAGTTGCAGAACGCCAAGGCCACGCTGGAGCGCCAGACCTCGGTGATCGCTCAGGCGCAGGCGTCGGTGGTTTCGGCCAAGGCTGAAATGGCCTTCGCCCAGCAGGAATTGAATCGCTACAACCACCTCGCCGGCGTCGGTGCCGGCACTGTGCAGAACGCGCAACAGGCTCGTACGCGTATCGATCAGGCCTCCGCGCGGCTGGACACGGCGAGCGCAAAACTGGCCGCCGAGCGCAAGCAGGTCGAAGTCCTCACCGCGCAGCGTGATGCCGCCGAAGGCACTTTGAAGCATGCACAAGCGGCGCTGGAAATCGCCAGTTTCGAACTCTCCTACACACGCATCACCGCGCCGCAGGACGGCATGGTCGGCGAGCGTGCCGTGCGCGTTGGCGCCTATGTGACGCCGGGCAGCAAGCTGCTGGCGGTGGTGCCGTTGCAGCAGGCCTATGTGGTCGCCAACTTTCAGGAGACGCAACTGACGGACGTGCAACCGGGCCAGCAAGTGCAGGTGCGCGTCGATAGTCTTGGTGGCGAGGCACTGAGCGGTCGCGTCGAGAGTATTGCGCCAGCGACCGGCGTGACCTTTGCGGCGGTGAAACCGGATAACGCCACCGGTAACTTCACCAAGGTGGTGCAGCGGATTCCGGTGAAGATTGTGTTGGAGCCGGGCCAGCCACTGGCCGAGCGGCTGCGGGTGGGGATGTCGGTGGAGGCGAGTATCGATACTCGTAGCTCGGCGACGTCGGTGCGTGAGGTGACTCAGCGATGATGGGTGTTGAATCGACAGGCCTCATCGCTGGCAAGCCAGCTCCCACAACGTCCACCGTCGGGGCGAAACAATTCGGTCAACCTGCACAATCCCTGTGGGAGCTGGCTTGCCAGCGATTGGGCCAGTGGCAGCCACTCACCTTAAGTACCTTGCTCGCAGTAAGTCTCAGCGCCTGCACAGTGGGGCCTGACTTCCAAAAGCCCGAAACCAGACAAATCGCCGATTGGGCAAAACCGAGCAAATCCGCCCCCGGTCAAGCCATCAGCGAACCGTTGAACGAACGCTGGTGGGAAGTCTTCAACGACCCGCAACTGTCGGCCCTTACCCAGCGCGCCGTGAAGAGCAACCTCAATCTGCAACTGGCCAGCAGCCGTCTGCAACAAAGCCGCGCGGCGCGTCAGGTGATCAGCGCCGATCGTTACCCGAACACCGCCGCTACCGGCAGCTACGCACGCAAACGCAACAGCGGCGAAGGTCTCAACGATCCGTCCGGAAACAACGGCGATTCCGCGTTCAATCTGTGGGACGCCGGTTTTTCCGCCTCGTGGGAGCTGGATTTCTGGGGCCGCGTGCGCCGCGAAACCGAAGCGGCCGACGCCAACCTCGAAGTCGCCGAAAACGACCGTCGTGGTGTGCTGCTCGCTGTGCTCGCAGACACTGCGCAGAACTACATCCAGTTGCGCGGCGTGCAGAACACCCGCGCCGTTACCGAGCAAAACCTCGACGTTGCTCGCCACAGTCTGAATCTCTCGCAACTGCGCCTGAACGATGGCGTGGCCACCGACCTGGACGTCGCCGAAGCCGCCGCGCAAGTCGCGGCCATCGAGTCGCGATTGCCGGCGCTGGAACAACGCCAATCGCAACTGATCAACGCGCTCAGCCTGTTGATGGGCGAGCCGCCGCAAGCTTTGGCCAACGAGTTATCCACAGACGCGGCGGTGCCGCAGTCGCCGCTCAAAGTCGCCATCGGCCTGCCGTCGCAACTGGCTGAGCGCCGTCCGGACATCCGCCAGGCCGAGGCACGGCTGCACGCCGCCACTGCCTACATCGGCGTGGCCAAGGGCGATTTCTACCCGCGCATCACCCTGTCCGGCAACCTCGGCTCGCAAGCGATGCAGTTGAGTGACTTCGGTTCGTGGGGCTCGCGCGCGTTCGGTATCGGCCCGCAATTCAGCCTGCCGCTGTTCGACGGCGGCCGCCTGCGCGGCATGTTGCAACTGCGCGAAGCCCAGCAACAGGAAGCCGCCATCGGCTATCAGCAAACCGTACTGCGCGCCTGGCACGAAATCGACGATCAACTGACCGCCTACAACGCCAGCCAGCGTCGCCGCGACAGCCTCGCCGAAGCCGTGCGCCAGAACCAGATCGCCCTGCGCACCGCGCAACAGCAATACGTCGAAGGCGTGGTCGATTTCGTCAACGTGCTCACCGTGCAGAGCGCGTTGCTCGCGACTCAGGAGCAGTGGGTGGAAAGCTCCACCGGGGTTTCGTTGGCGATGGTCGGGTTGTATCGGGCGCTGGGCGGAGGATGGGAGTCGGTGTATCCGGCAGCAGAAATGGTGCAACGGTAGCGGACGTCGTGAACTAATCGTCGGGTGGTTGAGGTCGTCAGGATTTGTCCGGCAAATCTGCCATCCCCTTGAGCAACTCAATCGCCAACCGAAGGACAATCGTCGAAGTCTGAGTTTTGATCAATCCGCAGGTGTGTCCAGTGGGCGGATTTCCCTGCGCCAGCGGTGTGCCGAACTAGACTCAAAGACACGGCAACAACGTTCAGCGCAACACCGAGGTGCATCATGCGTATGGCCAAAAAGGTGCAAAGCAGCCTGACCCGGGCGCATTGCGAATATGACATCGTCGCCCACCGGCACTCGTCCAGCAGCCTCGAAACCGCAAGGGTTTCCGGAGTGCCCGCCGAGCGCGTGGCGAAATCGGTGATCCTCGACGACCACCACGGGCATTACCTGATGACGGTGCTGCCGGCCAGCCATCACCTGGACTTGAGCAAGGTACGCAACAGCGGCGAATGGCAACTGACTCGCGAAAGCAATCTGGCGCACATCTTCGACGACTGCGAACGCGGCGCGGTGCCGCCGCTGGGTGATTCCTATGGCCTGGATATGGTCATTGATCCACTGCTGACCCGGCAGAAAGATATTTATCTGGAGGCTGGCAACCATAACTACCTGCTGCACATGAGCATGCCCGAGTTTTTGAAAATGGTGCCGCATGCCGAGGTGCGGGAGTTGAGTTATTAATGTTGCGGCGCTGCCACTGAGGCCATCGCGAGCAGGCTCGCTCCCACAGGGGATCGCAGTCAAACTGTGGGAGAGAGCCTGCTCGCGAAAATTTTTCCAGACACCACTCTTTCCAAGGAATCGCGCAATGGAAAATCCTACCCACAGCCTGCCATCCCTCTTCAAACAACTCGGCCTGGACAACGACCCCACCGGCATCGAGCAATTCATCGCCACTCATTCCCCACTCAAACCCGAACTGCATCTGGCCGATGCGTTTTTCTGGAGCAAGAGTCAGGCAGATTTTTTGCGCGACGAGATTCTGGATGACGCTGATTGGGCGGAGGTGGTGGATCAGTTGGATGTGTTGTTGCGTAAGGGGCGGGCGGGGTAGCCAACGCGCAACCGCATGGCGCCTGACTGTTTTTACGGTTGTCGATGCGCTAAAAATGGACCAGTATTGCGACCTCAATTGAGGTCTTTATTATGCAAAGTATTCTGGCCGATATGGCCGTCAGTGTTTCCGAGTTAAAGAAAAACCCTACAGCAGTGCTTAGCGGCGCACATGGCGGAGCTGTGGCTGTTTTGAACCATAATCGCGTCATGGGCTACATGGTGCCTGCCGATGTTTACGAAGCGATGATGGAGCGGCTTGATGATTTGGAGCTGGCTGAAATTGTTCGTTCGCGCAGCCATGAAACGCCCATTTCGGTAAGCCTGGATGACCTATAAGCTCGAATTTCTGCCATCTGCTCATAAAGAGTGGAACAAGCTGGGTCATACGCTCCGGGATTAATTCAAGAAAAAGCTCGCGGAAAGATTGGCGCTTCCGAGAGTGTCAGCGGATGCACTCCATGGCATGCCGGACTGTTACAAAATCAAACTCAAGGCCTCTGGCTACAGATTGGTCTATCAAGTAATCGATGCGCGAGTCGTCGTTTCTGTAGTCGCGGTAGGAAAACGCGAGCGCAGCAGCGTGTACGCGAATGCAAAAAAACGCTGAGTACACCCCGGCGTGTCCCTTCCTTTCGGCCAACAGCCAATTTGTTTCAAAACTTGACTGAATTTCCCCACCAATGCGATATTGATAGTTAGCAAACTAACAGTGTGCATTTTCCCGTGTCCGATTCCCTCGACGCTCTCCAGATGAACATCAGCAGTGCCATGGTGGTGGCCGCCAGGCATTGGCGGAAGATCTGCCAGACCACGCTGGTCAATTACGGAATCTCCGAAGCCTGCGCCGTACCGTTGTTGATGATCGGCCGGTTGGGTGAGGGCGTGCGTCAGGTGCAGGTGGCGCAAGCGGCCGGGATGGAGAGTCCGTCGCTGGTGCGTCTGCTCGATCAGTTGTGCCATTCGGGCTACGTCTGCCGCACTGAAGATGCGCAGGATCGTCGCGCCAAATGCCTGAGCCTGACCGACACCGGCCGGGAACTGGTGCAAGCGGTGGAAATCGAACTGGTGCGCTTGCGTCACGAGGTGCTCGAAGGGATCGATCAGAGCGATCTGGAAGCTACGCTTCGGGTACTCAGAGCTTTTGAGGCGGCCAATCCGCCGTTGGTGGTCAATTCTTGAACGGTTTTTTCACTGGCATTCCGCCGGCCCGGGACTGGTTCTACGGGATCCGCACTTTTGCAGCGTCGATGCTGGCGCTGTACATCGCCCTGCTTATGCAAATGCCGCGTCCGTATTGGGCGATGGCTACGGTGTACATCGTCTCCAGTCCGTTTCTCGGGCCGACCAGTTCCAAAGCCTTGTACCGCGCAGTCGGCACTTTTCTCGGTGCGGCGGCGGCGGTTTTTTTCGTGCCGATGTTTGTGCAGAGTCCTTATGTGCTGGTGGTGGTCATCGCGTTGTGGACGGGGATTTTGCTGTTTCTGTCCCTGCATCTGCGCACGGCCAACAGCTATGCGTTGATGCTCGCCGGTTACACCTTGCCGCTGATTGCCTTGCCGGTCGTGGATAACCCGCTGGCGGTGTGGGACGTCGCGGAAGCGCGCACCGAAGAGATCTTCCTCGGCATCGCCGTCGCCGCCGTGGTCGGTGCGATGTTCTGGCCGCGACGCCTGGCGCCGGTGTTCAACGACGCCGTGGGCAAATGGTTCGCCGACGCTTCGACCTACAGCCTGAAATTTCTCAGCCGCGACGTGCAGCCCGAAGAAGTCACCGCGCTGCGCATGGCCATGGTCGCCAGTTTCAACAGCCTCGAATTGATGATCGGCCAGTTGCCCCACGAAGGTTCTCGGCCGCAAACCGTGCGTAACACCAAGGAGTTGCGCGGGCGGATGATTCATTTGCTGCCGGTGATCGATGCGCTGGAAGATTCGCTGTACGCCCTTGAGCGGCGCACGCCTGAATTGGTGGAAAAGTTTGCGCCACTGCTCACCGCGACGCGCGAATGGCTCGCGCACAAGGACGCCGATCTCGGTCGCTGGCAAGCGTTGAAAGATCAGCTCGAAGCCCTGCAACCGAGCGCTGAAGCGTTGGAGGATCGCAAGCAGTTGCTGTTCTCAAACGCCTTGTATCGTCTCGGTGAATTCATCGATCTTTGGCAGGACTGCCGCAGCCTTCAGGACGCGATCCTCTGCGAACGTCAGGACAGCTGGCGCGCGGTTTACCGGCACTGGCGCCTCGGTCGTCTGACGCCGTTCATTGACCGTGGGCTGATGCTGTATTCAGTGGCCTCGACCATTCTGGCGATCATTGTCGCCTCGGTGCTGTGGATTCTGCTCGGCTGGCCGGACGGCGGCAGTGCGGTGATTCTGGCGGCGGTGGCGTGCAGCTTCTTCGCCTCGATGGACGACCCGGCGCCGCAGATTTACCGGTTCTTTTTCTGGACGGGCATGTCGGTGCTGTTCGCCAGTCTCTATCTGTTTCTGATTCTGCCTAACCTGCATGACTTCCCGATGCTGGTGTTGGCGTTTGCCATCCCGTTCATCTGCGTCGGCACGCTGACGGTGCAGCCGCGTTTCTACCTCGGCATGCTCCTGACGCTGGTCAACACCTCATCGTTCATCAGTATTCAGGGCGCGTATGACGCGGACTTCTTCGCCTTCGTGAACTCCAACCTCGCGGGGCCGATGGGCCTGTTGTTCGCGTTCATCTGGACACTGGTGGCGCGCCCGTTCGGCGCCGAGCTGGCGGCCAAGCGCCTGACCCGGTTCAGTTGGAAAGACATCGTCAACATGACTAAACCGGCGAATCTGGCCGAACACCGGCAATTGGGCGTGCAACTGCTCGATCGCCTGATGCAGCACCTGCCACGTCTGGCCCTGACCGGCCAGGACACCGGTATCGCCATGCGCGAAGTGCGCGTCGGCCTGAACCTGCTTGATTTGCTCGCCTATACCCCACGGGTCACCGGCGTGCCGAAGACGCTGTTGCAGCAAGTGGTCGCCGAGGTCGGCGAGTATTTCCGTGCCTGTCTCAAGGCTGGTGAACGCTTGTCGGCGCCGAGCCCTTTGCTGATGACCCTGGACCGCACCCGCCGCGCACTCAATGGCCATGGCGACGAAGAAACCCGTCTACACCTGTTGCACGCCTTGAGTGGTTTGCGTCTGGCGTTGCTGCCGGGCGTCGAATTCGTCTCCAGCGCCGAGCCCGAAGAACCGCTGCCCGATGGAGCGCCCCTATGATCGGTGATCTGGACATCAGCGGCATTTTCCTGCCGACCCTGCTGGTGTTGATGGGCATCACTTATGTGCTGTTTCTGCTGGTGCACAGCGTGCTCACGCGGCTGCACTTTTACCGTCTGGTCTGGCACCGGGCATTGTTCAACGTGGCGCTCTACGCCGTGCTGCTGTACGGCGTGGACTCACTCAGTCGATACCTGATGACATGAAAAAACCGTTTTTGACCATCGGTCGCGTGGTACTGACCCTGCTGATCGTGACTTTTGCCGTTGTCCTCGTCTGGCGCATGGTGATGTATTACATGTTCGCCCCCTGGACCCGTGACGGCCACATCCGTGCCGACATCATCCAGATCGCCCCGGACGTGTCCGGGCTGATCCAGCAGGTCGAGGTGAAGGACAACCAGTTGATCAAGCGCGGCCAGGTGCTGTTCAGCATCGACCAGGACCGTTTCAAACTGGCCCTGCGTCAGGCCAAGGCCGCCGTTGCTGATCGCGAAGAAACCCTGGCCCAGGCGCAGCGTGAAGCCAAGCGCAACCGGGGCCTCGGTAATCTGGTGCCGGCCGAGCAACTGGAAGAAAGCCAATCGAAAGTCGCCCGTGCGCAATCGGCATTGGCCGAAGCCATGGTCACGGTGGACAGCGCCCAGCTCAATCTCGACCGCTCTGTGATCCGCAGTCCGGTAGACGGCTACGTCAACGACCGCGCGCCGCGCACGCAGGAATTTGTCACCGCCGGGCGCCCGGTGTTGTCGGTGGTCGACAGCAACTCGTTCCACATCGACGGCTATTTCGAAGAAACCAAACTCGACGGCATTCATGTCGGCCAATCGGTGGATATCCGCGTGATCGGCGACCGCGCCAGGTTGCGCGGGCATGTTGAAAGCATCGTCGCCGGTATCGAAGACCGTGACCGCACCAGCGGCAGTAACCTGCTGCCCAACGTCAACCCGGCGTTCAGCTGGGTACGGCTGGCGCAGCGGATTCCGGTGCGCATCGCTTTCGATGATGTACCGGCTGACTTCCGCATGATTGCCGGGCGCACGGCCACCGTTTCGATCATCGACGATCAAAAGCAGGAGCCTGCGCAATGAACAGGGCCCTGATGATCGCCGGGTTGGGCGTGATGCTTTCGGCCTGCCAGATGGTCGGGCCGGACTATCAGGTGCCCGATGACGCGGCGATTCAGCGCAAGGATTTTCAGGGCGAACTGGCCGTTGCGGGCAAACCGGTGGTGTCGGCGCCGGTGCCGGCGGACTGGTGGCGGCTTTACAAGGATCCGCGACTGGATCAACTGGTGCAGCAAGCCATGGCGTCCAACACTGATTTGCGTGTAGCAGCGGCGAACCTGCAACGGGCTCGCGCGCAAGTCGATGAGGCCGAAGCAGCAGGTGGCTGGAGCGCAGGCGTGAAGATGGGCGCCCAGCGTTTGCAGGAATCCGGTCAGGCGTTTTTGCTGCCGGAAAAAGTCCCGGTCGACAACGTCGGCGATATTGGCATCAGCGCTTCTTATCAGTTCGATCTGTGGGGCACTCTGCAACGCGGTATCGAAGGCGCGAAGGCTAACGCCGACGCGACTCAAGCGGCGGCTGACACTGCACGCATCACGTTGGTGGCCGACGTGGTTCGCGCCTACACCCAGGTGTGTGCGGCCAATGAAGAACGGGAAATTGCCCAGCACTCCCTCGACCTGCAATCGCAAAGCACCACGCTGACCCAGCGTTTGCGTGACGCCGGGCGTGGAGATGAAACCCAGGTCACCCGTTCGCAAACCCAATTCAAATCCCTGCGTGCCGAGCTGCCGCGTTATGAAGCGGCGCGTCAGGCCGGGCTGTTCCGCCTGTCGATGCTGCTGGCCAAGCCTGTTGACCAGTTACCTGCCGGCACCGCGACCTGCGCCGAATTGCCGAAAATCGCCCAACTGGTGCCGGTCGGCGATGGTGCCGCACTGCTCAAACGTCGCCCGGATATTCGCCAGGCCGAGCGTCGCTTGGCGGCCTCGACTGCGGGCATCGGCGTCGCCACGGGCGAGCTGTACCCGGACATCAGCATCGGCGCGACCATCGGTACCGTCGGTCTTATTGACGACTTGGGTGACCCATCGACCAATCGCTGGGGTTTCGGCCCGTCACTGAGCTGGAAAGTGCCGACCAACGGCGCCCGCGCGCGAATCCGCGAAGCTGAAGCGTCGACCCAAGGCGCACTGGCGCATTTCGACGGCGTGGTGCTCAACGCCATTCGCGAAACACAGACCGGTCTGGCCCAGTACAGCGCGTTGCTGCAGCGTCGTGACGCCCTGGCCGATGCCGAGCAGTCGGCAAAACTGGCCGCAGACCAGACGCACCGCTTCTTTCAGGCCGGCCGCGAGTCGTTCCTCGCCGACTTGCAAGCGACCCGCACTTACACCGATGTCACCGCGCAACTGGCCGCAGCCAACACTCAAGTTGCCATGAGCCAGATCGATTTGTTCCTCGCTTTGGGCGGCGGTTGGGAAAGCGGACGAACGCAAGCTTCAAGCCCGAGCAAACCCTGAGGCCATAGCTATGCTTTGAAGAGTTGAAGGGGCGCCCCGTGCAAAGCGCCCCTTCAGCGCACATTGCTAGCGCTGGTCTAGGGGAAACCAATAATGAAAAACCCTTACGCTCTCGGCTTCTGGTGCGCCCTCGTAGCCTTGGTGCTGCTCTCGGCCACCTATTTTTACGGCATCATGCTGGCCCACCAGATCGACAAGGCCATGGTTTTCCTCGACAGCGCCGTCGCGCTGATCGCGGTCATGTCAATCGTGGTGGTGGCCTGGGCATCGCTCCAGGTTCAGCGGGTGAAGAAGCGACAACTTGAACAGGGCAAAACCCTGGTGCTGATCTGGGACACCAAAGTCGCCCTGCGCAAGGTCGAAACCGTGTTCGACCGGTATTTCTGGGGCAGCTATTGGCAGCCCGGGCGCACTTTCGCCGAAGTCATGGGCGAACTCACCGGCACGCCGCTGGAAAAAAGCCTCGAAGCGCTGAAGAAGCAGTGTCTGGAGCTCGACAAGCAGATCGACAGCGAAGGTTGGCACTGGCTGAACAATGCCCGGGAATTGTCCGACGTCGCCACGGCCATGGCCCGTGAGCGCTATCAACTGGATTTCTGCGATCCACGCGCCGATGGGCCGGGCGGGGCGGTGATTGATCGGGACTTTGAAGTGCTGGTGTATACCTGGACGGCGCGGCTGAAGAGCTTTGATCATCAACTCGATGAGATCGAGGTTCAGTATTCCTGATCTCCTTTGAATCAACGGGCCTCATCGCTGGCAAGCCAGCTCCCACAGGTTTTTGTGGTGTTCACAAGTTTTGTGATCACCCAAGACTCTGTGGGAGCTGGCTTGCCAGCGATGGCGTCTGCAAAAACAGCGAAACTCTTCCAGCCTGTCGACTGTCCATTCTCCCCATAGACACTCTTTCACCTTTAAACATTGGGCCGTCTACCGCGCCCAGTGCTAATCTCCACCCCTAATTTAAGCGGAGTCGAGCCGCAACCCGGTCACGGGTTCAGGGAAGACGACCACACTTTCAGCCACGGAATCGATCAGGTCATTCATGAATAAATCAGCAGGCGTGCTACTCGGAATTGTTGTTGCCATCGGCGCCATCAGCGCAGGCGGGGCCTGGTACACCGGGACCAAGATCGAAGGCGTATTGAACAACGCCGTCTCTAACGCCAACAAAGAACTGCAAACCGCCATGGCCGGTTCCAACGGCACCGCGTCGCTGGAACTGGTGTCGCTGGAGCGCCACACCTTTACCAGCACCGCGCACTATCGCCTCAAAGGTGAAGGCGAGATGTTCGGCGACGCGCCGGTCGAGCTGCTGTTCGTCGACCACATCGAGCACGGCCCGCTACCGTTCTCGCGTCTGGTGTCGCTGAAGTGGCTGCCGGTCATGGCCACCAGCAACTACGAGCTGGAAAAGAATCCGGCCACCGAAAAATGGTTCGCCGCCACCAAGGGCGCTGCACCGCTCAAGGGCGTGACCAACATCGGTTACGACGAATCCACCACTAGCACTATCGACCTGCTGCCACTGGAAACCGCGCTGGATGAGCAGTCGAGCCTGAAATTCTCCGGTCTGACCCTGAACATCTCCGCCAGCGCTCAGGCGCAAAAGGTCAAGGCCGACGGCTACATGGACAGCCTGAAACTGGTGACCGTGGCTGAAGATCAGGCGCCGGTGCAGATCGAACTCAACGGTCTGACCCTGGCCAGCAACCTCGCCAAGAGCAGCTACGGCTACTACACCGGCAGCAACACTCTCGAACTGACCAACAGCAAAACCACCTTCGGCACCAAGCAAGCGGTGCTCGGCGTGAAGAACTTCGAAATGAAGAACCTCACTGAAGAGAACGGCAGCAATGCGTCGGGCCGCGCCGACTACAAGGTGGGCGAAGTCACCCTCAACGACAAGAAAATCGGTTCGGCCAGCATGGCCATGAGCCTGAAGAACCTCGACATCCCGTCGACGATGTCGCTGATGCAGATTTACCAGACCAAATTGCAGCCATACGAAAAAGCCGCCGCCGAAGCCACCGCAGCCGGCCTGCCGGCACCGGAGCTGAACCTGACCGAAGCCGAGTCGGCGCAGGTCAAGGCTGACCTGCAGAAACTGCTGGCCGCCGGCCCGCAAGTGGCGCTGGAAAATCTGTCGCTGAAAACCGCCAACGGTGAGAGTCGCGCCAATCTGGTGATCGACCTGACCAAGCCGCAATCGATGGATCTGCCACCGGATCAACTGGGCAAACAGCTGATCGCGTTGCTTGATCTCAATATCACCGTGTCCAAGCCGATGCTGATTGATCTGCTCAGCGTGCAGGCGCAGCTCGATGGTCAGACCGATGCCAAAGCCATCGTCGATGGGGCTACCGGCGCGGCCGACATGTTCTCCGGCATGGCCGTCGGCTCGCAGTTGGCGATCGTGGAAGGCACCAACGTCGTGACCAAGCTGCATTACGCCGCCAATCAGGTGGAATTCAACGGTCAGAAGATGACCGTCGAGCAGTTCATCGGCTTCCTGATGAACAAGTTCGCGGGCGTCACGCAAGTGCAGTAATTCTGCGTTCTAAATAGCAGCGCCCGGCCTCTGCATTGCGCAGACGCCGGGCGTTTTGCTGTCTGGCGTTCGGGTTTTCGGCGTCGCGGGTTAGCCGCCGTCCGATTCTGAACAATTATTGCGTTCTGAATTTCGGTCTACGCTTGCATGCAAACTGCCTGACTAAGCTGGGCTGAGCGTTCTTGGCTCGGCCCCGTTACGAATGGGCAAGGAGGGCATTGCGACCCGGCTGGCCATGTAAGGATGCTGACGAATGCCGCGTATTGATGTTCCTGTATTGCATCGTGGTTTACGCCCTTTGTTTCGAGTCGCGCTGTGCAGCCAATTGCTCTGGCCGGCCTTGGCGTTTGCCGACACACCCTACGATCAGATGGTGCGGGATGCTCGTGCCGGGCAAACCACGCCTGCGCTGACTGTGCTGCGCCAGGTGCCCGCGGGTCAGGCGACCACCGGGCAGATCAGTGATCACCTGCAAATCGCCAGTTGGGCCGGGCTCGACGCCGAAGTGGTGCAGGTCTATGAAACCCAGGGCCGTGACCGCGTGCTGCCGATTCAGGCGCTGACCGCCACCGCTCGCGCTTATCGCAACCTCAAGCGTTGGGATCAGGCGATCCAGGTTTACAACAAGGCCTTGGCGCTGGAGCCGGAGAATGCAGACCTGCAACTGGGTCTGGCCCTGACTCAGGCTGATGCCGGCAAGCCCGACGAAGCAGTCACTCGGGCCAAAGCGCTGGTGGCGGCCAAACCCGATGATCCTTCCCGGCGTCTGGCGCTCGGCTACGCGCTGACCCGCGCCGGCAAGCAATACGACGCGCTGTTTGAATACGATCAGGCCTTCATCCGCGCTGGCAGCAAACCTGAAGTCGCCCGCGAATACGTGGTCGCGCTGCAAAAGGCGCGTCTGCCGGAGCCGGCGCTGCGACTGGCCCATCAGCGTCCGGGCCTGATCGATCCAGTGACCCTGCGCCGCCTCGAAGGCGACCTGGCCGCCGAGCGCGTGCGCCTCGCCGAACTCGCCACCCGCAGCGAAAAAGAACGCTATGTGATCGCCGACCGCGCGCTGGCCGATTACGACAAATTGCTCGCGACCTGGACACCCGACGCCACTGCTCACGATGACGTGATCCGCTGGCGCATCGACCGCATGGGCGCGCTCAAGGCGCGGGCGCGCACCGCCGACGTCATCAGCGAATACCAGAAGCTGCAAGCCGAAGGCGTGAAGATCCCGACCTACGCCCTGCGTTGGGTAGCGGCGTCGTATCTCGATCAGCGTCAGCCGGAAATCGCTACCGAACTCTATCGCCAAGTGCTGGCGGCACCGGACGCGGATGTCGGTGATCGCCTCGAAGACACAACCGCCTTGTACTACTCGCTGCTGGAAAGCGACCGCGCCGACGAAGCGCGCAAAGTCGCCGAGGATGCAGCCAAGTCCCAGCGCCCACGCATCGAACTCAAGGGCTTGCCGATCGGCAACCCCAACGATGAGTGGATGGATGCCCAACAACTCGCGGCGCAGGCCGGCACCTACGGTTCCGACCTGCCCCACGGCGAGGAGCGCTTGCAGACGCTGGTCGAACAGGCGCCGGGCAACACCGGCCTGCGTCTGGCACAGGCCGATCTGTACCTGGCTCGCAACTGGCCGCGCCGCGCCGAGATGCAGCTCAAGGAAACCGAGAGCATGGTGCCGCGCGACATGGGCCTGGAAATCGCTCAGGCGCGCGCCGCCATGGAGTTGCAGGAATGGCGGCAGATGGATGCGCTGACCGACGACGTGGTCGCTCGCTATCCGGACAACCGTCAGGTGCAACGTCTGGCCCGCGAGCGTGAAGTCCATGACATGTCCGAATTGCGCGTCGAAGCCTACGGCGGCAAGGCCAATGGCGGTGGCAGCGGTGATGCTGGCGCGGTCAGTGGCAGTCGCGACTTCGGCATTCAGACTACGTTGTACAGCCCGCCGATTGATGAAGACTGGCGCGTATTTGCCGGCGCGGGATATGCCACCGGGGACTTCGCCGAAGGCACCGGCCATCACCGTTTTCAACGTGTCGGTCTGGAGCGTCGCACCCGCGACATGACGCTTGAAGCCGAAGTGTCAAATCACAATTACGGCTTCGGCGACAAACAGGGCGCGCGTCTGGCAATCGCCCGCGATATCAATGACCACTGGCAGTACGGCGGCAGCCTCGAATACCTCTCCGCCGAGACGCCGTTGCGCGCGCTCAACAGCGACATCAAAGCCAGCGGCGGCAGCGGTTTTATTCGCTGGCGCGCCAATGAAAGCCGTGAGTGGCGGCTGTCGGTGAGCCCATCGCACTTCAGCGATGGCAACAACCGCGTCGAAGCCTTGCTCACCGGCCGCGAGGGCGTTTACAGCGCGCCGAACGTGCAGGTCGATGCGGGGCTTGAAGTCGGCACCAGCCACAACTCCAAATCCGATGACGTGCCGTACTTCAATCCCAAATCCGACTTCAGCGTCATGCCACTGGTCAACGTCAATCACGTGCTCTATCACCGCTACGAAACGTCCTGGAGCCAGCAGTTCCAGGCCGGTGCGGGGACGTACAGCCAGCGTGATCACGGCACTGGCGGCATGGCGTTGCTCGGTTATGGCCAACGTTACGCCTGGAACGACGTGTTCGAGGTGGGCGGTTTGCTCAGTGTGATCAACCGGCCCTACGACGGTGATCGGGAGACCGATCTGCGTCTGCTCGTCGACCTCACTTTCCGCTTCTAGAAGAGTTTGAAGATGCCTTTTATTTCGCGTTTCATCCTTCTGCTGGGAGCGCTGCTGGTCAGCGCCTGCGCCCAGCAAGCTCCGGCATTCGCACCACCCTCCGAGCGCCCGGTGGCGGCCAGCGAAAAACCGTGGCCGAAAAATCATGTGTTGGGCATCGCCTATCACGATGTCGAAGATCGCGACCCCGATCAGGCCGTGGTGGCGGTGCGCACCGAGCGCCTGATCGAGCAACTCGCCTGGCTGCGGGAAAACGGCTACAAACCGGTGACGGTCGATCAGATCATGGCCGCACGCAAGGGTGGGCCGGAACTGCCAGCGAAGGCGATTCTGCTCAGCTTCGACGACGGTTACTCAAGCTTCTACACCCGCGTGCTGCCGGTGTTGCGCGCCTACAACTGGCACGCGCTGCTGGCGCCGGTCGGCAGCTGGATCGACACGCCGCTGAACCAGCCAGTGGATTTCGCCGGTGCTCCGCGCCCGCGTTCCGACTTCCTGACCTGGGATCAGATTCGCGAAATCTCACGCTCCGGGCTGGTGGAAATCGCTGCCCACACCGACGCCAATCACAAAGGTATTTTGGCGAACCCACAGGGCAACCTGCAGCCTGCGGCGGCCACCCGACGTTATGACCCAGTGACCAAACGGTATGAATCCGAGGCTGATTTCCAGGCGCGGATCCGCACTGACGTGAACAACATTTCGGAAAAAATACGCAAAGTCACCGGTTACAAACCGCGCGTGTGGGTCTGGCCATACGGCGCGGCGGATGGTACTTCGCTGACCGTGGTGGGCGATGAAGGCTACGAAATGGCACTGACCCTCGAAGACGGTCTCGACGCCCTCGATAACCTGATGAGCAGCCCGCGCTTTCTCGTCGCCTCGGATCCCGACGGCGAGCGCTTCGCCAACAGTATCGTCGACGTGCAGTCGGATTTCGTCATGCGCGTGGTGCATGTTGATCTGGACAACGTTTACGACCCGGACCCGGCGCAGCAGGACATTAACCTCGGCAAACTGGTGCAGCGCATCGCTGACTTGGGTGCCAACACCGTGTTCCTGCAAGCCTTCGCCGATCCCAAGGGCGATGGCCTGGTGCATTCGCTGTACTTCCCCAACCGTCACTTGCCGGTGCGTGCGGATATTTTTAACCGCGTCGCCTGGCAACTACGTACCCGCGCTAACGTGAAGGTCTTCGCGTGGATGCCGGTGCTGAGTTTTGGTCTCGACTCGAAACTGCCGCGCGTGACCCGTTGGGACGCGAAAACCGGCATCACCTCGGTGGATCCGGATCAGTACCAACGCTTGTCGCCGTTCGATCCTGAAGTGCGACGGATCATCGGTGAAATCTACGAAGACGTGGCGCGCCTGACCTCGGTCAACGGCATTCTCTACCACGACGATGCGGTGCTCTCGGACTTCGAAGATGCCAGCCCGGCGGCGCTCAAGGCCTATGCGGCCAGCGGTTTGCCGGGTTCGATCGAGGCGTTGCGCGATGATCCGGCTGCCATGCAGCGTTGGACCCGATTCAAGAGCCGCTACCTGATCGACTTCACCAATGAACTGACGGCCAAGGTTCGCGCCATTCGAGGCCCGCAGGTGCTGACCGCGCGCAATATCTTCGCCGAGCCGATGCTCAATCCACACAGCGAAGAATGGTACGCACAGAACCTCGACGACTTCCTGTCGACCTACGACTGGACGGCGCCGATGGCCATGCCCCTGATGGAAAAACAGACCCAGGCAGAGTCCGGCCCGTGGCTGGAAACGCTGGTGCAAACCGTCAGCAAGCGCCCCGGCGCGTTGAACCGCACCGTGTTCGAATTGCAGGCGCGCGACTGGACCAAAAAAGATCAGGCCGACATCGATGGCAAGCAATTGGCCGACTGGATGGGACGCCTCAAGCGCCAGGGTGCGACCAGTTTCGGTTACTACCCGGACAACTTTCTCGACAACCTGCCGGACCTGAAAACCGTACGGCCTGCGCTCTCCAATAAATGGAACCCATAACATGCTGGATAGACTGTTAGCCCTGTTTGTTCTGGCGCTCGTCCTCGGCGTGCCGCTGGGACTGATTTTCCTCGTCACCGGCCAGTTCCTGATGGACTTCGTGTTCTTCTACCCGCTGTTCATGTCGGGGTTGTGGATTGCCGGTGGCCTGTATTTCTGGCTGCACTGGGAACGCCACTGGCCGTGGAAGGACGACACCCTGCCGCCGCCGTTGGCGGGTGAGCCGCTGATCTCGATCCTGATCCCTTGCTACAACGAAGGCGACAACGCTGCCGACACAATTCACGCGGCGCTGGCCCAGCACTACCCGAACATCGAAGTCATCGCGATCAACGACGGCTCCAAGGACAACACCGCCGAAGTGCTGGACAGGATCGCCAAGGAAGACCCACGTCTGCGGGTGCTGCACCTGGCGGAAAACCAGGGCAAGGCTGTGGCCCTGCGCATGGGTGCCATCGCTGCGCGCAGTGAGTATCTGGTGTGCATCGACGGTGACGCGCTGCTGGCGCCGAACACCGCGGCCTATCTGGTCGCGCCGATGCTCGATAACGCGCGATTGGGCGCGGTGACCGGCAACCCGCGGATTCGTACTCGTTCGACGTTGGTCGGGCGGGTGCAGGTCGGCGAGTTCTCATCGATCATCGGGCTGATCAAGCGTACTCAGCGAGTGTTCGGGCGGATCTTCACCGTGTCGGGCGTGATCGTCGCGTTCCGTCGCACAGCACTGCACCGGGTCGGCTACTGGAGCCCGGACATGATCACCGAAGACATCGACATCAGCTGGAAGCTGCAACTCGATCACTGGAGCATCTTCTACGAGCCGCGCGCACTGTGCTGGATCCTGATGCCGGAAACCCTCGGCGGTCTGTGGAAGCAGCGCTTGCGCTGGGCGCAGGGCGGCGCCGAGGTGCTGTTCAAAAACATTCGCGGGATCTGGCAGTACCGCCATCGTTACCTGTGGCCGCTACTGTTCGAATACTGCCTGTCGACCGGTTGGGCCTTCACCTTCCTGTTGTCGGTGATCTTCTGGGGCGTCGGCAAGTTTGTGGTCATGCCGGAAGCCATCGCGGTGGATCACCTGATGCCACCGGCGTTTACCGGGTTGTTGCTGGCGTTTGTCTGCCTGGTGCAGTTTGCCGTCAGCATCATCATTGACCGGCGCTACGAACCGGGGTTGGGCAGGACGATGTTCTGGGTGGTCTGGTACCCGATTGCATTCTGGTTCGTCAGCCTGCTGACCACGCTGGTCAGTTTCCCCAAAGTGCTGTTTGGCCAACATCAGAAGCGTGCGCGCTGGGTCAGCCCCGACCGTGGCATCAAGCCGATCGGGGACGATGAAGAGGAGGTCATCAAATGAAAATCATCCGGACTCGCCAACGGCCGTTTCTGGTCGTGATCGATGTGATCTTCACCGTTATCGCCTGGGTTGGCCTGCTGTATCTATTGGTACGGGGCTTGTGGCCGCTGATCGAAACCCGTGAGGGCGGGCCGCGGATTGATAGCTCGGCGTTCGAAGCGCTCGGCACCTTGCAGATTTATCTGTGGGTGGCGGTGGTGAACGCGGTGATCCTCATTACTTGGGCGCGCTATCAGCACCGCAAAAGCCGCAGCTTCGCCCAGCGCCGACTGCCGGCGCCGGTGGTCGACGATGAGGGGCTGAGCAAGAGTTTCAAGCTGTGCGACGACCGCTTGCAAAAGCTGCGCACCCCGGGAGTGATGACCATTCACAACGATCAGGAAGGCGACATCAGCCATGTGGTGGCGCATTTCTGGCCGGTACAGCAGGGTGAATTGCCGCCACCCCTGGCACCGCTGGAGCACCCGCGGGTGATTTTTTTGCATGCCGAAGACGACGACAATCGCGAGCCAGTTAATCGGCCTGGCTGAATTACGAAACACCCTGCAGGAGCTGCCGAAGGCCGCAATCATTTGATCTTCAGCGTCAAAAGATCGCAGCCTTCGGCAGCTCCTGCAACGGATCGTTGGTCAGACCTGGATCAATGTCCACGCCTCTTCCATCGGCAGCGGCTGCTTCATCCTTTCGGCCAGCAGCGCCATCGCACGCTCTTTCTCACATGCGAGGGCAGCGACCAGTACACCGTTTCTGCCGAACAGACCGATAAAGGGTGGATTTTCGGGTTCGCCGAGAAACTCCACTTCATCCCATTGCTCGGCATGGCCCAGATAGTCGTAGTTCTTGCCGAAGTGCCACGTCCAGAAAAACGGCACATCCAGATAATGCTCGTCGCCGCCAAGCATATTGGCCGCAGCGATTCGCGCGTGTTGCTGGGCCAGACGCCAGTGCTCAATGCGTTGTGGCTGGCCGTTGAGCGGAAACGTGGCGATATCGCCAATGGCCCACAGGCCTTCGGTCACACGCATGCCGCCGTCGACGCACAGCGACTGATCTTTCTCCCGGTGTAGCGACGCGAAAGCCTCGGTGGCCGGGTGCACGCCGACGCCGGCCAGTACCAGATCCGCCGAAATCCGCAAACCGTTGTCGAGCAACACCGCCTCGACTTTGCCGTTGCCGGTGATCTCCTTCGCCTCATGCTCGGTGATGAACTTCACGCCATTTTCTTCGTGCTGCGCGCGGATGGCTTTGCCCACGGCATCACCGAACTGGGCGGCGAAAGGGATCGTGTGGCGGGCGAGTACCGTGACGTCGAGACCCTGCTGGCGCAGGGCCGAGGCGCATTCGAGGGCGATGAAGCTGTCGCCGATGATCACCGCACGGTGATCGGGTTGGGCCGCGTGCATGATCTGTTCGGCCTGGGCTTTTGAGCGCAGGACAAACACCTGCGGCAGATCCGCGCCGGGCAACTCCAGGGAATTCGGTTCGCCGCCGGTGGCCAGCACGGCGGCGTCGTAATTCACGGTTTGGCCGTCGTGCAGGTGCAGGGTTTTGGCGGCGGCGTCGAGTGAACTGATTTCGCCTTGAATGCGCTCGATACGCTGCTCTTTATAAAAATCCTCATCGCGCAGCGGCGGGGTTTCTTCCGGTGACATTTCGCCTGCGAGGACAAATTTGCTCAGCACGGTGCGGTCGTAACCGGCGCCTGCTTCGCGGTCGATCATTTTTATGCGTCCTCCAAATCCCTTTTCCCGCAGCGCCGCTGCGCACGCAGTGCCTGCCGCACCGGCGCCGACAATCACGAACGTGCGTGAATCGTCTGCCGGTGGCGTGTGCGGATCGGCGATCGGCTGGTCATCAACCCAAACCTCTTCGCCGCGTAGCTCCAACGGATAACGCTTGAGGCTGTCGAGGGCCGGCGGGTCGCACAAGGCGCCGTCTTCAGCACGGAAAGCAGCCTTGTGCCATGGGCAGATCAGCCGACCATGACACAACGCGCCGTCCGCCAATGGCGCACCGGCATGTGGGCATTCGCCCTGAAACGCACGTAATTGGCCGGCGGCGCGCAGCACAACGATCTTCATATTGCCGATTTTGACTTCCAGGCCACGGTCTTGCGGGACATCGGCGAAACGGGCGACACGGTGCAGGGGCATGTTCGGCTTCCTCGCGGGCATTTCTCTTACGAGTTTGCGCAACAGTGCGAGGTTCAGCCATTTGCCACTGCCACGGCACGAACGGTACAGCTATAGTTTGCAGGCCGACGACGGCCCCACTGCACAAGGTGCTCCCGGAATGACCCGATTGACCTCTCTCAACCCTTGGCTGGCGGCCGTTGCCGTCGCCCTTTGCGTGCAGTTTCCGGCGCAGGCCCAAGAGCGCTTCACCCTCAGCATCCCTGGTGTGTCTGATAACCGTCTGTTCACTTCGGCAGCGGCCAGCGATGCGGCTGGTTGCGGCGGCAAGAATCAGTCGCCGGCCCTGAGCTGGAACGCCGGCCCAACCGGCACCCAAAGCTACGCAATCGTCATGCACGATCCCGACGGTCAGAAAGGCCTGGGCGTCGATCACTGGATTCACTACGGCATCAAAGCCACGACTCACCAGATCGCGGCCGGTGTCGGCGCCAAATCTGCCTTCGAAGGCGTTGGCGGCACCAACAGCAAGGGCAACACCCACTACATGGGGCCGTGCCCACCGGTGGGTGACAGCGCGCACCACTACATCATCCAGATCTACGCACTGGATCTGGCCCCGGATGCACTGCCGGCCGGTCTGACCCGCGCCGAGCTGATGGAAAAAATCAAAGGCCATGTGCTGCGCAACAGCAGTGCGGTGCGGCGTTATCACCGCTGAAAATTTTTTCAGTCGCGTTTAACCCGAACTGAAAGGGCTGCCCGTCTCAGTGGATGAATGATCAATTTCATCCCGAGGTCAGCCCCCATGTCCCGTTCCCTGCCTTTTCTGCGACCTGTTGCGGTCGGCGTGCTGTTGGCCATCGCCGGTTGCGGTGTTTCGTCCAACCCGGAATCCGCAGCCGCGCCGGCTCAGCCTGAGGCGATGGTGCAGCACGAAGCTGTGCTGGCCGATAGTGCGATGGCCAAGCGCAGTGTTCGCCCGGCACCGATCGCCAGTTTCGCTGCGATGCCCGCGCGGGAAAGTTATCCACAGGGCTATCGCGACGAGCAGCGTGAGCAGTATCAGAAGTTGGCGGATAACCCCATCCACAGCGTCGCCGAAACCCCGGTCTCGACCTTCAGCGCCGATGTCGACACCGGCGCCTACGCCAACGTCCGCCGCCTGCTCAATCAGGGACGCCTGCCGCCGGAAGGCGCAGTGCGACTGGAGGAAATGGTCAATTACTTTCCCTACGACTACGCATTGCCCAGCGACGGCTCGCCGTTTGGCGTGACCACCGAACTGGCGGCTTCACCGTGGAACCCGCACACCCGATTGCTGCGCATCGGTATCAAGACCTCCGACCGCGCCGTGGCCGAACTGGCACCGGCCAATCTGGTGTTTCTGGTGGACGTGTCCGGCTCGATGGATCGCCGCGAAGGTCTGCCGATGGTCAAGAGCACACTGAAACTGCTGGTCGATCAGTTGCGTGATGACGATCGCGTGTCGCTGGTGGTGTATGCCGGTGAATCCCGCGTGGTGCTTGAGCCGACTTCCGGACGGGAAAAAGCCAAGATTCGTACCGCCATCGAGCAACTGACCGCAGGCGGCTCGACCGCTGGCGCATCGGGTATCGAACTGGCTTATCAAATGGCACAACAGGCGTTTATCCCCAAAGGCATCAACCGTATCCTGCTGGCCACTGACGGCGACTTCAACGTCGGCATCAGCGACTTCGACAGCCTTGAACAAATGGCTGTGGATAAACGTAAAACCGGTATTTCGCTGACCACCCTGGGTTTTGGTGTGGATAACTACAATGAACACTTGATGGAACAACTGGCCGACGCCGGTGATGGCAACTACGCCTACATCGACAACCTGCGCGAGGCGCGCAAAGTGCTGGTGGATCAGCTCGGCTCGACCCTTGCCGTCGTGGCGAAAAACGTCAAATTGCAGGTGGAATTCAACCCGACGCAGGTCAGTGAATATCGCCTGCTCGGCTACGAAAACCGTGCGCTCAAGCGTGAGGACTTCAGCAATGACAAAGTCGATGCCGGCGAAATCGGCGCAGGACACACGGTGACTGCGCTGTATGAAATTGTTCCGGCAGGCGAGAAGGGCTGGCTGGAACCGCTGCGCTACGGCAAATCGAGTGCGACTCTTGCCGAAAAGAACGGGGAATTGGCAATGCTGCGTGTGCGATATCAAAAGCCTGAGGGTGGGAAAAGTCTGCTGATCGAGCGGCCGATTGCCAATCAGGTCGCACCGGCCAGCGACGACCTGCGCTTTGCCGCCGCCGTCGCTGCGTTTTCCCAGCAACTCAAGGATGGCCGCTACACCGGCGACTTCCGCTTGAAAGACACCGAAGCGCTGGCTCGTGGTGCCCGTGGCGATGATCGTTTCGGTCTGCGTAACGAGTTTGTGCAACTGGTCGAACTGGCGCAGAGCCTGCGCACTTCAACCGCATCGAATGCGCTGCCCACTGAGCGATGGATTGAATAGTGAGTCGTCTGAAAGGCTTCATCAGTCAGCTGTTTGCTTCGCCGGACAACCCTACCGCCAACAGCGATGAATCGCTGTTGGCGCGTTATCGCGAGGGCGACGGCGCGGCGTTCGAGATCTTGTATGCCCGTCATCGTCAGGGCCTTTATCGATTTCTGCTCGGCTTGAGCGGCAAACCAGAACTGGCCGACGAAGTCTTTCAGGACACCTGGCTGAGCCTGATCCGCAGCGCCAGTCAGCCACAAGGCCGGGCGACATTTCGTACCTGGTTGTTCCAGATTGCCCGCAATCGCCTGATCGATCACTGGCGCAAGCACGGCGCCCATCAACCGTTGCACGACAGCTACGACGAACAGGCTCACGCGGTCAGCGATGAGGCGAGTGACCCTGAACAACTGCTGAGCCTCAGTCGCGACAGCCAGCGTTTGGAAACCGCCCTGCAAACCCTGCCCGCCGACCAGCGCGAAGTGTTCCTGCTGCGCGCTCACGGCGACCTCGACCTGGCGCAAATCGCCAGTCTCACCGATACACCCGTGGAAACCGTCAAAAGCCGCTTGCGCTACGCCCAGCACAAACTGCGTCGGCTGCTGGCCGAGGAGGTACTGACATGACTGACGCCCGCCAGACACCTGAATATCCTGTGATCAAACATGTTCGCGAACAGCACAACGCTGAACCGCCCGCGCACCTCGACGCGTTCATCCTCAAGGCTGCCCACCGCGAAGTCCCGGCACCGAAGCCAGGCCTGTGGCAACGCTGGCTCGACGCCTGCCGCAAACCGCGTTGGCAAGTGGCGTTCGCCAGCCTCGTCGGCGTCGCACTGATGCTTTCGCTGGTGCAACGCGCCCCCGAACCGCAGCCCCAATTCGACTTCGCCCCGGCCGCCAAACCCGCCGCACCGATGGCTCGCAAGCAAGCGCCTGAAGCATTGTCCGCCCCCGCGCCGATGGCTGAAATGGCTGCGCCGATGCAAAGCGAAGCGTTCAGTGCCGACGAAGCCAAAACCAGCAAACGCGCCGCCGCCCCGGCCAACGGCCTCGACGAACAACTGCGCGAAGTTCTGCGCCTGCGCGAATCCGGCCAATCAAAAGCGGCCGACACCCTGTTCAAGAACCTGCACAAACGCTACCCGAACGCCAACCTCGACGCCCGACTGGAAAAAATCCAGAAGAACTGACCGCCCTGTTCGCCCAGCCATTTGGCATTGCCCCGCAAAAACGCGCACTATCAGGTCATAGCTGAAGCGCTGGAGAACACCGTGGCACCAAAAATCGACCGCATCGCCCAACTCCTCAATTGCCCGCAAAAGGGTGAGGACATGCGGCGCGCGATTACTGAAGCGCGTAAGGAGTTTCTGCTGAGTCAGCAGGAAGAGGATGTGCTTGAGGAAGAGGATGTTTTTGAAGAGGAGGTTGGGGAGGAGGAAGAAGAGGATGAGGATTACGATGAGTTTGATTGGACGACGGAGTGAAGCTGTTTGAGGAATTCCCTTTAAAAAATCATTTCCTCCCCCTGAAGTTTCCAGCTGCCATTGTCCATTTATCTGTTCGTTGACCCTCCGTGCTGAAAAGGGGCGCTATAAGGTACTATTTTTCGTACTTTTTGAGGCGTCATGGAGCACCTGCTGGGTAGTCGTTCAGTAAGCATTACTGAACTGAAGCGCAGCCCCAGCACTGTGATCGAGCTGGCGGGTTCGGAGCCCATTGCCGTTCTCAACCATAATCGCCCAGCAGCCTATCTCTTGGCCCATGCGACTTATCAGGAGTTGCTGGATCGCTTGCGAGCGGCGGAATTGCGCGAGGCAATCGCTGCAAGTCGCAACCATCCTCGTCCGTCGGTCGAAGCCGACACCGTTTTTGCTGAGATTGATGCGCTTATAGATGACATCGAAGCTGAGCCAAATCGCTTATGACGCGGTTGCTATTTTCCGCAATGGCTCGAGAGGATCTGCAACAGATCGCCCACGGTCGCCACTTGATTTCTTACTCACTTGTTGAGAGAGATGTTCAGATAGAGAGGGTTCTGCATAGCGCGCGCGACATCGCTCGAGTACTCGATCCCCACACCCCGGATCGCTAGCCAGATCAGGCTGAAAAACAGCCGCCCACAAAAAAGCCCCGGACCATCACAGTCCGGGGCTTTCTCGTTTAAATCAATGGTGCACCAGGCGGGATTCGAACCCACGACCCCTGCCTTCGGAGGGCAGTACTCTATCCAGCTGAGCTACTGGTGCAGCGGGCGACATCATACCTAGGTCGGCTCGGGGCGTCCATGCTGGGTTTTGGGGCGTATTGTCAGTGCGCGTGTCGGGATAAATCCGCTGCATTCCATAAAGCGGTAACGTCCTGCAAAACCCTCGCTTGGCGCTTTTGCGGGGCTGTTCTATGGTTTTCCTGCGGCCGGGGCTTTTTGCTCGTTGATCTGAAAATTTCCACAAATACGCCGTTTTTGTTCTTTTTTTCGAACGCCCTATTGTCCTTTAACCCCTTTGCTCCTACGATCCGTTTGAGATTTCAAACGCTCTTTGATTGGGTGTTGAAGCGCAGGTGTTTCGAGTCGTGCACTGTCTTATGCGCCTCACCCGGTCACTGATTTCCCTGACGGCAGCCTTGCGAGGCGCCTTTCTACAATCATAATTTGCTCCGCGCAGGCCGCGGTGCTGTTAAGGAAAGCCGACATGCAGCTTAAAGACACCCTGTTGTTTCGCCAGCAAGCCTTTATTGATGGCGCTTGGGTCGATGCGGACAACGGTCAGACGATCAAGGTCAACAACCCGGCCACTGGCGAGATCCTCGGCACCGTGCCGAAGATGGGCGCTGCTGAAACCCGCCGTGCCATCGAAGCCGCTGACAAAGCGCTGCCGGCCTGGCGTGCACTGACCGCCAAAGAGCGTGCCGGCAAGCTGCGTCGCTGGTTTGAACTGATGATCGAAAACCAGGACGACCTCGCTCGCCTGATGACCCTCGAGCAGGGCAAGCCGCTGGCTGAAGCCAAGGGCGAAATCGTTTACGCCGCTTCGTTCATCGAGTGGTTCGCCGAAGAAGCCAAGCGCATCTACGGTGACGTGATTCCGGGCCACCAGCCGGACAAGCGCCTGATCGTGATCAAGCAGCCAATCGGCGTGACCGCGGCCATTACCCCGTGGAACTTCCCGGCCGCGATGATCACCCGTAAGGCCGGCCCGGCGCTGGCTGCCGGTTGCACCATGGTGCTCAAGCCTGCTTCGCAAACGCCATTTTCCGCATTCGCGCTGGCTGAACTGGCCCAGCGTGCCGGCATTCCTGCCGGTGTATTCAGCGTTGTTTCCGGCAGCGCCGGCGACATCGGCAGCGAGCTGACCAGCAACCCGATCGTGCGCAAGCTGTCCTTCACCGGCTCGACCGAAATCGGCCGTCAACTGATGTCGGAATGCGCCAAGGACATCAAGAAAGTCTCGCTGGAACTGGGCGGCAACGCGCCGTTCATCGTGTTCGACGACGCGGATCTGGATAAGGCCGTCGAGGGCGCAATCATTTCCAAGTACCGCAACAACGGCCAGACCTGTGTCTGCGCCAACCGTCTGTACATTCAGGATTCGGTCTACGACGCGTTCGCCGAGAAGCTGAAAGTGGCAGTGGCGAAACTGAAGATCGGCAACGGTCTGGAAGACGGCACCACCACTGGCCCGCTGATCGACGAAAAAGCCGTGGCCAAGGTGCAAGAACACATTGCTGACGCCGTGGCCAAAGGCGCCACCGTGCTGGCCGGTGGCAAGCCGATGGAAGGCAACTTCTTCGAGCCGACCATCCTGACCAACGTGCCGAAAAACGCAGCCGTGGCCAAGGAAGAAACCTTCGGTCCGCTGGCGCCGCTGTTCCGTTTCAAAGACGAAGCCGAAGTGATCGCGATGTCCAACGACACCGAGTTCGGTCTGGCCTCTTACTTCTACGCTCGTGACCTGGGCCGTGTGTTCCGTGTGGCGGAAGCCCTGGAATACGGCATGGTCGGCGTCAACACCGGGCTGATCTCCAACGAAGTCGCGCCGTTCGGCGGCATCAAGGCGTCGGGCCTGGGCCGTGAAGGCTCCAAGTACGGCATCGAAGATTACCTGGAAATCAAATACCTCTGCCTGGGCATCTAAGCCGGGAAAAGGGATCGCTGCAAACGCAAAGGGCACGAGAGCGCTGTCCCTTTGCGTCGTTTCAAACCGGAATTTTCTCTGCG
Source organism: Pseudomonas sp. FP2196 (assembly GCF_030687715.1). Classification (GTDB taxonomy): domain Bacteria; phylum Pseudomonadota; class Gammaproteobacteria; order Pseudomonadales; family Pseudomonadaceae; genus Aquipseudomonas. The sequence goes on from NZ_CP117445.1 coordinate 202,691, forward strand.
GCCGGGAACGCCGTGGCAGTCGATCATCGCATGCTGCCACCGTCGCTTCCTCCCGCTTAATCCTTGAACCACGCCGCCCGATGAGCGGCGAATGAGGACTGTAATGAGCAAGACTAACGCTGAACTGATGGCCCGCCGTACCGCAGCTGTTCCACGTGGTGTTGGCCAGATTCACCCGATCTTCGCCGAGTCCGCGAAGAACGCGACCGTGACTGACGTTGAAGGTCGTGAATTCATCGACTTCGCTGGCGGTATCGCTGTACTGAACACCGGCCACGTACACCCGAAAATCATCGCTGCCGTGACCGAACAGCTGAACAAGCTGACCCACACCTGCTTCCAGGTACTGGCTTACGAGCCGTACGTTGAGCTGTGCGAAAAAATCAACGCCAAGGTGCCAGGTAACTTCGACAAGAAAACCCTGCTGGTCACCACCGGTTCCGAAGCCGTGGAAAACGCCGTGAAAATCGCCCGTGCCGCCACTGGCCGTGCCGGCGTGATCGCGTTCACCGGCGCTTACCATGGTCGCACCATGATGACCCTGGGCCTGACCGGTAAAGTCGTGCCATACTCGGCCGGCATGGGCCTGATGCCAGGCGGCATCTTCCGCGCGCTGTACCCGAACGAACTGCACGGCGTGAGCATCGACGATTCGATCGCTTCCATCGAACGCATCTTCAAGAACGACGCCGAGCCGAAAGACATCGCCGCGATCATCATCGAGCCTGTGCAGGGCGAAGGTGGTTTCTACGTCGCGCCAAAAGAGTTCATGAAGCGTCTGCGTGCCCTGTGCGACCAGCACGGCATCCTGTTGATCGCTGACGAAGTACAGACCGGCGCTGGCCGTACCGGCACTTTCTTCGCGATGGAACAGATGGGCGTTGCTGCCGACCTGACCACCTTCGCCAAATCCATCGCTGGCGGCTTCCCGCTGGCCGGTGTCTGCGGCAAGGCTGAATACATGGACGCCATTGCGCCAGGCGGCCTGGGCGGCACTTATGCCGGTAGCCCGATCGCTTGCGCCGCGGCCTTGGCCGTGATGGAAGTGTTCGAAGAAGAAAAACTGCTGGATCGCTGCAAGGCTGTCGGCGAGCGTCTGGTCACTGGCCTCAAAGCCATCCAGGCCAAGTACCCGGTGATCGGCGAAGTCCGTGCTCTGGGCGCAATGATCGCCGTCGAGCTGTTCGAAAACGGCGACAGCCACAAGCCGAACGCTGCCGCTGTAGCGTCCGTCGTGGCCAAGGCTCGCGACAAGGGCCTGATCCTGCTGTCCTGCGGCACTTACGGCAACGTTCTGCGCGTACTCGTACCGCTGACTTCGCCGGACGAGCAACTGGACAAAGGTCTGGCGATCATCGAAGAGTGCTTCTCGGAGCTGTAATCCCGGGGCCTGCGTGATCAGTTCGACAAAAAACCCGCTCCGGCGGGTTTTTTTACGCCCCTTAAACCCATTTGCACTGTATCGAATGGCCAGCATTGGCTAAGGTTCAGGCATTGCAAGGGAGAGCGCGCATGACTGCCGTTGTTTTACCCGCCGTACCGCGAGTGCTGATTGCCGAGGCCGACCCATGGTCTCGTGACCTGCTCAAACAAGTGTTGCTGAACGTGCGTTGCGACGCTCGAGTGGATTTGTGTGCCGATGGCCAGCAGGCATTGGACATGCTGCGTGACGTGCCCTATGACCTGGCCATTGTTGATTGGGAATTGCCCGGCACCGATGGGCTGAACGTGCTGCGTAGCGTGCGTCAGCGCAAACGCAATCCGCCGCTGCCGTTCATTCTGATGAGCAGCCGCACCGACAGCGCCAGCGTGCGCGAAGCCCTGCCGCTCGCGCCGACCGCCTACCTCGCCAAGCCATTGAACATGGAAAGCCTGACCGAGCGTTTGCAGGGTCTACTGCTTAATGCCGGTGAAGAAGTGTTTTGTGAAGTGCCGACATTGGCACCTGGCATGACCTTGTCGGTGTTCCTTGAGCGACGCCGCGAGCAGGCTGACGGCGCGCCATTGATGACCGATGTGCAGGTGGCGGTCAAACGCAGCCTCAATCCCGGCGGGCTGGATCTGAAGCTGCTGGAAGATGAGATAAAAACTGATCCGCAGATCACCGCCGTGTTGATCGCCGCCGCCAACAGTGCCGCGCAACACCATGGCACGGCGGTGCAGACGCTCGCGCAGGCGCTGCATCGGCTTGGCACTGGGCAGAGCATGAATCTGATTCTTGGTCTGGCGCTCAAGCGCAGCGCCAAGCTCAGTGATCCGTGTCTGGCGGATTACGCCGAGCGCTATTGGGGGTTGTCGCTGCACACCGCTGAGTACGCGCGCACCTTGGCGCGTCTGCTCGATCTGGATCAGGAGCGCTGCTATTGCGCAGGCATGTTGCATCGTCTGGGTGATCTGGCATTGCTGCGTTGCTTGCAGGAGTGGAAGCAGGCCGGTGGTGAGCTGGATGAATGGGAAGAGGTCGGCGACGCGCTGGCCGAATTCGGTGCGGCCTATGGTTCGGCGCTACGCACTCGCTGGCGGCTGCCGCTGGAACTGCGCGAGTTGATTGCCTCGGTCTACCAGCTCGGCGGCGGCGTGTATTCCCGTGAGGCGCTAGTGATGAACATGGCGGCGCAAATGGCTCGCCTGACTGAGCATGAGGGCGTTGAGGAGCTGGCGAAGAGTCGCACGGCGCGGTTGCTGAAGATCGGCTTGCCGGAGCTGATGCGGATGCGCAAGTAACCTGACTTACGCAAACCCCTACAATGGATCTCTGTGCGGCTGAGACACGGCTCAGGCAGAAATAATCCGGTTTTTACCCTGGCGTTTGGCCTCATACATCGCCGCATCCGCGCGGGCGAACAGGCTGTCGAGGCTTTCGTCCTCTGCCGTGAGACTGGTCAGACCCTGGCTCACGGTGATGCCAAAGGTCTGGCCTTCATGGTTGAAGCTCAAACGCTGAATCTGCTGTTGCAGGCGCTCGGCGACTTGCATGGCCATGTCTGGCGCGCAACCGGGGAACACCGCCGCAAACTCTTCGCCGCCAATCCGCCCGAACAGATCACCCCGGCGTAACGACCCACGGCCGCACTCGGCGATCTGTTGCAGCACGTTGTCGCCCTGCGGATGACCGTAACTGTCGTTGATCACTTTGAAGTCATCGATATCCAGCAGCAGAAAGGCTAGCTGGGCGCCTTGCAGGCGTGCCTGTTCGAATTCGCGGTGGGCGCATTCGAAGAAGTGTCGGCGGTTGCTGCTTTGAGTCAGCACATCGGTGGTGGCCAGGCGTTGCAGTTCGGTTTCCATCTGCTTCTTGTCGGTGATGTCCTCGGCGATGCCGACGATAATCACCGGTTGCCCGGGTTCGTCCTGACGATTGATAAAGCATTTGTCGCTGAGCCAGCGCACCTGGCCGTCGGCGGCGATGATGCGGTATTCGCGATCTTCCACCGCACCTTTGCGCAGCACTTCGGCGAGGCTGCGTTCGGCGTAGTCCAGATCGTCCGGGTAGATGCTGTCGCGCCACTGGTTATGGTCGGCCAGCAGAAGGCCTGCGGATCGTCCGAAAATCCTTTCATAGGCCGGGCTGACGTACAGCACCTGACGGGTTTCCCAATTGAACGCCCAGAGCACAGCGTTGACGCTGACCAAAAGCGAGCTGAACAGTTGTTCGCGCTCACTGAGGCGGGCGACTTCACCTTGGGCGTGCATCAGCGCCATCAAGGTTTGCGCGGCCTCGGGCCACTGCGGGAGGGATGAGTCTTTTTGGTTGTTATTGACCATCGGCACAGATCTCAGAGAGCGTGCCGTGTCGACAACAACGGCCACGCCTAAACCCGCCGGAATGGCGAAGTCTTTGAGATAGGGGATTTTCGGCGAAGTTCCCAACGCTAGTGGCGTTCTGCTGGGCGGTAAGGAAGACGCGTTCCCTCAATGAAAACGCGTCGTCTGGTTTTGCGACTGCTGCGCAGCCGATCGGAGATAAATCCCCTCACCACAGGGGATCCCCTTGTTACCCGTCAGGCTGTGGCTGGGCGCAGCGAGTAGGTTTTCAACTGGTCGGCAAATTCGCGCAGGGACTGGATGCCACTGGCTTCGGCCTCGTGAATCCATTCCTTGATGGCGGCGAGCATGTCGTGGCCATTTGCGCTGGTCTTGACCCAGATCTGCTGCAGGGCCAAGCGTTTTTCGTAAATTACCTTCAACGACTGGCTGTGCTCGAGCATGTTCTGGATGCGTGCGTGATGACGATCTTCCAACAGGCTGGTTTCCCGCGACAACAGGCGTTTGGCCCGGTGGAACTGGTGACGCACCGAATGATCGACCTTGGCCAGTTCCTGCTTGACCAGCGGGCCGATGACCAACTTGCGGTATTGGGCCATGATCTGGAAGCGGTTGTTGAGAATCGCCATGGCGGTGTCCATGTCCAGATTGCCCTTGCCTTCGACGCGATGGGCAATTGGCGCTACACGTTGAACCTTGGCCAGACGCAGGAAACTGAAGACTTTGATCCACGCCCAGCCGAGGTCAAACTCCCACTTCTTCACCGACAGTTTCGCCGAGTTAGGGTAGGTGTGATGGTTGTTGTGCAGTTCTTCGCCGCCGATCAGGATGCCCCACGGCACCAGATTGGTCGCCGCGTCACGGCATTCGAAATTGCGGTAACCGATGGCATGGCCCAGACCATTGACCACGCCGGCAGCCCATACCGGGATCCACATCATCTGGATCGCCCAGATGGTGATGCCGATGGTGCCGAACAGCAGCAGGTCGATAACGCCCATGATCGCCACGCCCAGCAGCGGATAGCGGCTGTAGACGTTGCGTTCGATCCAGTCTTCCGGGCAATTCTTGCCGTAGATGCGCAGGGTTTCCGGGTTTTCGGCCTCGGCGCGATACAGTTCGGCGCCTTTGCGCAGAACGGTGGACAAACCCTTGATGACCGGACTGTGCGGGTCGTCTTCGGTTTCGCATTTGGCATGGTGTTTACGGTGGATGGCGGTCCACTCGCGGGTGTTCTGTGCCGTGGTCAGCCACAGCCAGAAGCGGAAAAAGTGTTTCAGGCCAGCATTCAGCTCCAGTGAGCGATGGGCCGAGTAACGGTGCAGATAGACCGTGACGGCGACAATTGTCACGTGGGTCATCAGCAGGGTGACTGCGACCAGTGACCAGGCCGACAAGCCAAGAAAACCTTCGTACCACATAGGCTATAGGGCCCTCGATAAAGATAAAAACAGCCGTTGCATTATCACCAAGCACACAGATAAAACCAGTCGCCCTTTCAGATAAGAGTCGCTGAATGTTTCTTGACCTATAATTCCAACCTTTTTGTAAGGACATGGACGGCCGAATGTCTGCCACTTATCGCGATGCCTTGCGTGCAGCGCTGCTCTATCTCGTACTTGCGGTGGTCTGGCTGCAAGGTGCTGGTTATTTATTAAACAGTTTCTTCGATAACTCCGTCGATCTGGTGCGATGGCAACTGATCAACGGTTATGTCTTCGCGGCGTTCAGCGCCGGGCTGATCTTTCTGGCGCGGGCGCGGTTGTGCGAGTTTCTCGGCATCGGTGCGCGATTACGGGAGCGTCACGCTGATCGCGAACGCTTGCGTCAAGCGGCTGCGGTGTTCGACTGCACCCGCGAAGGCGTGCTGGTCACTGATCTTCAGGGCCTGATCGTCCACGTCAACCGCGCGTTCATCGAGATCACCGGTTATCAGCGCGACGAAGTCCTTGGCCAGCAACCCAGTTTGTTCAAGTCAGGCCACCATCCGCCGGGTTTCTATCAGGCGATGTTTGCCACGCTGGAATCTCAAGGCGAGTGGAGCGGCGAGATCTGGAACCGCCGCAAAAGTGGCGAAATCTATCCACAGTGGCAAACCATCCGCGTCATCCACGATGACCAGCGCCGGGTCAGCCATTACGTGGCGGTGTTTTCCGACATCAGTGCGATCAAGCATTCCGAGCACGAACTCAAGCACCTCGCTCACCACGATCCGCTGACCGACCTGCCCAATCGCCTGTTGTTCAGCGACCGCGCCGAGCAGGCGCTGGCTTCGGCGCAGACCCACAAACGCGGTTGCGCGTTGCTGCTGCTCGATCTGGATCACTTCAAGATGATCAACGACAGCCTCGGGCATAACGTCGGCGACCGCTTGCTCAAAGCTGTGGCGGCGCGTTTGCAGGCGCTGTTCGGCCCCGGCATCACGCTGGCACGACTCGGCGGCGACGAATTCGCGGTGCTGGCGGAAAGTTGTCCACAACCCGGGCAGGCCGCGGCGCTGGCCCAGCGCATTCTCGACGCGCTCAAGGAGCCGTTCTGCATCGACGGCGACGAACTGTTCATCAACGCCAGCATCGGCATCAGCCTGTTTCCCAGTGATGCGCTGAGTGCCGATCAGCTGTTGCGCAATGCCGATGCGGCGGTGTTCAAGGCCAAGGGCAGCGGGCGCAACGGTTACGCGTTGTACACCGAAGAACTCACCGCCCATGCCCAACAGCGGGTTGAGATTGCCTTCGAATTGCGCCGAGCGCTGGAGCAACAGGAACTGCGGGTTTTCTACCAACCGGTGCACGACCTCAACACAGATCGCCTCATCGGTGTTGAAGCGTTGGTGCGCTGGCAGCATCCACAGCGCGGTCTGGTGTCGCCGGCGGAGTTTATTCCGATTGCCGAGCGGACCGGGTTGATCGCCGAAATCGACGCCTGGGTGATGCAGCAGGCTTGCCGACAAATGTGCCAATGGCAGCAGGCCGGGAGGGTACTGGCGTTTGTCGCGGTGAATATATCGTCGCGGCTTTTCGCCCGGCGCGAGCTGTATCAGCAGGTGGCGCAGGTGCTGCGCGATACCGGGCTGGATCCGGCCTATCTGGAGTTGGAAGTCACCGAAAGCGCGGTGATGGACGATCCGGAAGTGGCGCTGGAGCAGATGCATCGCTTGCGTGAGTTGGGCATTCGCCTGGCCATTGATGATTTTGGCACTGGCTATTCGTCGCTGCTGCGGCTCAAGCGTTTGCCGGTGCAGAAGCTGAAGATCGATCAGGGTTTCGTCGCCGGGTTGCCGGGGGACGAGGATGACGTAGCTATTGTCCGGGTGATCATCGCGCTGGCGCGCAGCATGGGCATGCAGGTGCATGCCGAGGGGATCGAGCAGGCTGAGCAGGCGGCATTTCTGTTGGCGCAGGAATGCGATCTGGGGCAGGGCTACTGGTTTGGGCGGCCGGTGTCTGCGGATCGGCTTGATTGGGCGAAAACGCCATTGATTGGCTGAATAGGCCCTATATGGCTATCACCGATCCTGTGGCGAGGGGATTTATCCCCGTTGGACTGCGTAGCAGGCCCATTTTTTGGGGTCGCTTCGCGACCCAAGGGGATAAATCCCCTCGCCACAAGTTCTCTTAACGATTTCAAATCAGCGCAAACCCTTGCCCTCTCTCATAATGTTTTCTAGTTATATAAACATTCTTAAATAGTCTTTTTAAGAATATCCAAGCCTCTCTTATATTGCTCCCACGCCGAACGCAGTGCCGCCCACTGCCAGGCTTATCCCATTCAAAGGAGCAGCACCATGAGCGCATCCCTTCGCAGCGTTGACGGTCAGGACGAAGCCACGATCTTGCGTGAAATCCAGAGTGCCCTGCGCGATCTGCGGTTCGGCGCGGTGGAGATCACTGTGCACAACGCTCAAGTCGTTCAGATCGAACGCAAAGAGAAATTCCGTTTGCAGCAGCCGGGCCACAAACCGAGCTAAAAAGATCGCCGCCTTCGGCAGCTCCTGCAGGGGGGCTGTGTGCAGGAGCTGGCGAAGGCGGCGATCTTTCAGTGGGACCCGATTCCAGCAGTACACAAGAAAAAGCCACCACCCAGAATTCCAGGAGCTTTCACCATGTCGTTGATTCGCCGTTACGCTTTGGCCGCACTGGCCAGCGCTGTGTTTGTCGGTTCCGCGGTTGCCAAGGATTACGAACTGCTCAACGTGTCGTATGACCCGACGCGCGAGCTGTATCAGGACTACAACGCCGAATTCATCAAGTTCTGGCAGAAGGACCATGCCGGCGACACCGTGAAAATCCAGCAGTCCCATGGCGGCTCGGGCAAGCAGGGCCGTGCGGTGATCGATGGCCTGCGTGCCGACGTGGTAACCCTGGCTCTGGCCGGTGACATCGACGAAATCGCCAAACTCGGCAAGAGCCTACCGGCCGACTGGCAGAAGCGTCTGCCGGAAGCGAGCACGCCGTACACCTCGACCATTGTGTTCCTGGTGCGCAAGGGCAACCCGAAAGGCATCAAGGACTGGGGCGATCTGGTCAAGAACGACGTCTCGGTGATCACGCCGAACCCGAAAACCTCCGGCGGTGCGCGCTGGAACTTCCTCGCCGCGTGGGCCTATGGCCTGAAAGCCAATGGCGGCAGCGAAGAAAAAGCCAAAGAGTACGTGCAGACCCTGTTCAAGCACGTGCCGATTCTCGACACCGGCGCTCGCGGCTCGACCATCACCTTCGTCAACAACGGTCAGGGTGACGTGTTGCTGGCCTGGGAAAACGAAGCGTTCCTGGCGCTGAAAGAAGACGGCGGCGCGGACAAGTTCGATATCGTCGTGCCTTCGCTGTCGATCCTCGCCGAACCACCGGTTGCCGTGGTCGACAAGAACGCCGCGAAGAAGGGTAACGAGCAGATCGCCGAAGCCTATCTAAAGCATCTCTACAGTCCGGCCGGTCAGGAAATCGCGGCGAAGAATTTCTACCGTCCGCGTGACAAGGACGTGGCCGCCAAATACGCCCAGCAGTTCCCGAAACTGGAGCTGGTGACCATCGACAAGGACTTCGGTGGCTGGAAAACCGCGCAACCGAAATTCTTCAATGACGGTGGCGTGTTCGACCAGATTTATCAGGCGCAGTAAGTTTTCGTAGCCATAAACAAGCCCCGGATTTACCTTCGGGGCTTCGCGCGTTTTTTAACCAGGGACTTTTATGTCGCGTCGTATCTCCCCCGTCATACCCGGCTTCGGACTGACGCTGGGTTACACCTTGGTGTACCTCAGCCTGATTGTGCTAATCCCGCTGGCGGCGATGTTCATTCACGCCTCGCAGCTCACCTGGGATCAGTTCTGGACGATCATCTCCGCGCCGCGCGTACTGGCCGCGCTGAAGCTGAGCTTCGGCACCGCGCTGTGTGCCGCGATCATCAACGGCATCATCGGCACACTGTTGGCCTGGGTGCTGGTGCGCTACACCTTCCCGGGGCGCAAGGTCATCGACGCGATGATCGATCTGCCGTTCGCCCTGCCGACGGCAGTGGCCGGTATCGCGCTGACCGCGCTGTACGCGCCGGCCGGTCTGGTCGGCCAGTTTGCCGCCGACCTCGGCTTCAAGATCGCCTACACCCCGCTGGGCATCACCCTGGCGCTGACCTTCGTGACCCTGCCGTTCGTGGTGCGCACGGTGCAACCGGTGCTGGCCGATATCCCCCGTGAAGTCGAAGAAGCCGCGGCCTGCCTCGGTGCCAAACCGTGGCAAGTGTTCCGCCACATTCTGCTGCCGGCGCTGCTGCCCGCGTGGCTGACCGGTTTTGCCCTGGCGTTTGCCCGTGGTGTCGGCGAGTACGGTTCGGTGATTTTCATCGCCGGCAACATGCCGATGAAAACCGAGATTCTGCCGCTGCTGATCATGGTCAAACTCGACCAATACGATTACACCGGCGCCACTGCCATCGGCGTGCTGATGCTGGTGGTTTCCTTCGTCCTGTTGCTGCTGATCAACTTGCTGCAGCGGCGCATCGAAACCCCATAAGGAGGCGCGAACATGTCCCAATCGTCTATTGCGGCCGCGTCCTCGGCCAACGCTGCGCGCCGCGGCAGTGCCACATCGCGGCGCATTCTGATCGGTCTCGGCTGGCTGATCTTTTTCCTGTTTTTGCTGCTGCCGCTGTTTATCGTGGTATCGCAGGGCCTGAAGAACGGTCTTGGCGCTTTCTTTACCGCGATCTTTGAACCGGATGCGCTGTCGGCACTGAAGCTCACCGTGTTCGCCGTACTGATTTCCGTGCCGCTGAACCTGGTGTTCGGCGTCAGCGCGGCGTGGTGCGTGAGCAAATACTCGTTCCGCGGCAAGAGCATGCTGGTGACGCTGATCGACCTGCCGTTTTCGGTGTCGCCGGTGATCGCCGGTCTGGTCTACGTGCTGATGTTCGGCGCTCAGGGCCTGTTCGGGCCGTGGTTGCAGGATCACGACATTCAGATCGTCTTTGCGCTGCCGGGCATCGTGCTGGCGACGATTTTCGTCACCGTGCCGTTCGTGGCCCGTGAACTGATCCCGCTGATGCAGGAGCAAGGCACTCAGGAAGAGGAAGCCGCGCGTCTGCTCGGCGCGAATGGCTGGCAGATGTTCTGGTACGTCACTGTCCCCAACATCAAGTGGGGCCTGATCTATGGCGTGGTGCTGTGTACCGCGCGGGCCATGGGTGAGTTCGGTGCGGTGTCGGTGGTGTCCGGGCACATTCGCGGGGTCACCAACACCTTGCCGCTGCACGTCGAGATCCTCTACAACGAATACAACCACGTGGCCGCGTTCGCCGTGGCGAGCCTGTTGCTGATCCTGGCGCTCTTTATCCTGCTGGCCAAGCAGTGGAGCGAAAACCGTATCAACCGCCTGCGCGCCAGCGCCGCGGAGGAATAATTCATGTCGATCGAAGTGCGTAACGTCAGCAAGAATTTCAATGCGTTCAAGGCGCTGGACAACATCAGTCTGGACATCCACAGCGGTGAACTGGTGGCGTTGCTCGGCCCGTCCGGCTGCGGCAAAACCACCTTGCTGCGCATTATTGCCGGTCTGGAAACTCCGGATCAGGGCAACATCGTGTTTCACGGTGAAGACGTGTCCGGCCACGATGTGCGCGATCGCAACGTCGGTTTCGTGTTCCAGCACTACGCCTTGTTCCGGCACATGACGGTGTTCGACAACGTCGCGTTCGGCCTGCGCATGAAACCGAAAAACCAGCGCCCGAGCGAAAGCCAGATCGCGACCAAGGTTCACGAACTGCTGAACATGGTGCAACTGGACTGGCTGTCGGATCGCTACCCGGAGCAACTGTCCGGTGGTCAGCGTCAGCGGATCGCGCTGGCCCGTGCCTTGGCGGTGGAGCCGAAGGTGCTGCTGCTCGACGAACCCTTCGGTGCCCTCGACGCCAAGGTGCGTAAAGAGCTGCGCCGCTGGCTCGCGCGTTTGCACGAAGACATCAACCTGACCTCGGTTTTCGTGACCCACGACCAGGAAGAGGCGATGGAAGTGGCCGACCGTATCGTGGTGATGAACAAGGGCGTGATCGAGCAGATCGGCTCACCGGGCGACGTCTACGAAAACCCGGCCAGCGACTTCGTTTATCACTTCCTCGGTGATTCGAACCGCCTGCACCTGGGCGATGACAATCACGTGTTGTTCCGCCCGCACGAAGTGTCGCTGTCGCGGCATGAGCTGGAGGATCATCATGCCGCCGAAGTCCGCGATATACGGCCGCTGGGTGCGACCACTCGGGTGACGTTGAAGGTGGAAGGGCAGACGGATCTGATCGAGGCCGAAGTGGTGAAAGACCACGACAGTCTGACGGGCCTGGCCAAGGGTGAAACCCTGTTCTTCAAGCCGAAGGTCTGGCAGAAAGTCGGCAACCTTTAAGATCAAAAGATCGCAGCCTGCGACAGTTCCTACAGGGTTTTCGGTTAGTCACGCATTTTGTGATCGACCAAACCCACTGTAGGAGCTGCCGCAGGCTGCGATCTTTTAAAGCGGCCTAAGCCGCCGCTTTTTTGTTCGGATTGACCCGCACCACCCCCGCCCGCGCCTCGATCTGCTCTTTCAACTCCTGCCGCATCCCGAGCAAGAACGCCAACTCGACCACGACAAACAGCGGCCCGACAATCAGTCCGCTCACATCATCGACAAACGCCGGTTTGCGCCCTTCATAGTGGTGCCCGACAAACTGAATCACCCAACCAATCACAAACATCGCCAGACCGCTGCTCAGCCAGACCATGGTGCTCTGCTGCGCCAACACATGCCCGGCCCAGACGGATAACGCCATCAGCACAGTCATCAACACCCCAAGCTTCACTTCCAGGCGCAGGTAAAACCACGCCGAAGCGAGCGCCACGATCACGGCCGGTGAAATCCACAACCCGCCCAACGACCATTCCGGACGCGACAGCAAAACCGCTACCGCCACCACAATCAGCGGAATGCCGATAAAGTGGCTGGCAATGTTGCGCGGGTCACGGTGATAGCCGGCGTATTGACTCAAGTGATCGACGAGGCTTTTCATTGTTGTTCCTCCTGTAGGGTGATTGCAGCATGCCCCGGGTTCAGTGTTCGTTCTGTCAGGCAGCCGACAATCAGGAGTTTTCATGGATATGCGTTCACGGCTGCTGACCGGGCAATGGTTCAGTCATTTGCCTGCGTCCTTTCAGGATAGTCTGCTGGCGGCGGCCCGGGAGCGGCGGCTGACGGCGGGGCAACGCTTGTTCCAGCGTGGCGATCCACCGTGCGGTTTGTACGCCGTGCTCGATGGCACCGTGCGCATTGGCGCAGTGAGCGAGCAGGGCAAGGAAGCGCTGCTGAGCCTGGTGGAAGCGCCGCACTGGTTCGGCGAAATCTGCCTGTTCGACGGTCAGCCACGCACCCATGACGCCTATGCCGTCGGGTCGTGCACGTTGTTGAATATTCCGCAAAACACGTTGCTGAAATTGCTCGACGAGCAACCGGTGTATTGGCGGCATCTGGCGCTGCTGATGAGCCACAAACTGCGCCTGACGTTTATCAATCTCGAACAGTTGAGCCTGCTGCCGGCTCCGGCACGGCTGGCGCATCGCTTGCTGATGATCGCCGAGGGCTACGGCGAGATTGATGCGCCCCGTCGGGTGCTGCAATTGCCGCAGGAGCAGTTGGCGTCGATGCTGTCGCTGTCGCGGCAGACCACCAATCAGATTCTCAAGGATTTGCAGGGGCAGGGGATTATTGGCTTGGCTTACGGTGAGATCGAAATTCTTGATGCGGTGCGATTGCGTGCGCTGGCCACAATCTGAAAACTCACACAGACCCAATGTAGGAGTGAGCCTTTGTGGTGAGGGGGTTTATCCCCGATGGGTGGCACAGCCACCCCCAAACCTGCAAAGAAAAGTTCGGCGACTGCTACGCAGTCGGTCGGGGATAAATCCCCTCACCACAGGGCTCGCTCCCACAGGGTTATGTGTTTGGCTCAGGAACCGCGATAGGTCGAGAAACCATACGGGCTCAGCAGCAACGGAATGTGGTAGTGCTGATCCGTCTGTTTCACTTCGAAAATCACCGGAATCTCCGGAAAGAACGTTTCGTGTTGAGTCTTTTTGAAGTACTCACCGGTCTTGAACACCACCCGGTATTCACCTGCTTCGAACGGCTGTTTGGCCGGGAACAGTTCGGCGATACGCCCCTGTTCGTTGGTGGTGCCTTCGGCCAACGGTTGCCAGTTCTGGCCGACGTGTTTTTCCAGCGTCACGTTGACGCCCGGCGAAGGCAGTCCGTTTTCCAGATTGAGTACGTGTACGCTCAGCGGGTTGCCGGCAGCCAGGGCCAGGCTTGAGAAAGCACTCAGGCCGAGCGCGGCGAACGTCATGCGCAGGGTATTCATGATGAAACTCCTTATTGGGAACGGGTGATGAACAGGCCGGCCTTGTCGGCGGCGCGGGTCGCACAGGTTTCGTCTTGCTCGCCGCCCCCGGAACCGGCCACGCCCATGGCGCCAACCAGTTCATTGCCGGCGAACAACGGAATACCGCCGCCCAGCAGCAGTAATTCGTCGAGGGTGTTGAGGTTGGCGGTTTCCGGGTTGCTGCGAGCGCGCTCTGCGAACAAGCGGGTTGGTGTTTTCGTCGACAGCGCGGTGTAGGCCTTGCGCTGGCTGGCAGCCGTGTTGTGCGGGCCGACGCCGTCGCCACGCATCGTCACCAGCAAGTTGCCGCCACGGTCGAGCACCGACACCGTACCGGTGCAGTTGCTCATTGCGGTATCGGCCAGCAGGCGCGCGGTTTTCAGGTCGAGATCCGCGTGGCGCGGCAGTTCAGGGGCGGCGAAAACACTGGCGCTGAGGCCGATGGCCAGGCTGGCAACAAGGTATTTGACGGTCATGGGCAGGCTCCGAAAGCGAAGGCCGCTACCTTAGCCGCCGGACTTCGTCAGAACCTCGTCAGTCGGATTACAAGTTTGTAATGGGCAACGCCGCCGAAGGCGCCTAGCCTGTGTACCTGATCAATCGAGGTGTGCCATGCGTTTGCTGGTCGTAGAAGATGAAGCCAAAACCGCCAATTTCCTTGCCAAGGGCCTGGGCGAATCGGGATTCGCCGTGGACGTGGCGCTCAATGGCCTCGACGGGCGTTACTTCATCGAGCAGCAGGAATATGACCTGATCATCCTCGACGTGATGCTGCCGGGCCTCAATGGCTGGCAATTGCTGCAACTGATCCGCCAGCGCGGGGCCACACCGGTGCTGTTCCTGACCGCCAAGGACGCCATCGAAGACCGCGTTCGCGGCCTCGAACTGGGCGCCGACGATTATTTGCTCAAACCCTTCGCCTTCGCCGAATTGCTCGCGCGGGTGCGCACGTTGCTGCGACGCGGGCCGATGCGCGAGGCCGAGTCGTACAGCATCGCCGATCTGGAAATCGACGTGCTGCGCCGCCGCGTCAGCCGTGGCGGTCAGCGCATTTCGTTGACCAACAAGGAATTCGCCCTACTGCATTTGCTTGCCAGTCGTCAGGGCGAAGTGTTGTCGCGCACGCTGATTGCCTCGCAAGTGTGGAACCTGAATTTCGACAGCGACACCAACATGGTCGAAGTCGCGGTGCGTCGTTTGCGCTCCAAGGTTGACGATCCGTACATGCCGAAACTGATCCACACCGTGCGCGGCGTCGGCTATCAACTGGAAGCGCCTGACGATGCGCTCTAGGTCGATCGCCTGGCGCCTGGCGCTGGCGTTCGCCGTTGTCTGCGCCTTGGTCTTGAGCGCGATCGGCGTGTTTCTCTACCGCTCGCTCGCCTCGGAAATCGCCTGGCGCGACGATCTGGCGTTACTCGGTCGACTGGAGCAGGTACGCGCCTTGCTCGCCGACAGCGACAGCCTCGACGCCTTGCAGGCGCGGCCTCGGCTGTACCAGAACATGCTGGGCAACCTCGACAGTCTGTTGCTGGTGCGCCGCGCCGACGGCTCCAGCGTGATCGGCATCAACCCGCGCCAGCGTGAATTGCCGACGCTCAACGCGATTGCTCGCGAGCAAACGCCGCAGCGTCGCGATGTGCTGACCTGGACGGCGCCGGATGGTGCTGAAGTGGCCTTGTTGTCCGGCCAGGCCCAAGGGCCGAACGGCGAGTTGCTGACCGTGATCGCCGGCAAGGTGTTGAGCGAACGCGAGCAGATGCTCGCCAGTTATCGCATGCGCCTGTACCTGGCGATCGGGCTCGGCGCTTTGCTGGCGTTTGCCTTGGGGCTGGTGCTGTTGCGCCGTGGTCTGCAACCGTTGCGCCAGTTGAGCGAGGCGGTGCGTGGCATCGATCTGCGCAGTCTCGATCAGCGTTTGCCCGCCACTAATACACCCGCCGAATTGCTCGAACCGGTGCAAGCCTTGAACGGCATGCTGGCGCGTCTGGAGGACAGCGTGCAGCGCCTGTCACAGTTCTCCGCCGACCTCGCCCACGAGATCCGCACGCCGCTGCACACCTTGCTCGCCAGCAACGGCCAGGCACTCAATCACCCGCGCAGCACGGCGGAATATCAGGAAGTACTCGCGTCGAACATGGAAGAGTTCGAGCGACTCAAGCGCATGGCGGAAAACCTGATGTTCCTCGCCCGTGCTGAACAGGCTGAGCGAGCGCTCGATCTACGCAGCCTGGATCTGAATGAACTGGGCGGCGAACTTTGCGATTACTTCGAAGCCTTGGCCGATGACCGCGATCTGCGCCTGGAAAACCAGTTGCACGGCGAACTCCGCGCCGATCAGCAACTGTTGCAACGCGCGCTCGGCAATCTGCTGGCCAATGCTGTGCGGCATGCCGATCCCGGCACCTCGGTCTGCCTGCGCCGCCGCGATGAGCCGGGCGTTTGCTGGTTGCAGGTACACAACCACGGCCCGGCCATTGCCGCCGAGCATCTGGGCAAACTGTTCGACCGCTTCTACCGCGTCGACCCGGCCCGCGCCGAGCCGGGTGATTCGGGCGGTTTGGGGTTGGCGATTGTGCAATCGATCATGCAGTTGCATGGCGGGCAGGTGCGGGTGAGCAGTGATGCGGCGGGTACGGTGTTTGAGCTGGGTTTTACAGTGTATTGAAGGCACCCTTCGCGAGCAGGCTCGCTCCCACATTTGGAATGCGGTTCTCCGTGGGAGCGAGCCTGCTCGCGAAGGGGCCGGAACCGACGATTCAACGCTCGGATCAGTCAGCGCAACTGATCGCGAAACTGCCCCGGCGTCATCCCCGTCCAGCGCTTGAACGCGCGGCTGAAGCTACTGGTGTCGGCAAACCCCAGCAGATAGCTCACCTCACTCAACGAACATTGCGGGTCGCGCAGATGCAGCAGCGCGAGGTTCTCGCGGCTTTCGTTGAGCAGCGTATCGAAACGACAACCCTCGTCGGCCAGATGCCGTTGCAAGCTGCGCAGGCTCAGGTGCAAGGCCTGAGCGATGCGTTCGGCGCCGGGTTCGCCCTCAGGCAGTTGTTCTTCGATGGCATCGCGCACCTTGCGCTCCCAGGTCAGCGGTTTGAGCTGTGCCATGGTGCGTTTGAGCACAGCCTCGTTGTGTTCGGCGAGTTCCGGGTTGGCGTCGTCGAGGTGGCTGTCGAAGTCGGCAAGGGCGAACTCCAGGCGATCTTCGGCTGAGGCGAAATGCACCGGCGCGCGAAAGACTTTGTGCCACTGATGCGCATCGACCGGTTCCGGGCGGCGCAGGTAAACGGCCAGCGGCGCGTAATCGCGGCCGAGTCGATTGCGGCAGGTGCGCACGTAGATCGCGGCAAATGCATCGATGGCTTCGAAGGCGGGAGCGGGGTTGCCTGACGGAATGTTCAGACGGAACAGGTAACGGTCATCGCAGCGGCTCAGGTCCAGTTCCAGCGCATCGCTGACCACCGGGTGATAACGCACGATGCGCTCGAACACCTCGCGCAAACTGCCGCTGGCCACCAGCGCGTAACCGAGTGCATGGAACGTGGTCGGGCTGACAAACCGCGACACCCGCAGACCGATTGCCGGATCGCCGCTGACCTGCACGGCAATTTCCCACAGGCGCGTGGTGCCGGACAGCGGATAGCGGGCGTTGGGATCGTCCATCAGCTGTGGATCAAGCCCGGCCTGTTGGCACAGGTCAATACTGTCCAGCCCCAGCGCATCGAGTTGCTTGCGCAAGGCACGGGTCCAACTGGCGAGGGAGGTCGGTTCCTTCATGCTGATTGGCGCTTCCGGTCAACAGGTTGGCGTTCTCGGCTACCGCGTTTCGCACCCCTGCAAGGCAGGATGCCAACATCAATGAACCAGAGGATGGAAGCATGGACGGTACTTCTGCAAGTCCCCCGCGACACAATGCTGCCCAGCGATCAGCGCATATTCGCCAAGTGGTGCTGGCCAAAGGCATCGAACTGCGTGAGCGTTACCCGATTCTCAAGCATCAGGATGCGCTTGGCGCGGGGATTCTGGCCTTTGCCTTGGCTGGAATGATCGGCTCTGCGGCGCTGTATATCGCCGGCCACATGGCCTGGTGGGTGTGCCTGCTGCTCAATGCATTTTTTGCCTCGCTCACCCATGAGCTTGAGCATGACCTGATCCACAGCATGTATTTTCGCAAGCAACGCGTGCCGCACAACCTGATGATGGGCCTGGTGTGGCTGGCGCGGCCAAGCACGATCAATCCGTGGATTCGCCGGCATCTGCATCTCAATCACCACAAGGTTTCCGGCACTGAAACGGACATGGAAGAGCGCGCAATCACCAACGGCGAACCGTGGGGTTTTGCGCGTCTGCTGATGGTCGGCGACAACATGATGTCGGCTTTCATCCGTTTGCTGCGGGCGCCAACCTGGGCGCACAAGTGGAGCATTCTCAAGCGGGTGTTCAAGGTCTACGCGCCGCTGGCGCTGATGCATTGGGGCGCGTGGTATGTGTTTTTAGGCTTCCACGCGGCCAATGGCATCGCGTTCCTGATGGGCTCGCCGATTGAATGGTCAGCGACCACGCTGGCGGTGATGCAGGTGATCGATATTGCTGCCGTGGTGATCATTGGTCCGAACGTGTTACGCACGTTTTGCCTGCACTTCATCAGTTCGAACATGCATTACTACGGGGATGTCGAACCGGGCAATGTGCTGCAGCAATGCCAGGTGTTGAACCCGTGGTGGCTATGGCCGTTGCAGGCGTTCTGCTTCAACTTTGGCAGCAGCCACGGGATCCATCATTTTGTGGTGAAGGA
Organism: Pseudomonas sp. FP2196; assembly: GCF_030687715.1. Taxonomy (GTDB): domain Bacteria; phylum Pseudomonadota; class Gammaproteobacteria; order Pseudomonadales; family Pseudomonadaceae; genus Aquipseudomonas. The sequence goes on from NZ_CP117445.1 coordinate 221,145, forward strand.
GCCGTTTTACATTCGCCAGATGACTGTTCCGGTGGCGCATAAGGTGATGCGGGAGATGGGGGTTCGGTTTAATGATTTCGGCACGTTCGGGCGGGCGAACCGGTTTGTTCGTCGGGATGAAGTTGCGGTGTCTGGCGAGGCGGTGGAGGCCTGAGAAACTGCCCTCACCCTAGCTCTCTAGGGTGAGGGCTCTTCAGCTACCACGCATCAGTCTGTATCCGCTTTTCGGGCTCGCCATAACCAAACCCGTCCACGCAAAAAGTAAATCCCGCGCCCATTCAAAAAGTACCCGCTTGCACCTCGCGCGCTCCCGGCTCTACCGGATCCTCGCGCATATCGCGCAGTTCCTTTGGATCAAACACCGCAGTCTGAAGCCGTCATCCGCCAAGTATCTCCAGCGCTCGCTGCGCACAAGTGTCATGCGGCAACGGTCGATTGGCTGGATCGGTCGCCTCGCCCTAACGGATCAACCGCTTTGCGTGATCAGGTCCTTATTGGAGGGGATTACATTCAATCGTACTGAGTTGAGGGTGATGCTGAGGCTTTCCTTATGTGGGTGAAAGGCTTTGTTTGCGGGGGCTTACGGGCTTCGAAAGGTGTCGTGCAGGAGGTTTTGAGAATCGATTTCGTACTGTACAAGGCGTGGTATGTATGTGGTGCGAAATCAGTACGGCTTGATCCAGGAAAGGTGCAAACCACCAAGTTTTCTCGCCTTGCTCGGTAATGAAGTCGATGGCGCAATTTGCAGTGTAGACGCTCTCTGAGTGTTGCTCGGGAACCCGTACCGGCAAATTCGCATGACGTATTTTTCAGCCACTGAGGATTTCGCCGGGCTCGCTTTCGGCGGCGTTGGCCCGGCCAAGCAGGGTGATGTCACCCAGGAGGGCTGGGGAAACATGCTTATCAATTTCAAGATTCATTAAACCGAAACCTTATTCGCGCTAAACGTTTACACGATGGAACACATCATGACGTTGGCATCTCCACTGGAGTCCATCGAAAGCGCGGCGGTACAGGTGCTGGTGGTTGTTTCGGTCGCCACCTCGGAGCTGGCCCTCTCCACGCAAGAGCGCGATGAGGTGTTCAGCGAGATCGGCGTGATGCCCGACAGACGGGGTGAATTATGGGGAAGTGGCGCGGGCCATGGCCTCGATTGAACGGGCGGGGATTACCAAGTTGTCGGTGATCACGGCGCGGTAACAGCATTTACGATTTTCCGGGGCCGTCTCCTTGGCAGGGTGCGGCCCTTTTTTTATCCCGCGAAACAAGCCTCACCCTCAAACCACTGTGGGAGCGAGCCTGCTCGCGAAAGCGGTATATCAGTCAAAAGGGATGGTGAGTCTGATGACGCATTCGCGAGCAGGCTCGCTCCCACGGTTCTACATTTCATATTCATTTCAGGTCTTAATAAATAGCTTCTTATTCCTTAACGAATATAAATCCCCTCCCTATACTCGTTCAGGAACAGACACGCAGGAGAGCTCCCCCATGCGCAACGAATCAATTCGCTACCTGATTGTGCCGGGCTGGCAAGGATCGCCAGAAGAACATTGGCAAAGCCACTGGCAGAACAGCCTGCCAAACAGTGCGCGGGTCGAGCAGGCCGATTGGCTGACGCCGCGTCGTGAAGACTGGGTGGCGGCGCTGGCCGAGGCGATTGCTGCCGACAGCACGCCGGTCATCCTTATCGCCCACAGCCTCGGCTGCATCACCGTTGCCCACTGGGCGGCCACGGCGCCGTTGCAATACCTGCGTCAGGTACGCGGTGCCTTGCTGGTCGCGCCAGCAGACGTCGAGCGTCCGACCTGCGCACCGGCGCTGCGAAACTTCGCACCGATTCCGACCGATCTGCTGCCATTTCCGAGCCAGGTCGTCAGCTCCGACAACGACGCCGCCGTCAGCGCGCCGCGCGCTCTGGAGCTGGCGCGTAACTGGGGCGCCGAGGCGGGGATTCTGGCCGGTGCCGGACACATCAATGTGAAGTCCGGGCATCAGCGTTGGGAGCAGGGTTTTGCCTATCTCTATCGCCTGCAAAACCGCATGGAGCATAACGCTCGACGTCGCGCCTGATTTTCCTGTTTCTTTAAGCGCCCCCGTCTGCCGGCGGTTGTGGGCGGGAGTTTGCCATGAGTTTCGAAACTTTCGGTCAGCCGTTGCTGACCTTTCCCGACGCGGAAAAAAGCCCCCTGAGCATTCGCGCCAAAGCGCTGGTATTCGTCGATCCGCGTTCGCGCCAGTTGCGCGAAGAGCTTGAGCAACTGGCGCCACGCTCGATTTCGGTGTTGATTCGCGGCGAGACCGGCACCGGTAAGGAATTGCTCGCCCGGCACATTCACCGCGCCAGTGATCGCAGTGGTCTGTTCGTCTCGGTCAATTGCGGCGCGATCAGCCCGACCTACGCCGATGCCGAGCTGTTCGGCTACGCCGCCGGCAGTTACAGCGGTTCGGCCAGCAGTCGTGCGGGCTGGTTCGGTTCGGCCAATGGCGGCACCCTGTACCTTGATGAAATCGGCGACCTGCCGCTACCGATCCAGATCAAACTGCTCGCCGCCCTGGAAAACCACGAAGTCACCCGCGTCGGTGCGCCTCAGCCGAGCCCGGTGGATGTGCGCCTGGTGGCGGCCACCAGCATTGATCTGGCGCAAGCGGTGGACGCCGGGAAATTCCACGAGCGGCTCTACCATTACCTCAGTGAAGGGCAACTGGAGTTGCCGGCGCTGCGCGCGCGAATCGGCGACATCCTGCCGCTGGCGGAGTATTTCATCGGCATCTACAGCCAGCGTCTGGACCTGCCGGTGCCGCTGATCAGTGAGGCGGCGCAGCATCTGTTGGAGCAACATAGCTGGCCGGGCAACACCCGTGAGCTGGAAAACGTCATTCACTTTGCCTTGCTGGTGAGCACCGGCGACGAGATTCTGCCCGAGCACCTGAACCTGCCCGACGCGTCTGGCCCGCAGGTTCAGATCGAGCGGCTGGTGACGCAAATCAACATCGGTGGCAGCGTCGGCGAGCGTAAGGCGTTGAAAGAATTGCTGATTAGCTTGAGCGAGCGGTTGTAACCGTTTCGTCCAACATGAACAAAATGGAATATGAAGCTGAATAAACGTTATTGTCCGGGAATAAAAAATCCCGGTATTGTCCGCCTCACGCCAGCGATATCACTTCACTGGCACACGTATTAGATGCCGTCGCCATCAGCGACCGTGATTTTCGATAAGGACACTGCATGAAAAAGGTTCTGTTGTTTACCGCATTGGCGGCTGCTCTGACGGCTTCCCTGGCTCAGGCCGGCGAGAAACTGGTGGTTGCCGCGACCCCGGTGCCGCACGCTGAAATTCTTGAGCTGATCAAGCCGACTCTCGCCAAAGAAGGCGTTGATCTGGAAATCAAAGTCTTCACCGACTACGTGCAGCCGAACGTACAGGTTGGCGAGAAGCGTCTGGATGCCAACTACTTCCAGACCCTGCCGTACCTCAACAGCTTCAACCAGGGCAAATACAAGGACGACAAGGCCAAGTACCTGGTGACCGTGAAAGGCGTACACGTTGAACCGTTTGGTGGCTACTCGAGCAAGTACAAGACCCTGGCTGAACTGCCGGACGGCGCAACCATCGCCATCCCGAACGAAGGCAGTAACAGCGGCCGCGCTCTGATCCTGCTGCAGAAGGCGGGTCTGATCGAGTTGAAAGATCCGAAAAACGCTTTGGCAACCCCGAGAGACATCGCCAAAAACCCGCACAACTTCAAGTTCAAGGAACTGGAATCGGCTCTGCTGCCACGCGTTCTGAAGGAAGTTGATCTGGACATGATCAACACCAACTATGCGCTGGAAGCCGGTTTGAACCCGAATAAAGATGCTTTGGTGATCGAAGGCGCTGATTCGCCGTACGTGAACTTCCTGGTGGCCCGTGAGGACAACAAGAACAGCGACGCCATCCAGAAACTCGCCAAAGCCCTGACCAGCCCGGAAGTCAAAGCGTTCATCGAGAAGAAGTACAACGGCGCGGTACTGCCGGCGTTCTGATCTGACGTTTTAAAACACTCCGTTCAGGTGTGAAAACGCCGATGGCCAGCGATGGTCATCGGCGTTTGTGTGTGTGCTCAAAAAAGCAAAAGATCGCAGCCTTCGGCAGCGCCTACAGGGGGAATGCGATCTTCTGTAGGCGCTGCCGAAGGCTGCGATCTCTTGATCTTGTCGGTGACTCAGGCCACCTGGGCCTTCAACGCCCGGCGCAACGCCATAAGCAATTTCACAATGTCCTGCGGATCCAGTCGCTGCGGCGCTTTTACGTCCATGTTGTCTTCCTTGTAATGGTTTGGCCGGGGGAGTCTGGCCAAAAGCTGTTCGTCCTTGGAGGGCTTTCATGAAAAAAAGATCCTTCCTACAGCGAAAAGGAAAATAGCTTTCTTATTCCTTCCCGGCAAACCCACAAGATAGTTTTTTGGGTGATATCAATATGCTTTAACGGTATTTAAATTCTGTTTTTTATACCTATAAGGTTACTTCCTGCCGGACATTTATCCGCTGTCCATGGACTGCATCACCGTCGCTTACCGAGCGGCGTCCAGGAAGCTCATGACCTTCGATTACGCTTTTATCCTGAGTACCCTGCCGGCGTTTCTCAAAGCCGTGGGCGTGACGCTGCAGGTCGGTTTGATCGCCATCGGCACCTCACTGCTGGTGGCGCTGCTCAATGCGACGATTCTGGTGTTTCGCACACCTTACTTGCAGCGCGCCGTCGGCCTCTACGTCGAGCTGGCGCGCAACACGCCGCTGCTGATCCAGTTGTTCTTCGTTTATTTCGCCTTGCCGGCGCTGGGGATCAAAGTCTCCGGCTTCAGCGCCGCGATCATCACCATGACCTTTCTCGGCGGCGCCTACCTCACCGAAGTGCTGCGTGCCGGCGTCGATGCGGTGCCGCAGGCGCAACTGGAATCGGGGCGCTCCATCGGCCTGTCTCATGGTCAATTGCTGCGCTACGTGATCCTGCCGCAAGCGGGGATCCTCAGCCTGCCGTCGCTGTTCGCCAATTTCATTTTCCTGCTCAAGGAAACCACCGTGGTCTCGGCGGTGGCCGTGCCGGAAATCCTCTACACCACCAAGAGCTACATCGCGCTCTATTACAAAACCTACGAAATGCTCGCCGTGCTGACACTGATTTGCGTGCTGTTGTTCTTGCCGCTGTCGCTGTTGCTCAGCCGTCTGGAAAGGAGGCTCCAGCATGGCCAGTTCGGGTCTTGAGTTGCTCTGGGTATCGTTGCCGCAACTGGCAAAAGGTGCCGGGCAAACCCTGTCGATCTCCTTTCTGAGTATCGCCATCAGCACCATTGGCGGTGTGCTCTACGGCGTGTTGCGCACGCTTAACGTGACCTGGCTGAACGCGATTTTGCGTGTCTATCTGGAGCTGTTCCGGGCGATCCCGGTGCTGGTCTGGCTATACCTGCTGTTTTTCGGCTTGCCGATTTTCTTTGGCGTGAGCCTGCCGAGCTTCTGGTGTGCGGTGCTGGTGCTGTCGTTGTGGGGCGCCAGTGAAGTCGGTGAAGTGGCGCGCGGCGCGTTGCATTCGTTGCCACGCGGGCAGCGTGAGGCGGGGCTGTCGATTGGCCTGAACGCCCCGCAGTTGTTCGGTTACGTGCTGCTGCCGCAAGCGTTGAAGCGCATGACGCCGCCGACCATCAACGTCTACACCCGGATCATCAAAACCAGTTCGCTGGCGGTGCTGATTGGCGTGGTCGACGTGATCAAGGTCGGCCAGCAGATCATCGAGCGCACTTACGAATCGGTGCTGATCTACGGCGCGCTGTTCCTGTTTTTCTTTTTCATCTGCTACCCGCTCTCGGCCGCTTCGCGCGTGCTGGAGCGGCGCTGGACGCAAGCATGAGTGCATTGATCGAGTTTCACGGTTTCAACAAATTCTACGGCGAGCAGCAGGTGCTCAACGGTATCGACCTGCAAGTTCAGTCAGGCGAAGTCATCGTCATCCTCGGCCCCAGCGGCTGCGGCAAAAGTACTTTGCTGCGTTGCCTCAACGGCCTCGAAAGCGCTCACAGTGGCAGTCTGAAATTTGCCGGGCGCGAGCTGCTGAACAAGGCCACCGACTGGCGCGAAGTGCGTCAGCAGATCGGCATGGTGTTCCAGAGTTATCACCTGTTTCCGCACATGAGCGTGCTCGACAACTTGCTGCTCGGCCCGCTCAAGGTGCAGAAGCGTGAACGCCGCGAAGCGCAGCAACAAGCCGAAGCCTTGCTTGAACGCGTGGGTCTGGCGGACAAGCGTGATGCGTTTCCAAGGCAGCTCTCCGGCGGCCAGCAGCAACGCATCGCCATCGTCCGTTCGTTGTGCATGAACCCGCGAGTGATGCTCTTTGACGAGGTCACCGCCGCCCTTGACCCGGAGATGGTCAAGGAAGTACTGCAAGTCATTCAGGGCCTGGCCCGCGAGGGCATGACCCTGTTGATCGTCACCCATGAAATGGCCTTCGCCCGCGCGGTGGCCGACCGCATCGTGTTCATGGATGCCGGGCGCATCCTGGAACAGGCCCCGCCCGAGATTTTCTTTACGAACCCGCAAACCGCACGCGCGCAGCAGTTCCTGGAGAAGTTCTCCTTCGTTGCAACACTGCCAGAAACGAATCCGACAAAGGAACTGGAACTGCTATGAAAACTTCCGCTTTTTTACTGCCTCTGCTCAGCCTCGCCTTGCTCGCCGGCTGCAATAAAACCGAAGAACCGCCAAAGCCCAAAGTTGCCAGCGAAAGCACCGCGCCCTCCGGTTATCTGGACAAGATCAAGGCCCGCGACAAACTGATCGTCGGCGTTTTCACCGACAAGCCGCCGTTCGGTTTCGTCGATGAGGCTGGGCGCTATGTGGGTTTTGACACCGACATCGGCCGCCAACTCGCCAAGGATCTGCTGGGCGACGAGAACAAGGTCGAGTTCATCGCAGTGGAACCGGCCAGCCGCATTCCTTTCCTGCAAAGCGACAAGGTCGACCTGATCCTCGCCAACATGACCGTGACCCCAGAGCGCAAGGAAGCGGTGGAATTCACCAACCCGAACCTCAAGGTAGCGGTGCAGGCGCTGGTGCCGCAGAACAGCGCGGTGAAAGACCTTGATGACCTGGCGACTCGCACCACCATCGTCACCACAGGCACTACGGCTGACATCTGGCTGACCAAGAATCACCCGGACTGGAAGCTGCTGAAGTTCGAGAAAAACTCCGAATCGCTGCAAGCCTTGGCCAATGGTCGTGGCGATGCCTACGCGCAGGACAATCTGGTGCTGTTCAGCTGGGCCAAGCAGAACCCGGGCTATCGCGTGCTGGATGAAAAGCTCGGGGCCGAAGCGCCGATTGCGCCGGCGGTGAAGAAGGGCAACATCGAGTTGCGTGACTGGGTGAATAGCGAATTGGCCAAACTGGGTGAAGAGAAGTATCTGCTCAAGCTTTACGACCAATATGTGCGTAAAGAGCTGAGCGATGACACCAAGCCTGAGAGCGTGATTGTTGAAGGCGGGAAGTGGCAGGGGTGATCCCTTGATTCAGAGGTGACTCTGCTACTGCCTTCGCGAGCAGGCTCGCTCCCACATTGAAATGCGATCAACTGTGGGAGCGAGCCTGCTCGCGAAAGCGCTCGTTCAGGCACCGCTCAGTCAGGCCAATGCCACGCCGGCTCATCCAGCACCCGTTGCCCGACAATCCCGGTCTGGCCGAGGGTCTTCTCCAACACGATGCAGTTGCACTCCGGGTCTTCCTGCAACGCCGAAATCAACCGCCGCGCATGGGACACCACCCACACCTGACACTCCTGCGACGCGCGAATGATCAACCGCGCCAGCGCCGGCAACAGATCCGGATGCAGACTGGTTTCCGGTTCGTTCAGCACCATCAGCGACGGCGGTCGTGGCGTCAGCAGTGCGGCGATCAGCAGCAGATAGCGCAACGTGCCATCCGACAGCTCTGCCGCCGACAGCGGTCGCAACAACCCTTCCTGATAAAACTCGATGGCAAAGCGTCCACCGGGCAGCGGCGCGATGTTTAGCCGTGCGCCGGGAAACGCATCGCTTATCGCCGCCTGCAATGCCTCTGGATCTCCAATCTCACGGATGGTCTGCAACGCCGCCGCCAGATCGCGGCCATCGTGATGCAGCACCGGCGTGCGCGTACCCAGTTGAGGCTGACGCACTGGCGCGTCGGCGTCGCTGCGAAAGTGATCGTAGAAGCGCCAGCGGCGGATGAACTCGCGCATCTGGAACACTTCCGGTGAGCTGCGCAAGCTGCCGACCTGATCGAACAGGCTGTCGAAGTTTGGCGTGTGTTGCGCCAGCACATCCCATTTACGTTCGGCCCGAGCGCGGATCATCGGCCCGTCGCGATCCACCAGCAGACTGGCCGGGCGGTAAAAGGGCCCGGCCCAGATGCATTCGCGCTTGATCTGCGGATCGAGACTAAAGCGCGAGGGGGTAGGCACGCTGTCACCGGGCAGCATGAAATGGCCATTGGAGTCAGGTAACCCCAAGGCAATCGAATAGCTGAAATCCTCCCCGGCAAAACCCAGGCGCAACCGTTTGACGCCCTGGCGTACGCTCGGCTCGATCGCCACCTCACCATTGCGCATGCGCCGGCTGATGGTTTCCGGCCCGGCCCAGAACGTCGAGTCCAGCCCGCCCTCACGGGCCAGCGCATTAACCACGCCGCCCTGTGCGGTCTCCGCCAACAGGCGCAAGGCCCGATAGAGGTTGGACTTGCCGCTGCCGTTGGGGCCGGTGATCAGGTTCAGCCGGCCCAGCGGGATTACCAATTTATTGATCGAGCGGTAATTGGCCACCGCGAGGGTCTTGAGCATGAAAATCCTTCTCCGGATCGCTTCCACGCGGGGCGTGGGAACGGTCGCATTGTAGGAGCTGCCGCAGGCTGCGATCTTTTGATCTTGGTCTTTACCAGCAAAAAAACGCAGCCTGCGGCAGCGCCTACCGGGGTAAATGCAGCATCAGGCGAGCGAACGTTGAACCCTGTTCTAAGCTCACAGTCGTATCGTCACTTGCACGTTCGTACACAGGAAGGAGTCTGCATGGCGAGTCCCGGATTGAAAACAGCGGTCATGCTGAGTCTGTTCACATTGCTGAGCGCCTGCGGCGAGAAAAAGGCCCCTCAGGAGTACCTGCCGCGGGTCTTCGTGCAAGAGGTCAAGCCAGCGGACTACGCGGCTGCCGTGACTCTCACCGGTGATGTGCAGGCGCGCGTGGAGACTGAATTGTCGTTCCGCGTCGGCGGCAAGATCATTCAGCGCATGGTCGATGTCGGTGACCGCGTGACCGCCAGACAAGTGCTCGCCAAACTCGATCCCAAGGATTTGCAGACCAACGTTGACTCGGCTCAGGCCCAGGTTGTCGCCGAACAGGCGCGGGTCAAGCAGACTGCCGCGGCGTTCGTGCGCCAGCAAAAACTGTTGCCCAAGGGTTACACCAGCCAGAGCGAATACGATTCCGCCCAGGCAGCGTTGCGCAGTAGCCAAAGCGCATTGAGCGCGGCGCAGGCGCAACTGGCCAATGCCAAGGATCAACTCAGTTACACCTCGCTGATTGCCGATGCACCGGGTGTGATCACTGAACGTCAGGCTGAAGTCGGCCAAGTGGTGCAGGCCACCGCACCGATTTTCAGCCTGGCCCGGGACGGCGACCGTGACGCGGTGTTCAACGTTTACGAATCGCTGCTCGCCGAGCGGCCGGCGGATCGCTCGATTGTGGTCAGCCTGCTCGATGACCCCAACATCAAAACCACCGGCACCGTGCGCGAAATCACGCCTGCGGTGTCCGCGCAGTCCGGCACCGTGCAAGTCAAAGTCACCCTCGACAAACTGCCGCCGGGCATGCAGCTCGGTTCGGTGGTCAGTGCCACGGCCAAGGGCAGCGGCAAGTCGGCGGTTGAGTTGCCGTGGTCGGCGCTGACCAAAAACATCAGTGACCCGGCGGTGTGGATGGTTGACGACAAAGGTGAAGCACAACTGCACAACGTCACTGTCAGCCGCTACCTGATTGGCAAAGTCATCATCAGTGAAGGCCTCAAGGGCGGGGAAAAAGTCATCGTGGCAGGCGGGCAGTTGCTGCACCCGGGCATGAAGGTCGAGATCGCCGAAAACACCTACAAGGATCTGCAACCGGGAGCACAGCCATGAAGCGTCTGGGGCTGTTGTCCATTGCCGTGATGCTCGCGGCCTGTTCGAAAAGCGAGCCGCCACCGGAGCCGGTACGTCCGGTGCTGTCGGTCAAGGTCGAGGCGCTGAACGAAGAAACTCTCGGGCGCTTCGCCGGCAGCATCCAGGCACGTTACGAGAGCAACACCGGTTTTCGCGTGGGCGGGCGGATTGCCAGCCGTAATGTCGATGTCGGTGCCGAAGTGCAAAAGGGCACATTGCTCGCCACGCTCGACCCGTCCGATCAGCAGAACCAGTTGCGTTCGGCCCAGGGCGATCTGGCCAGGGTTCAGGCGCAACTGATCAATGCTCAGGCCAACGCCCGGCGTCAGCAGGCGTTGTTTGATCGCGGCGTTGGCGCGCAGGCGCAACTGGACATCGCCACCACGGATCTGAAAACCACCCAGGCCTCGTTGGAGCAGGCGCGGGCGGCGGTCAATCAGAGCAAGGATCAACTCGACTACACCCAGTTGCGCTCTGACCACAAAGCCGTGGTTACCGCGTGGAACGCCGAAGCCGGGCAAGTGGTCACCGCCGGCCAGCAAGTGGTGACGCTGGCGCAACCGGACATCAAGGAAGCGGTCATCGATCTACCGGACACGCTGGTCGATCAGATTCCCTCCGACGTGGTGTTTCTGGTCGCCGGGCAACTCGACCCGAGCATCAACACCACGGCGATCATCCGCGAAATCGAACCGCAGGCGCAAAGCGCGACGCGCACTCGTCGCGCACGACTGACCCTGGCTGAAACTCCACCGGGGTTTCGCCTCGGCACGGCGATCAGCGTGACCCTCAGTTCGGCGATCAAGCCGCGCCTCGAACTGCCGGCGACAGCCTTGCAAGAGGTCGACGGCAAAACCCGTATCTGGGTCATCGATCCGCAGAGCAAAACCGTAGCCCCGCGCGATGTCAGCCTGATCAGCCGTACTGACAGCAGCGTGGTGCTGGCCGGCGGGGTGAAATCCGGCGAGCGTGTGGTCACTGCAGGCGTCAACAGCCTTAAACCGGGACAAGCCGTGAAACTCGACGAGGACAGTCAATGAAAGGCTCTTTCAACCTCTCCGAATGGGCCCTCAAACATCAGTCGTTCGTCTGGTATCTGATGTTCGTTGCACTGCTGATGGGGGTGTTTTCTTACTTCAATCTGGGCCGCGAAGAAGACCCGTCGTTCACCATCAAGACCATGGTGATCCAGACCAAGTGGCCGGGCGCGACCCAAGAGGAGACCCTCAAGCAAGTCACTGACCGCATCGAGAAAAAACTCGAAGAACTCGACTCCCTCGATTACGTGAAAAGTTACACGCGACCCGGCGAATCGACGGTTTACGTGTATCTGCGCGACACCACCAGCGCCAAGGACATACCGGAAATCTGGTACCAGGTGCGCAAGAAAATCGATGACATCCGCGGTCAGTTTCCCAAGGGGATTCAGGGGCCGGGATTCAACGACGAGTTCGGTGACGTGTTCGGTTCGGTGTATGCGTTTACTGCTGACGGCCTGACCATGCGTCAGTTGCGCGACTATGTAGAACAGGCCCGCGCCGAGATCCGCAATGTGCCGGGGCTGGGCAAGATCGAAATGGTCGGCCAACAGGACGAAGTGATTTACCTGAACTTTTCCACGCGCAAACTGGCGGCGCTGGGCATCGATCAGCGTCAGGTGGTGCAGAGCCTGCAATCGCAGAACGCGGTGACACCCGCCGGGGTGATCGAGGCCGGGCCGGAGCGGATTTCCGTGCGCACGTCGGGGCAGTTCGCTTCGGAGAAGGATCTGGCCGAGGTCAATCTCAAGCTCAATGACCGCTTCTATCGTCTGGCCGACATTGCCGATATCAGTCGCGGTTACGTCGATCCGGCCACGCCCGAGTTCCGCTTCGACGGCAAACCGGCGATCGGTCTGGCGATAGCCATGCAAAAGGGCGGCAACGTTCAGGCGTTCGGTAAAGCCCTGCACGAGCGTATCGATCAGGTCACCGCCGACCTGCCGGTCGGCGTTGGCGTGCACACCGTGTCCGATCAAGCTGTGGTGGTGGAAGAAGCCGTCGGTGGCTTCACCAGCGCCTTGTTCGAAGCGGTGGTGATCGTCCTGGTGGTCAGCTTCATCAGCCTCGGCGTGCGTGCCGGGCTGGTGGTGGCGTGCTCGATCCCGCTGGTGCTGGCGATGGTCTTTGTGTTCATGGAATACAGCGGCATCACCATGCAACGGATCTCCCTCGGCGCATTGATCATCGCCCTCGGCCTGTTGGTCGACGATGCAATGATCACCGTGGAGATGATGGTCACACGCCTGGAAATGGGCGAGACCCGGGAGCAGGCGGCGACGTTCGCCTACACCTCGACGGCATTCCCGATGCTCACCGGTACGCTGGTGACGGTGGCCGGTTTCGTGCCCATCGGTCTGAATGCCAGTTCTGCGGGCGAGTACACCTTCACCCTGTTTGCGGTGATTGCGGTGGCCATGCTCGTGTCGTGGGTGGTGGCAGTGTTCTTTGCTCCGGTAATCGGTGTGCACATCCTCAGCACCAACGTAAAAACCCATGAAGCCGAGCCTGGTCGCGTCGGGCGGGCGTTCAACGGTGGCTTGCTGTGGGCCATGCGCAATCGCTGGTGGGCGATTGGCATCACTGTTGTGCTGTTTGTGCTGGCAGTGTTTTGCATGCGTTTTGTGCAGAACCAGTTCTTCCCGTCATCGGATCGCCCGGAAATCCTGGTCGACCTGAACCTGCCGCAAAACGCTTCGATAGATGAAACCCGCAAAGCCGTCGACAAGCTTGAGGAGTCCCTTAAAGGCGACCCGGACATCGTCCGTTGGAGCACCTATATCGGTCAGGGTGCAATCCGTTTCTACCTGCCCCTCGACCAGCAACTGCAAAACCCGTACTACGCGCAACTGGTGATCGTCAGCAAAGACTTCGAGGCCCGCGAGGCACTGAGTCAACGCCTGCGTGAACGCCTGCACAAGGATTTCGTCGGCATCGGCAGTTACGTGCAAGCGCTGGAAATGGGCCCGCCGGTCGGGCGTCCGATCCAGTACCGGGTCAGCGGCAAGGACATCGATCAAGTGCGCAAACACGCGATTGATCTGGCTACTGAACTGGACAAGAACCCGCACATCGGCGAGATCATTTACGACTGGAACGAGCCGGGTAAAGTCCTGCGCATCGACATCGCCCAGGACAAGGCGCGCCAGCTCGGGCTGTCGTCCGAGGACGTAGCGAACCTGATGAACAGCATCGTCAGTGGTGCGCCGCTGACGCAGGTCAATGACGATATCTATCTGGTCAACGTGGTCGGCCGCGCAGTGAACGCCGAGCGCGGTACCCCGGAAACCCTGCAGAACCTGCAAATCGTCACGCCGGGCGGCACGTCGATTCCGTTGCTGGCGTTCGCCACCGTGCGTTATGAGCTGGAGCAGCCGCTGGTGTGGCGTCGCGACCGGTTGCCGACCATCACCATCAAAGCGTCGGTGCGCGACGAGATCCAGCCGACCGACCTGGTGAAACTCCTCAAGCCGTCGATTGATGCCTTCGCCGAAAAACTGCCGGTCGGCTACAAAGTCGCCACTGGCGGTACGGTCGAGGAAAGCGGCAAGGCTCAGGGGCCGATTGCCAAGGTGCTGCCATTGATGCTGTTTTTGATGGCGACCTTCCTGATGATCCAGTTGCACAGTGTGCAGAAGATGTTTCTGGTGGCGAGTGTCGCGCCGCTGGGGCTGATCGGTGTGGTGCTGGCGCTGGTGCCGACCGGCACGCCCATGGGCTTTGTGGCGATCCTCGGGATTCTGGCGCTGATCGGCATCATCATCCGCAACTCGGTGATTCTGGTGACGCAGATCGATGAGTTCGAGAAGAAGGGCCTGGCCCCGTGGGATGCGGTGGTGGAAGCGACCGAGCATCGCCGCCGGCCGATTCTGCTGACGGCGGCGGCAGCCAGCATGGGCATGATCCCGATTGCCCGGGAAGTGTTCTGGGGGCCGATGGCTTACGCGATGATTGGCGGGATCGTGATTGCGACGCTGCTGACGCTGTTGTTTCTGCCGGCGCTGTACGTGGCCTGGTACAAGATTCGCGAGCCGAAGAAGGACTCAGCCTCATCGAACCATTGATTGCTCCCGTTACACCTTTGGGAACGGTCTGACTTACAACTCCGGTCGATTGCGTTACCGTCCTTCCTCCATTTGGAGGAGGGACGCCCGATGTCGACTGTCGCTTGCTGGCTGCGCCAACTGCTGCTGATGGTCGGCCTGTGCCTGTCGCCCTCGTCGGTGGCCGAAACGCTGCTGGAAAATTCGTCATGGCGGGTGCAGATCGATCCGGCGACCCTGGCGGTACGTGTGACCCCGGCCGACAGCGCGACCGTGCAGGCATCGACGGGTGTTGCTGCGCACAAGGTCAGCCAGTTGCTCAGGCGCGGCAATCGCCTCGAATGGCAATGGGACGATGGCGCCTGGTCGCTCAGCGTTGAACTCGATCAGCGTGACCTGCGCTTCTCGATCACCGCCCGTGACCCCACTGATCTGGAATTCCTGCGCCAACCCGGTAGTGCGATAGGCACAGGACTGATCTGGCCGCTCGCCGAAGGGCATTACGTGCCCCGAGGCGATCCGCTGTGGCAGGCGTTTCTGGTGGATCAGGGTGCGTTCGACAGCACTCAGGATCTGAGCCTGCCGCTGTGGGGTGTCGAGCACGAGGGTTTCAGCCTTAGCTGGTTGCTGAGCAATCCTTACAACAACCAACTGCAGTTCAGCGCTGACGGCGACGCGTTGGCGTTGGCGGCGCGGCATCAATTCACGTCACTCGCACCGTCGACGCCGCTGACCTTCAGCCTGTTTCTGGGCGACGCCGATCCGTTGGCCGGCGCTAAGCGCTATCGGCAATGGCTGATCGATAACGGCCGTTTCGAAACCCTGAGCAGCAAGCTCGAAAAAACCCCACAGGCGCGCAAGTTGCTGGGCGCCAGTCATGTCTATCTCTGGGGCAATGATCTGTTGGGGCAAAAAGATGTGCGCAACTGGCGGGCGCTGCTCGGCAAATTGCGTGGACAGACTGAGCTTGCCACTGCGCTGCGTGCTGGTATGGATCGTGAAACCGTGCAGACGCTCGCCACCGTATCGGTGCCCAATAGCTATCAGCAAACCGTGCTGTTGCGCGGTCTCAACCGCTCGCTGGCCGCTCAGGCGCGCAAAACCTGGCAGGCTCGAGCGGTGCCGGACATGCAGGCATTGGTCAGCGGCTACACCGCATTGCGCGGGCAGTTGGCCACCGACTTTGCTGGCGCCTTGACTGCTGCTCCCGAGCAGTGGGGCAGCAGCTTGTCACTCGATACCTTCAAGCATTTGCAGAGCACCGGGCTGCCGCGCTTGTGGCTGGGACTCGGCGATGGATGGGAGGGCGGGCTCTGGCATCCGGAGGCGGTTCGCGCAGGCGTGGCGGCGGGGTATCTGATCGCGCCGTATGACTCTTACGAAACGGCGCTGAGCCGTGCCGAGAACCCCGACTGGACCACCGCGCACCTGGGTGACAAGGCCAATGTGGACTGCGCCATCGTGCTGAAAAGCGGCGTGGCCAAAACCGGCTTTCAGCAGTCGGGCCATTACACTGATCCACGTTGCGTGCGCCCGTTGCTGGAGAAACGCATCAAAGCCATCAGCACCGCCGCCGGGTTCAACAGCTGGTTCCTCGATGCCTATGCTGCTGGCATGCTGTTCGACAGCTACCGGCCCGGTTCGACCATGACTCAGGCGCAAAACGCTGAGGGTAACGTTCAGGCCTCACGCTGGATCAACGAAACGCTGCAACTGCCCAGCGGTTCCGAGGACGGCAACGCGACGACGGCGCAGGGCGTGCTGTTCGCCCATGGCATGCAGACGCCGGTGATCGGTTGGGGTGACGCCGACATGAGCAAGAATCCCGATTCCGAATACTTCACCGGCAACTGGTATCCGCCCGAGCAACCGGCCGTGTTCTTCAAACCCGTGCCGATGAAAGAGCCTTACCGGCGCATTCACTTTGATCCGGCCAGCCGTTTGCCGCTGTACCAGGCGGTGTTTCACGGTTCGGTCATCACCAGTCATCACTGGCTGTTCGACAGCCTGAAACTGAGCAATGTCAGGGTGGAAAACGAGCTCACGCAATTGCTCTATAACGTGCCGCCGCTGTATCACCTGAGCGCGGCGACGCTTGCGCAACGCTTGCCGTTGATTGCGCGTCAGGATGCGTTCTTCCGCCCGCTGCATGAGCGCCTGGCGACGCAGGCACTCACCGGTTTCCAATGGTTGAGCGAGGATCGACGGGTTCAGCAGACGTCCTTTGAAGATGGCACCCGACTGTTGGCCAACTTCGATCAAGCCGCGCGTGACGTGGATGGCCGAACCTTGCCGGGCGAAAGCATCACTGTGCTCATGCCTGACGGAACGGTCAGCCACTATCGGGTGCAGACCTCGCTCTGACTCAGACCTTGCGCCAGACGCTGGCCAGCCAGGGCTGCTGTTCGCGTGGCAACCCTGCCGGACGGAAGTAATGTTCCAGCTCGACAAACCCCGCAGCGTTCAACAAATCGCGCCACGTTTGCAGATCGTGATACGAGCCATAACGCGGCCCGTTCCAGCCTTCCTGGTTATCCCCACGCGGATTGGAGCTGAACAGCACGCCACCGGGTTTCAGCGTGTCGCGCAGTTGCTGCAAGACCCGAGGCAATTCCTGTCGCGGCACATGAAACAACACGGCATTGGCGAAAATCCCGTCGAAGCGCTCTTCGGGCAGATCCAGCTTGAGAAAATCCTGGCACCACACTTCACAGCCGCTGTCCTCGCGCGCCATCTGCGCAAACTTCTCCGAGCCGTCGAGGCCGACCGCGACGTGGCCCATACGCGTGAACGCCTGCAAATCCCGCCCCGGCCCACAGCCGAAATCAAGAATGCTGAACGGCGCTGCACCCTGTATGTGCCGCAAGAGCGCGTCGATGTTCTGGCTGACATCGTGATCGCGGGTACCCTCACGGAAGTCCTCGGCCACCGAGTTGTAGTGGGCGAGGGTGGTGGCGGTGATCTGTTCGAGGTCGGTGGGGGTCTGTTTCATGATTGGGCTGCGTGGGGCAATTGAGGTTTGGCGAATATACGCCATGAAAGGAAATGATTGGGCGGCGGCTGCACGCAGGTAGTAGGCCGGTCAATAGGAAAACCGGTATACCCGAAGGTGCCCCGCGCACAGCCGCCATAACGTTCAGGCAGGAGAAATCACCTGAGATAAGGTGGCGCTGTGCGCCCGGTAGAATCCGGGCGACTAAACCCGATCACTGATGAGCCGTGACGGGCCGAGACCCGCCATCGGATTTGGCAGGCGCAAGCGCTCGGAATGATCTAGGAAAATGTCCTGCAAAGGAAAGGGAACAGGCCTGTAGGCGCTCTGATTTTCCTGTACGAAATTTTCCCTTTTCGGTGTGAATCGCTCCTCACGCCAAAGCATAAAACCCCACCGACTGTGCAATACATATGTACCGCACTCTGCGGTTCGCTCCGGAATGTAATGACGCCTGCGCGATAGACGACTGTCGCGATGTCTGCCCTGTTTTTTTCTTCAGGGGGACTCACTCAAAAAAAGGATTTTTCATGGGCATTGTTCGCAAACCTGGCTCCACTTCGTCGACCCTCCGTCATTCGACGGATACAACGCCAACCCGTAAAAGAGCCGGCAGTACGCCATCCGGCGACGGGGCGCCGGTGAAGATTCACCGCCCTGACGCGGACCTGTCAGGCATGGAGGCGGTTTCGCCTGCTGACCCGTCGCCCTCCGTCATCATGATTACTCCGTTGCATTCTGCTCAGGTCACGCCCCTGCATCCGACGATCAAAACACTTGAGCGCTACAGCTTGAGAGCGCCGGCCAACTTGCCCGCAGCCAATGCTCAGGGCCTCAGGGTGTTCAAGAACCGAAATTACGTCGATATCGCGCCCGGCGAGATCGTACTGGTTCGGGAAACCGGCATCGCCGGTGAATATCGGGCAGCGCTGGCCTCTGAATCGGCAGCGCTGGGTCCGGCGCTGTTTTTTGATCCGCGCAGCAAGATCTGGGGACTCGAACGGCCCCGGCCTTTGCCCGATCCGGGCACAGTGATTGATATCGATAGAGATCAGCTCATACGCGATGTCAGAAAGGACTACGCCCAAAAAAACCGGGTTCATACCGGTAACGATGACTCGTTCGAGTACACGGCGGCACAGGAGGGCACGCTGGTCGCACGCGGGTTGAAGCAGTTCTCGCCGGAACAGGCGGCGATCATTCGCTCGGAGCTGAAAGCGGTCGAAGGTATCTTCGCTGATGCCGGTCACGCCATTGCCCTGAAATACCGCGACGCCGACGCAGTGTACGAAAGCTTCTTTGGCGCCGAGCACTCGAGCGTAACGCAGCGATTTGCCGATTCTGTCGCGCGCGGCCTGGTGCTCTCAAAGGAGTATCAAGGGAGCTGGGGGGATGAGAAATTCCTCGGAGTTGATACGGACAGCAATAGTGCGGCCTGGATGTACAAAAGAGATTTTCATGGTCGGCTTTTCATCAATCGCAAATACATGAAACGGGGTGTATTGAGCCTGTCGTTGGGCCATGAAATGTTGCACACCAATAGAATCGACCGTTTCCAGGCCATCGGGCCCAATGCGGCGGATTACTTCTATCTGGACGGCCGTCTGGGCCGTCTGCTGGATTGTGATTCGTTAACCGTTTACGACGATCCGGAGCGCGGTGTCTCCGAAGCCATCATGCGCGGCGGCTTGACGGTCGATTATCTGAGGTCTTTTTCGGATGAACACGATGCCTTTTTGATCGGTGTCAGCGATTACCTGGGAATCGGCGACGATCTCGACCTTCAGGCGGCGGTTGACCTGTTCAACGCCAATCCGAAGCTGCGTGCACACCTGGCGGCGAACAATGCCGACAGCCTGATTTGTGCGGCAAAAAGCATGCAAACGCTGCACGAAAACAAAACTGAATACGCCTGGCTAGACAGCCTGATCGAGGATTGAGATGGGTGATCTTTTGATCTTCTTCAGCGTTTATTTAATACGCGGGCCAACCGATCACCACCCAACTGAATCACCGCGACCAACGCCACCAGCAGCACAATCACCGTCAGCATGATCTGGCTGTCAAAACGCTGATAGCCGTAGCGATAAGCGATGTCGCCCAAGCCACCGGCGCCGATTGCGCCGGCCATGGCCGAGGAGTTGATCATCGTCACCAGCGTGATGGTGAAACCGCCGACAATCCCCGGCAGTGCTTCCGGCAACAGCACATGCCAGACGATGTGCCAGCGCCGGCAACCCATGGCTTGCGCGGCTTCGATCAGACCGTG
Organism: Pseudomonas sp. FP2196; assembly: GCF_030687715.1. Taxonomy (GTDB): domain Bacteria; phylum Pseudomonadota; class Gammaproteobacteria; order Pseudomonadales; family Pseudomonadaceae; genus Aquipseudomonas. Next base: position 240,680 of record NZ_CP117445.1, read on the forward strand.
ATCGACCTCGCGCAGACTCACTTCGGCTATTCGCGCAAAGAATGGCGTGGCGGCGATGGTCAGCGGCACCACAGCGGCCCACACGCCGTAGGTGGTGCCGACGATCATCCGGGTGAACGGAATCAGCGCGACCATCAGAATCAGAAACGGGATCGAGCGAAACAGGTTCACGAATGCGCCCAAGGCACGGTTCAGCAGCGGCGCTTCGTAAATCCCGCCTTTGTCACTGGTGACCAGAATCACCGCCATGGGAATCCCCACCAGCAATGCAATCAGCGACGACACGCCGACCATCAGGAATGTGTCGATAAAACCTTGCAGCAAACGTTCAAACCACATAGCCCAGCACCTCCACCCGTTGCGCCCATTGCCCGGCACGTTCACGCAATTGCTCGACACTCACCACCGATCCGCTCACCGCCAACAGCAGTTGCCCAAGCGCATGGCCCTGAATCCGCTCCACACCGCCCTGGAGCAGTTTCACTCGCCCACCGAGGGCGGCGAACAATGCCGCCAGATCAGGCTCATCACTGGCACTGCCTGTGAATTGCAAACGGAGGACAACAGCTGCCTCGGAGGTGGGCGATTGCGCGTGCAAGCGGCTCTGCAACTCTTCCGGCAGCGCGTGTTGCAGCGGCGCGAGCAACGTCTGGCTGACCTCATGCTGCGGGTTGCCAAACACTTCCCACACCGGGCCCTGCTCGACGATGTGCCCGTGCTCCAAGACCACCACGCGGTCGCAGATTTCGCGGATCACCGCCATCTCGTGCGTAATCAGCACAATGGTCAGCCCCAGACGCTTGTTGATCTCGCGCAGCAGGCCGAGGATCGACTGTGTGGTCTCCGGGTCGAGCGCGGAAGTGGCCTCGTCGCAGAGCAAAATATCCGGGTCATGAACCAAGGCGCGGGCGATGCCGACACGCTGTTTCTGGCCGCCGGAAAGCTGCGCCGGATAGGCCTTGTGCTTGGCTTGCAGGCCGACCAGTTCGAGCAGTTCGCGAACCTTTTTCTCGCGTTGCTCTTTCGGCACGCCGGCGACTTTCAGTGGCAGTTCGACGTTCTGCCAAACCGTTTTCGCCGACATCAGATTGAAGTGCTGAAAGATCATGCCGATTCGTCGACGCAAGGCGACCAAACGGTCCTCATCGAATTCGCCGATATCGACCTGATCAATCAGCACCCGACCCGAAGTAGGTTGCTCCAGGCGATTGATCGTGCGGATCAGCGACGACTTGCCGGCGCCGCTACGGCCGATAATGCCGAACACTTCACCGCGCTGGATCGCCAGGTCGATGCCTTGCAGGGCGGCGACCGGGCCTTGTCGACCGTTGTAGGTTTTACCCAGGCCGATGAAGCGCACGTGGGCGCGGTTCAGCTCGGGATGCAGTTCTGTACGTTCGGCGTTGTGTGGCTCCGGAGTTTCCGGTCGCCGCTGGATGGCAGCGGTCATTTAGCTTTCCCAACCGGCCTGGTACAGCTTGCCGTGGGCCTTGTCCAATGCGGCGCGAACGGCCGGCGAATGCTGATAGATGTCGACGAATTTGATCAGGCGCGGATCGGTTTTGCTCTTCGGCTGGATCACGAACTGAATCACGTATTCCTTGTGATCAAGGCCGTCGAACAGCAACGCGGAGCCGGCATCGAACGTCTTTGCCAGACGGATATAGGCGGGGTAGCCCTGCACCAGATCCGCGTCGTCGTAGGCGCGAACCAGTTGCACGGCTTCGACTTGGAGGATCTTGATTTTCTTCGGGTTGGCGACGATGTCGTCTTCGGTGGCCTTGTAGCCGACCCCCGGTTGCAGTGTGATCAAACCAGCCTTGGCCAGCAGTTGCAGGCCGCGACCGCTGTTGATCGGGTCGTTGGCGATGGCGACGCTGGCGCCTTCGGGCAGCTCGTCGAAGCTTTTGTATTTCTTTGAGTAGAGACCGACGTTGTTGATGATTCCCGGGGCGAATGGCACCAGATCAAAACCGGCAGCGGCTTTTGCGTTTTCCAGGAACGGGATGTGCTGGAAGTAGTTCACGTCGATGTCGCCGGCGGCGAGGCTGACGTTCGGCGCGATCCAGTCGGTGAATTCGACCAGTTCGACTTTCAGGCCCTGTTTGTTGGCTTCTTCGACGGCAGCTTCCAGCGGGATGGCGAAGGCGGCGGTGGTGCCGATTTTCAGCGGAGCGTCGGCGGCGAACACGGCCGAGCTGAACAGGCCGAGGGCCAGGGCCAGTGCTTTGACTGGGCGGGACAGGCGTTTCTGGGTCATGGTGGTTTTTCCAGTCAGTGCATGAAATGTGTGGTGTTTGTTATGGCTTCATCGCGAGCAGGCTCACTCCTACATTCGGAATGCGTTCCCCTGTAGGAGTGAGCCTGCTCGCGATGCTTTTAGCGGCGAAACGCGGAGCCGGTGTGTTGCACGGGCAGGTGCGCCTCGCCGTGAAACAACTTCTCGCGCAAGCTGCCGGTGTCATACGCGGTCTTGTACGACCCTCGCTGTTGCAACTCAGGAATCACCAATTCAATGAAATCCACATAGCTTTCCGGGGTGACAATGCGGGTCAGGTTGAAACCATCGAGGCCGGTTTCGGCGATCCACGATTCCAGTTCATCCGCCACCTGCTGCGGCGAACCCACCACGGTGATGTAGCGCCCGCCGAGGGCGTGCTGGTCGAGCAATTTGCGTCGGGTCCAGTCGTTGTTCTGCAGATTCTTGGTCGCGGACTGAATGGCGTTGCTCTTCACGTACTGGATCGGTTCGTCGATTTCATACTGCGAAAAGTCGATGCCAGTGGACGCCGAGAAATGCGCAACACCCGCCTCGGCGCTGGCGTAACTCAGGTACTCGGCGTGCTTGGCCCACGCGGCTTCCTCGGTCTCGCCGACGATCACGTTGAGGCCCATAAACACCTTGATGTCCTCGGGGTTACGCCCGGCCTCGACGGCGCTGGCGCGAACCTTGTCCACCTGAACCTTGGTCGACGGTTTGTTCTGGCCACTGATGAACACGCACTCGGCGTGACGCCCGGCGAACAGCAGACCGCGATCGGAACTGCCCGCCTGAAACAGCACCGGCGTGCGTTGCGGCGACGGTTCGCAGAGGTGATAACCCTCAACCTGATAGAACTCGCCCGTGTGCTCGACCTTGTGCACTTTTTCCGGTTGGGCATAGATGCGCTGTTCGCGGTCGTTGAGCACCGCACCGTTTTCCCAACTGCCTTCCCAGAGTTTGTAGAGCACTTGCAGGTACTCTTCGGCCTGATCGTAGCGACGGTCATGCTCGACTTGCTCACGCAGGCCCATGGCTTTGGCGGCGCTGTCCAGATAACCGGTTACGATGTTCCAGCCGACGCGACCACGGCTCAAATGATCGAGCGTCGACATGCGTCGGGCGAACAGATACGGCGGCTCGTAAGTGAGGTTGGCGGTCAGGCCGAAGCCGAGGTTTTTGGTGACTGCGGCCATCGCCGAAACCAGCAACAAAGGATCGTTGACCGGCAACTGGATCGACTCTTTCAGGGTGACGTCCACCGAGTTTTGATAGACGTCGTACACGCCAACGATGTCGGCGATGAACAAGCCGTCGAACAACCCGCGCTCCAGCAACTGCGCGAGTTCGGTCCAGTATTCAATGGTGTTGTAGCGCGTCGAGGTATCACGCGGATGCGTCCACAAGCCATGGTTGATGTGGCCGATGCAGTTCATGTTGAACGCATTGAGCAGGATTTTTTTCTTCGTCATCAGATGGTCCCCCGCAGCGGCGGGTTTTCATCGTTGAGGTAGTAATTGCCCACCGCGTGATACTTCCAGCGCACCGGGTCGTGCAGGGTGTGCACCCGGGCGTTGCGCCAGTGACGGTCGAGGCCGTGCTCGACCAGGGTGGCCTGGCTGCCGGCCAGTTCGAACAAGGTGCTGCCGGCGGCGAGGGAGATTTCCGTACTGATGGCCCGCGCTTCAGCCACGGCAATCGAGGCGGCGGCGACGGTTTCGGCATTGGTCTCGGCCTGAGCCTTGTCGAGGAATTCGCCGGAGCGTTCCAGCAGCGCCTCGGTGGCGTGAAGGCGAATGCTCAGGTGGCCAAAGCTTTTCAGTGTCAGCGGGTCTTCGGTGGCTTTGTCGTTGCCGGAGTCGATCCATGGGCGGGTTTTGCTACGAACGAAGTGCAGGGCATCTTCGTAGGCGGCGCGGGCGATGCCGGTGTCGATGGCGGCGTGAAGAATCTGCGCCAGCGGGCCAACGGTGGTCGGACGTTCGAAGGCGCTCTGGAACGGGATCACGTCTTCGGCGGCGACGTACACGTCCTCGAACACCACCGAACCACTGCCGGTGGTGCGCTGGCCGAAGCCGCTCCAGTCGTCGATTACGGTCAGGCCTTTGCTGTCGCGAGGGACGAAGGCCAGTTGCTGCACGCCGTTTTCATCGACCACCGAAGTTGGAATGCGCTGCGCGTAGATTGCGCCGGTCGCATAGAACTTGCGCCCATTGATGCGATAACCATCGCCATCGCGCTTGAGGCTGGTGACACGGTCGTGGGCGGTTTTGGTGCCCAGTTCCGCCAGAGCATTACCGAAGCGCTGGCCGGCCAATACCTCGGCGTACAGCCGTTGTTTCTGCGCGTGGCTGCCGTTCACGCGCAGCACTTCGAGGGCGTAGAAATGGTTCTGCGGAATCTGCCCGAGAGAGCCGTCAGCCTGTGCGATCAGGGCGATGACCTTGGCCAGGGTTACGTTGGACACACCGACGCCACCGTATTCCTTGGGCACGCTGATGCCCCACAGGCCCGAGCGGGAAAACACGTCGAGTTCCGGCAGCGGCAGGCGACGTTCACGGTCGCGAATGGCGCTGTCACGTTTGAAATCTTCGGCCAGGTCGCTGGCAACGATCAGGGCTTGCTCATCGCTGGTGATGACCGCGACGGGATGGGAAAAAGGCATAGGTTTCTCCAGAGGTCTGGTCAGATCCAGGAATGGCGAGCCGGCAAAGTGCCGTTCAGGCGATAGGCGCCGACCGCGTGGTATTTCCAGCGCACCGGGTCGTGCAGGGTGTGCACCCGGGCGTTGCGCCAGTGGCGGTCGAGGTTGAATTCGGCGAGGGTCGCGCGGCTGCCGGCCAGTTCGAAGAGCTTTTCGCTGGCCAGCAGCGAGATCTCGGTGGTCAGCACTTTGGCTTCGGCCACGGCAATCGAGGCGCGGGCGGCGGACTCGGCGGTGAGCGGCGCGGCGTGTACCTGATCGAGCACTTGCCCGGCCTTGCGCAGCAGCGCTTCGGCGGCGTGCAGCTCGATTTTCAGTTTGCCGATATCGGCAATCACGTAGAGGTCATCGCTGGCGCGTTCGACCTTGGCGTCGACCCACGGACGGGCGCGGGTTTTGACGAATTCGATGGCGTCGTCAATGGCGCCACGGGCGATCCCGGCGTCGATGGCAGCCTGGATCAGCTGGGACACGGCGCCTTGGGTGTTGGGCGTCTCGTTGATCTTCCAGTTATCGACGACGAGGCTCGACTCGACGCGCACGTTGTTCAGCACAATCGTGCCACTGGCGGTGGTGCGCTGACCGAAGCCCGACCAGTCATCAACGATGCGCAGACCCGGCGTACCGCGACGGACGAAGGCCAGCACTTGCTTGTCATCCTCATTGAGCGCCTTGACTGCGACCCAGTGCGCAAACAGCGCGCCGGTGGAGTAGAACTTCTGGCCGTTGATCACGTAGTCATCGCCGTCTGCGGTGATTCGCGCTTTCAGTTCCAGAGTGTTTTTGGTGCCGCGCTCAGGGCCGGCATTGCCGATGCGCCAGCCTTCCAGCACGCTCTGGAACAGCTGTTGTTTCTGCTCTTCGGTCGCGCTGCCGAGCACCAGATTGATGATGCCGAACTGGTTCTGCGGGATCTGTCCCAGCGCCGGATCGGCGGCGGAAATGATCGCGAAGACCTCGGCCAATGTGACGAAGGAAACCTGCGGGCCACCGTATTCGCGCGGGATGGCAATGCTGCCCAGACCGCTGCGGGTGAACTGTTCGATTTCCGACCACGGCAACTTGCGCTGGCGGTCGCGTTTGGCGGCCTGCACGCGGGCGACTTGCGCCAGCTCATGGGCGGCCTTGATGGCTTGGGCGTCGTTGCGCAAGACCTGCGCGGGCAACAACAACGGGGCGATGTCCAGATCAGACTGGACGTTTGCATCGGCCAGACTGGACATCAGTGCCGCTCCTTGGCTGCACGCAATGCCCTGGCGATCTGCACTGGGGTGATTGTGTTCCGGACCATACTACCTACCTCACATCTCATGAAAACGCCGCGAAAGTGCGGCGAACGAAAGAATGTCCGGTGGTCCGGTGTATATACCCTAAGCGTGTATAAAAATTAAATAAACTAACTTTTAGGAATATGTATAGAAGGGGTCATTGTCTTGATGGTTAAGAGTTTCTTGAGATCCTGTGGCGAGGGGGTTTATCCCCTCGCCACAGGCTCTCCTCAACATTGAATTGGGTGCTATTGCTTGCGCGGCTCGGCAGCCTTGAACTCGAGTTTGAGCGGCACCTTCAGATAAGGATTCACACACCCGATCTTCAGCGTTCGCGGCGGCGCCCAGCGCGAGTTATTGCCGACCCGGTCGAGGATGCAATAGGTCACGTCGAGCCTTAGATCCTCGCCGGCTTCGACGATGACCGCTGGCGGCACCCAGACCTGAATGGGCAGCCCGACATCCGCTGCCGTGATCGGCGCCAGATCCATGCGCACGTCGCCCCAGCGCAAAGTGATGGCGTCGTCCTCGGCCATGTTCAGGTAAGGCTCGATGGTCAGCGGCACACCGCGTTTGATCTGGTTGGGGTTTACGCCCTGACGGCGGATGGTGTCGGGGATCGTCACCGGCGCCAGTCGCTGGTTTTCGTCTGCGCACACTGCCGAAGGTTGGCCACCGGGGCAGTCGAGCTTGACCTGTACGCGGGTCGCCGCCGACAGCGCCGGTCCCTGGCCGACCTGCATCACCCGATAGTGGATACGCGCGGTGCCGTCGGCAATAAAACTCTCCGGCACCCGCAGGCTTACCGTTGTGCCGACGTCCTCGGCTGTCAGCACCTTTGATGCGACATAGCATTTGTTCCAGAACAGTTCGATCAGGTCACCGCAGTCCATGTCGGGGTAGGGCGACACATCGACCATCAGGTGGGCGGCGGCAGCGAGGTTGATGCCGGTTTTTTGCGCGGGTGCCAGGGTCGGCGCTGCGAGTTCGGGGGTGTGCGAAGTGCGGGTCATCGATTTCTCTCCTTGGAGCCTTGCAGCGAAGTCCGTTTCTGGAAGAACAAAGTTGTGAATCAACTGGCAATAAAGCAATGAACAGTTGTTCACGTTATATGCGCGTCGATTTAACTAAGTAGTACCGGTTGGCGACTAGATAAGAGTGTGCAGGGAGGGGTGTCAATAGACGCTGTTAGTTAATTCGTGAATTACGGATTAATCAGAATTTTCCTACATTGCCGAAGCCGTATGCCTAGGTGCTATGGTGAATAAGGCCACGGATCTCAGGCTTTTTTGAGGGTTTGTGTACGGACTTATTTAAATGCAGGCATTCAGCGTTATGCGGGTGACAGGCGAGTTTCATCTGTTGCAGAACATATATATATGTAATGCATTGATTATGTTTTGTTTGTATATATTGGTCGGGTTGGTGAGGGCGGGATAAAGGTAACTTCCATCCATGGAAGTCGGTATGTCTAGTTCTTGAAGTTCTCAGGCGTGATTCAGGAACTTGCTGAGAAATTGTTGAGTGCGATCTTCTTTCGGGTTGGCAAACAGCGCCTTGGCTTCGCCTTGCTCGACGATCACGCCCTTGTCGAAAAACACCACACGGTTGGCCACGTCGCGGGCGAAACCCATTTCGTGGGTGACGATGACCATGGTGCGTTTCTCTTCGGCGAGCCCCCGGATGGTCGCCAGCACTTCGCCCACCAGTTCCGGGTCAAGAGCCGAAGTCGGCTCGTCGAACAGGATCACTTCCGGCTCCATCGCCAGCGCCCGGGCAATCGCCACGCGCTGTTGCTGACCACCGGACAGACGACGCGGATAGGCGTCCTCTTTACCGGCGAGACCGACCTTGGCCAGCAGCTTCATGCCCAGGGCAATGGCTTGCTCGCGCGGCATCTTCTTGACCACGATCGGTCCTTCGATGACGTTTTCCAGGGCGGTGCGGTGGGGGAACAGGTTGAAGTTCTGGAACACGAAGCCCACGTGCTGGCGCAGGTTGCGCACCAGGCTTTGCTGCTGGTTCAGCGGGCGGCTGGTATCGATCTCGATATCGCCGACCTTGATCCGGCCGCTGGTGGGTTCCTCAAGGAAGTTCAGGCAGCGCAGGAACGTCGTTTTCCCCGAGCCGCTGGGGCCGATGATCGCGACCACTTCGCCTTCCTTCACCTCGAGGTCGATGCCGTTAAGCACGACCTGACCCTTGAATTGCTTGGTCAGTTTTTCCACGACAATCATGGGGTCAGGACTCCTGGTCGTGCCGATTGACCCGCTCTTCCAACTTGTTCTGGAAGTGCGAAAGCACCGTGGCCAGAATCCAGTAGATCAGCGCGGCGGCAAGATACATGGTGAAGACTTCAAAAGTCCGGGCGGTAATCAGCTGCGCCTGACGGAACAGTTCCGGCACCTGAATGGTGGCGGCCAGTGCCGTGTCCTTGACCAGCGAAATGAAGCTGTTGCCCAGCGGCGGCAATGCCGTGCGCATGGCCTGCGGCAGGATGGCCCGGCGCAGGGTCTGCGCACGGGTCATGCCGATGCTCGCAGCGGCTTCCCACTGACCGCGTTCGATCGAACCGATCGCGGCGCGGAGGATTTCACAGGCGTAAGCGGCCATGTTCAGCGAGAAACCGATGAGCGCAGCTGGCAGCGGATCAAGCTCGATTCCTAGTTGCGGGAAGCCGTAATAGATCACGAACAGCTGTACCAGTAACGGTGTCCCGCGAAAGAACGACACGTAGACGCGCGCCAGCCAGCTCACTGATTTGAAGCGCGACAGGCGCATCAGCGCCAGGCCGAAGCCCAGCAGCAAGCCGAAGAACATCCCGCCGAGGCTGAGGATCACCGTGAAATACGCGCCCTTGAGCAGGAAGGGCGCGGAGTTCAGCAACAGCTGAGTGGTTTCGGCGATTTGCTGGCTCAACTGCGGGAAGTGCGCTTCGAATTGAAATCCAACTTCCATTATTTAGTGACGTCAGCGTTGAAGTATTTCGTGGACAGCTTCTCAAGGGTGCCGTCGGCACGCAGTTCGTCGAGGGCTTTATTCAGGGCTGCCAGCAATTCAGGTTCGCCTTTACGCAGGGCAATACCGGATTCCTGTCGGGAGAATGCTTCACCGGCGGCTACGGTCTTCGGGGCTTTCTTGGCGTACTCAAGTGCGGCCAGACGGTCGATCAGGATGGCATCGGTACGGCCGTTGTTCAGGTCGGCGAACTTGGTCGGATCATCATCATAGGTACGCACGTCAGCACCCGGTACGTTGGCGCGGACCCACTGCTCGTAGTTGGTGCCCAGACCTACACCGACTTTCTTGCCGGACAGGTCAGCAGCGGTCTTGATGTTCAGTGCCGCTTCCTTGTTCTTCAGCACCAATGCCTGGATACCGGAGACGGTGTACGGTTCGGAGAAGTCGTACTTCTTCTTGCGCTCGTCGGAGATGGTCACTTGGTTGACCACGACGTCCAGACGCTTGGATTCCAGCGCGGCGAGAATGCCATCCCATTTGGTTGGCTGGATCTTGGCTTTGACCCCGAGTTTTTTCGCCAGCGCCTCGGAAAGCTCGACTTCGAAACCGGACAGCTTGCCGTTCTCGTCGACAAAGCTGAACGGTGGGTAAGTGCCTTCCAGGCCGACGTTGATAACGCCTTTGTCCTTGATCTGTTGCAACTGCTCACCGGCCACTGCCTGACCGATCAGGCCGGCGCTCAGCGCAAGACCCAGCGAACCGACCAGCAGAGTGCGACGTAGTGCGGAAAAATTCATGACAAGCCCCTGTGTTTTCTTATGGAAGACGCTTAAGGAATGTAGGCAAATTCGTGATTTGAACGACAGCGCTATCCTGCCTTAAACCAGCGTATGCGTCTCGCCCGAAATTCGCCTGCGGCGAGACTATAAGATGTCTGCGTTAGACGTGAAAATACTTAATATTTGAAATGTTATTCCTTATTTGAATATTGATCGTTCCCACGCAAAGCGTGGAAACGATCTCTTCAGAGGAGATCCTTATAGGCAAACAACGCCGGCGCGCCGCCGGTATGCAGGAAGATGATCGGGCCTTCATCGAAGCGCTGACGACCAATACCGTCGAGCAACCCGGCCATGGCCTTGCCGGTATAGACCGGATCGAGCAACACCGCGTCCTGACTCGCCAACAGCTTCACTGCCGCCAGCGTCCCGGCATTCGGTTCGCCATAACGCGGGCCGAAGTATTCGTCCCACAATTCGACCTTGAAACTGTCCGGTAACGCGACGCCGAGCAGATCCGCTGTGCGCTCGGCAAGGCCCTGCACTTTCGGACGCTGGGCTTCTTCACTGCGCGACACGGTCACGCCGATTACCGGCAATTGCGGCAACGCCTCACTTAACGCCAGCGCCAGACCACTGTGGGTGCCGGCGCTGCCGGAGGCCAATACGACCGCGGCGAAGTCGAGGCCGGTGTCCTTGATCTGCTCGGCCAGTTCCAGACCAGCACGCACATAACCCAACGCACCAAGGGCATTGGAGCCGCCAATCGGCACCAGATACGGCTTCTTGCCGTTGCTGCGCAGACGCACGGCGAGGGCGGCCAGTTGTTCGTCGGCGTTGTCGAGGTTGTCGACCAGTTCGACCTTGGTATCGAACAGATCCAGCAGCAGGCGGTTGCCGTTACCGGTGTAATTGCTGTCGTCGGTGCCCAGCGGATTTTCCAGCAGCGCCACGCAGCCCAGACCCAGTTTGGCTGCCAGTGCGGCGGTCTGGCGCACGTGGTTCGATTGCAGCGCACCGGCGGTGATCAGCGTGTCGGCGCCTTGCGCGAGCGCGTCAGCGGCGAGGTATTCGAGTTTGCGCAGCTTGTTGCCGCCCATGGCCAGTGGCGTCAGGTCATCGCGTTTGATGTACACGTCGCGACCGAGCCAAGTGGACAAGCGCTCGAGTTTTTCCAGAGGGGTAGGGTGGCCGAGCAGGTCGAGGCGGCTAAAGCGGTCAAGCTGTTGTTTGATCATGAGTCCGTACTGGCGGAGGAAGTTGAACGGACTATAGGCACACGCTTTTTCAGGGGCAACCGTGAATCGCTTATAGCCAAATGGACTGAGTCCAGCACTATCGGTTCTTAATTCGCCCTCGCAGGCATGTCGTAAAGTGGTCGCCGTTGACGCGGCCAGACAGTCCGGCCGCCCGTGAGGAGTCTTTACCGTGAGCGAGCGTTCCAGCCATTGGCAATTGCAGACCATCGTCAGCCAGCTGCGCACCGCGAGGGATCAGTGGCGTGCCCAGAATGGCCGGGCATCCGGCGAGCAGGGTGGCCGCGAACTGCCGTCCCGCGCCGCGATGGCGGAGATTCTCGAAGCGCTGTGTGGCGCATTGTTCCCGATGCGCCTGGGGCCGGTGGATCTGCGCGAAGAGAGTGAAGACTTTTACGTCGGCCACACCCTCGATGTGGCGTTGAACGCCCTGTTGGCGCAGACGCGGCTGGAGCTGCGCTACGTCGCCCGCCACAGCGCTCAGGACGACAGCGAAGTCGAGACGCGCGCGATCCAGATCGTTCAGGATTTTGCCTTGGCATTGCCGGGGTTGCGCACGCTGCTCGACACCGACGTGCTGGCGGCCTACCACGGCGATCCGGCGGCTCGCAGCGTCGATGAAGTGCTGCTGTGCTACCCGGGGATTCTGGCGGTGATTCACCATCGTCTGGCCCACCATTTGTATCGCGCGGGGCTGCCGTTGCTGGCGCGGATCAGCGCGGAAATTGCGCACTCGGCCACTGGTATTGATATCCACCCGGGCGCGCAGATCGGCCGCAGTTTCTTTATCGATCACGGCACGGGTGTGGTGATTGGCGAGACGGCGATCATTGGCGAGCGCGTGCGGATTTATCAGGCGGTGACCTTGGGCGCCAAGCGCTTCCCGGCGGATGAAGACGGGCAGTTGCAGAAGGGCCATCCACGGCATCCGATTGTCGAGGACGATGTGGTGATTTATGCCGGGGCGACGATTCTCGGGCGGATCACCATCGGCAAGGGCTCGACCATTGGCGGCAATGTCTGGCTGACCCGCAGTGTGCCGGCAGGGTGCAATTTGACTCAGGCCAATTTGCAGCATGATGACGGGACGCAGAAGTAGGTTTCTGAATCTGCGTTGCTGCATCAGGCCTCTTCGCGAGCAGGCTCGCTCCCACAGTGGAACGCATTCCAAAGTGGGAGCGAGCCTGCTCGCGAATGTTTTAAGGTTGTATCGAGATAATGGCATTCAGCCAATTCTCCAGTGAACGAATCGCCCCAAACCCACGTCATACCCCTCCTTGAGCTAGCGTAGGAAAGCTACCGCTTAGCCGTGCGATTAGTCCTTGGCGCACTATCCATGTTTAACTTGAACGTTCATTCAAGTTAAACCGGTGGTTCGCTGCCCGCTCACAACAGGAGGCTTGCCTTTGCTGAGTCCGATCATTTCAGCCACGTTTCAACCCCTCGAGGTGCATGTTTCATGAGTGCATCGTCTACCCCCGCCAGCGGTCTGGTGCGCATGAATCCGCCGGTGTTCTACTTCGCCGCGACGGTCATTCTGCTGTTTGGTCTCGTTGTCATCGCCATGCCCGAACAGGCCGGTGCCTGGCTGCTGGAAGCGCAAAACTGGGCGGCCAATACGGTCGGCTGGTACTACATGCTCGCGATGACGCTGTATCTGGTCTTCGTGGTGGTCACCGCGTTATCCGGCTACGGCAAGATAAAACTCGGTGCCGACCACGACGAGCCCGAATTCAGTTATCTGTCCTGGGCCGGCATGCTCTTCGCCGCCGGGATCAGCATCACGCTGTTCTTCTTCTGCGTGTCCGAACCGCTGACCCACATGCTCCAGCCGCCGCAAGGCGAGGCCGGCACAGCGGATGCAGCGCGTCAGGCGATGCAGGTTCTGTTTCTGCACTGGGGCCTGCACGGCTGGGGCGTTTTTGCCTTCGTCGGCATGGCCCTGGCGTACTTCGCCTACCGGCATAACCTGCCACTGGCCCTGCGTTCGGCGCTGTATCCGCTGATCGGCAAACGCATCAACGGCCCCATCGGCTACGCGGTGGATGGCTTCGGCATCATCGCCACGGTGTTCGGTCTCGGCGCCGACATGGGCTTCGGTGTGCTGCACCTCAATTCGGGCCTCGACTACCTGTTTGGCATCGCTCATACCCAGTGGATTCAGGTCGGCCTGATCACACTGATGATGGGCGCGGCGATCATCGTTGCCGTTTCCGGTGTGGATAAAGGCGTGCGGGTGATGTCTGACATCAACATGCTGCTGGCCTGTGCGCTGCTGCTGTTCGTGTTGTTCGCCGGCCCTACCCAGCACCTGCTCAACACCCTGATCCAGAACGTTGGCGACTACCTCGGCGCCCTGCCGATGAAGAGTTTCGACCTCTACGCCTACGACAAACCGAGCGACTGGCTCGGCGGCTGGACAGTGTTCTATTGGGCCTGGTGGATCGCATGGTCGCCGTTCGTGGGCCTGTTCATCGCACGGATTTCCCGTGGCCGCACGATCCGTGAATTCGTCTTCGGCGTGCTGCTGATTCCGCTCGGTTTCACCCTGGCGTGGATGTCGATCTTCGGCAACAGCGCCCTGGATCAAGTGCTCAACCACGGCATGAGCGCGCTCGGGATGTCGGCCATCGACAACCCGTCGATGAGCATTTACCTGCTGCTGGAAACCTACCCGTGGAGCAAAACCGTCATCGCTGTGACGGTGTTCATCAGCTTCGTGTTCTTCGTCACCTCCGCCGACTCCGGCACCGTGGTGCTTTCGACACTGTCGGCCAAGGGCGGCAACCCGGACGAAGACGGGCCGAAATGGCTGCGGGTATTCTGGGGCGCGATGACCGCGCTGATCACCAGTGCGTTGCTGTTCTCCGGGAGCATCGATGCGCTGAAGTCGGCGGTCGTACTGACCTCGTTACCGTTCTCGCTGATTCTGCTGCTGATGATGTGGGGCCTGCACAAGGCGTTCTATCTGGAGTCGCAGAAGCAGATCGCGCAACTGCATTCGCTGGCGCCGGTGTCCGGTGCGCGGCGTGGCACGGGTGGTTGGCGACAGCGCCTGAGTCAGGCTGTGCACTTCCCGTCTCGTGATGAGGTGTACCGCTTCATGGACACCACCGTGCGCCCGGCGATTGAAGAAGTGACCGCGGTGTTCGTCGAGAAAGGCCTGAACGTCGTCACCCAGCCGGATCCTGCGCATGACAACGTCAGCCTGGAAATCGGCCACGGCGAGCAGCATCCGTTCATCTATCAGGTGCAGATGCGCGGCTATTTCACGCCGTCATTCGCCCGTGGCGGCATGGGCTCCAAGCAGCTCAACAACCGCCGCTACTACCGCGCCGAAGTGCATTTGAGCGAGGGCAGTCAGGACTACGATCTGGTCGGTTACACCAAGGAACAGATCATCAACGACATCCTCGACCAGTACGAGCGCCACATGCAGTTCCTGCACCTGGTGCGTTGATCATGAGCTGAGCGCCGGGACGTTTTACGACTCGGCGCTCAGCACCATGAACAACACCATCGCCGCCATCGGCACGCCGAACACCGCACTGCCAATCGCTATTTCCGAACCCAGCGGCTGGCCCGCATGCACTACTCCCACCGCGCCATTAATCACCGTCAATGCCAGCCACAGGGCGGCGAAGCCGTAGGCCATGGTCTGGCGACTGAAGCCAATGCGCTCGCCGATGTAGAGCATCAGGGCGAGCAGGACCAGGCCGAAGAAGATGATGATGGTGGTGTGCATAGACTTGCCTTCGGGATATGCGGTGCTTGATCCGCCGCCTTCGCGGGCTTGCCCGCGAATGGGCTGCCTCGGTGTCCTTTAGATCATAGCCAATTCAGTCCCCGCCCTATTCGTCAGGTGCTTTCGCGTTCGATAACGGGCTCTGGGACAGTTGGGAGGACAACGGGACCGGCGCCCAAGCGTTTTATGCCGACCTCAAAGGACGTTTGCCCCAGTACGGGCGCAGTGCCGATTCGCTGAAGATCATGCCCGGGGTTTTCGTCGTGGTCGGGCAAACAGAGGACCAGGCGCAGGAAAAATGTGAAACGTTTCAGCAATTGGTCGAACCCGAGGTTGGCGTCGCCTTGCTTGGGCGTATGCTGGGCAACTTCGACTTGTTGAAGTATCCGCTGGACGGGTCGATGCCTGCGTTGCCGCTGACGGAAAGCGGTCAACAGAGCCGGCAGAAATTGCTCACTGAACTGGCAGGAAGGGAGAACCTGAGCCTTGCTGAACTCGGTCGCAAAATTGCTGGCGGGCGTTGGCATTACAGCCTGGTCGGTACCCCCGAGCAGATCGCTGATCGTTTGCAAGAATGGTTCGAACAAGGCGCTGCGGACGGTTTTTAGCGTGCTGGTGCCGCACTTGCCGGGCGGGCTCGAAGACTTCGCCAATGGCGTGGTTCCGGAACTGCAACGGCGTGGGTTGTTCAGAACTGAGTACGAGGGCCGGACGTTGCGCGAGAACCTGGGCCTGGCCCGACCTGTAAATCGCTTCGCATGATTGGTAGAGCTTTTGTGGCGAGGGGATTTAGCGAACCGTCGCACCGCCCCAAGACCTGAAGCTTCGGTCAACCTGATGTACCGAGTGCGCTGGTTTTACGACTGCTTCGCAGCCGATCGGGGATAAATCCCCTCGCCACAAAGGTGTCCGGTTGCAGATGACTAAAAGACAGACAAGAGAGGATTCGATGACTTACACCGCTGCCGAAAACCGCTACGACTCCATCCCATACCGCCGCGTCGGCCGCAGCGGTCTGGTGCTGCCGGCGCTGTCGTTGGGGCTGTGGCATAACTTCGGCGACAGCACGCCGATCGACACCCAGCGTGCCTTGCTGCGCACCGCATTCGACCTGGGCATCAACCACTTCGACCTGGCCAACAACTACGGCCCACCGTACGGCAGCGCCGAGACCAACTTCGGCCGCCTGCTGCGTGAAGACTTCAAGCAGTACCGCGATGAGCTGATCATCTCCAGCAAGGCCGGTTGGGACATGTGGCCCGGCCCTTACGGCCAGGGCGGCGGCTCGCGCAAATACGTGCTGGCCAGCCTCGACCAGAGCCTGCAACGCCTCGGTCTCGACTATGTGGATATCTTCTATTCGCACCGCTTCGACCCGGACACCCCACTGGAAGAAACCGCCAGCGCCCTCGCTACCGCCGTGCAGCAGGGCAAGGCGTTGTACATCGGTATCTCGTCGTATTCGGGGGCGAAAACCCGTGAAATGGCTGCTCTGCTGAAAGAGTGGAAGGTACCGCTGTTGATCCACCAACCGGCGTACAACCTGCTCAACCGCTGGGTGGAAAAGGATCTGCTCGACACCACCGATGAGTTGGGCGCGGGTGTGATTGCGTTCACGCCGTTGGCGCAAGGTCTGCTGACCGACAAATACCTCAACGGCGTGCCGGCGGATGCGCGGGTCAATCGTCCGGGCGGTGGTTCGTTGCAGGCTTCGCACTTGTCCGAAGCGAACATTGCTCACGTGCGCGCTTTGAACGAGATCGCCAAGCGTCGTGGTCAGAGCCTGGCGCAACTGGCGCTGGCCTGGACGCTGCGTGACCCACGAGTGACCTCGGCACTGATCGGCGCGAGCCGGCCGGAGCAGATTATCGAGAACGTCGGGGCGTTGAAGAATTTGAGCTTCAGTGCTGAAGAGTTGGCGGAGATTGACCGGTTTGCCCAGGAGGGTGGGATCAATCTGTGGGAGAAGCCGTCGACCGCTGAGTAATCAGTAGATCGAAAGATCGCAGCCTGCGGCAGCTCCTACAGAGAAACGCATTCCAATGCAGGAGCTGCCGCAGGCTGCGATCTTTTGATCTTAAAAGTAAGGCACATCCCCCAGCACCGTCGCCCGCTGCATCACCCGCCGCGCCGGGCGGTAATCATCCACCGCGTAATGCTGGGTCACGCGGTTGTCCCAGAACGCAATATCGTCCTTCTGCCAGCGCCAGCGAATGGTGAATTCCGGCCGCGTCGCATGGGCGAACAGAAACTTCAGAATTGCCTCGCTTTCGGTTTCCGACAGCTCATTGATCTTCGACGTAAAGCCTTCATTGACGAACAACGAACGTCGTCCGCTCACCGGGTGCGTGCGAATCACCGGGTGCGACAACGGCGGATTCTTGCGCCGTGCCTCTTCCCACTGGGCCAGCGCTTCGGGCGTATTGCCGTAACGCTCCAATGGGAAAGATCGAGTGAAATCGTGGGTGGCGGTCAGCCCTTCAAGCAAAGTCTTCATCGGCGCCGACAGCGCCTCATACGCGGCAATCCCGCTGGCCCACAGCGTGTCGCCACCAAACTCCGGCAGCAACTTGGCGCTGAGCACCGCGCCCATCGCCGGCGTCGGCAGGAAGGTCACGTCCGTGTGCCAGATCGCGTTGTCGCGCACGTCGGTGACGGCGGTATCCAGAATCAGCACTTCCGGCTGTTCCGGCACGTTCGGGTAGATCGGGTGAATGTGCAGATCGCCAAAGTAATGAGCGAAGCGCGCCTGTTGCGCCGGCTCGATCGGCTGATTGCGGAAGAACAGCACCTGAAACTTGAGCAGCGCCAGCTCGATGGCGTCTCGGTGTTCCAGGCTCAACGGCTGGCTGATGTCGACGCCGCTGATCTGTGCGCCAAGGGCCGAGCTTAACGGGGTGATATTGAGGCTGCTCATGGTGGTTCTCTAGAATTCGGGATTTAGCTTTTGTGGGAGCGAGCCTGCTCGCGAAAGCGGAGTGTCAGGCAGCAAAGATGTCGACAGAAAGTCAGCATTCGCGAGCAGGCTCGCTCCCACAGGGTTCTTTACATAGCAATTATTCAGTGCGCCTGGCCGTGCCATGGCACCAGTTTGCGCTGCAAGGCGCGCAGGCCCATTTCCATGGCGAAGGCGATCAGGGCGATGACCAGAATCCCCAGCACCACCACATCGGTGACCAGAAATTGCGCGGCCGATTGCACCATGAAGCCCAAGCCGCTGGTGGCCGCGATCAGTTCGGCAGCCACCAGTGTTGACCAACCGACGCCCAGACCAATGCGCACACCGGTAAGAATGTCCGGCAGTGCGCTCGGTAAAATCACATGACGAATCAGCTGCGCGCGGGTGGCGCCGAGCGACTGCGCGGCACGCAATTTCGCCGGGTCGACGGTGCGTACGCCGGTCGCGGTGGCAATCGCAATCGGGGCGAAAATCGCCAGGTAGATCAGCAGCACTTTCGACAACTCACCGATGCCGCACCAGATCACGATCAGCGGCAGATAGGCGAGCGGTGGGATAGGGCGGTAGAACTCGATCAGCGGATCGAGCACGCCACGGGCGATTCGATTAGCACCGATAGCGATGCCTACTGGCACGGCAGTCAGAATCGCGAAACCAAGACCCAGGCCGATGCGGCTCAGGCTCGCGCCCAAATGCTGCCACAGGGTCGAGTCCATATAACCCGTGGTCGCCAGCAACCAGCCTTTTTGCAGCACGGCGGAGGGCGGCGGCAGGAACAGCGGTTCGATCAATCCCGTGGCGGTCACCGCCCACCAGACCGCCAGCAAGGCGAACAACGTCAGCAGGCTGATCCAGCGGGTGCTGAGGCTGCGGCGCACGGGATTCGCCACCGATGAGGTTTTCACCGCCGGGGCGGAAACGTCGTAACTGCTCATGCGCGCTCCTGCCGTTGCACGGCGCTGCGTTGCGAGAACACTTTGCTCAGCACGTGTTCGCGGGTTTCGATAAAACGCGGGTCGGACTTGATCGCGCGGGCGGACTCACCGGCGGCGTAACGCTGGCCGAAATCCAGGTGCAGACGCTCGACGATCTGCCCCGGATTCGGCGCGAGCAGAATCAAATCAGTGGCGAGGAACACCGCTTCTTCAATGTCGTGGGTAATCAGGAAAACCGGTTTGGCGGTGCGTTGCCAGACTTGCAGCAACAGCTCCTGCATCTGTTCGCGGGTGAAGGCGTCGAGGGCGCCGAAGGGTTCGTCCATCAGCAACACGCGCGGGTCGGCAGCGAGGGCGCGGGCGAGGCCGACGCGTTGTTTCTGGCCGCCGGAAAGCTGCCAGACGCGGCGGTTTTCGAAACCGGAGAGATCGACCAGCGCGAGCATCTCGCGGGCACGCTGTTCGCGTTTGTTCTTGGCAACACCGGCCAGTTCAAGACCGAAAGCCACGTTGGCCAACACATCCTGCCAGGGCAGCAGAGCGTCGTCCTGGAACACCACGCCGCGTTCGGCGCTCGGGCCTTTGACCGGCACGCCGTCGAGGGTGATGCGCCCTGCACTCGGTTCGACGAAACCGGCAATCAGGTTCAACAGCGAGGTCTTGCCACTGCCGGACGGGCCGAGGGCGACCAGCATTTGCTGAGGCCCCAGGGTCAGAGAAATATCCGCCAGCACCGGTGCAGGGCTGCCGGGATACTGTGCGCTGATGCGCTCCAGCTGTAGCAAGGCCATCGCGGTTAACTCCCGATCAGTTGGTGATGTATTTGGCGCTGACGTACGGCGCGTAGTCGGGCAGTACGGCTTCGACCTTGCCTTGCTCCTTGAGGAACGCGGCGGTGTCGGTGATGGCTTTGGTGGTCGGCGCGCCGAGGTCGCTGACCTGATCCGCCGCCAGTGGGTAGACGTTGCCTTGCAGCAGCAATGGAATGTCGCCGGCCTTGGCGCCGGAGAGCTTCACCAGTTTGTCGACGTTGGATTGATTGGCGAGCCAGGCTTTCGGGTCTTTGCGGTAATCGGCGTAGGCGTCGAGGGTGACCTTGGCGAACGCGGTGACGATTTCCGGGTGTTTCTCGGCGAAGTCTTTACGCACGATCCACGCATCGAAGGTCGGCGCGCCGAACTTGGCCAGTTCGCCGGAAGTGATCAGCACGTTGCCGTTTTCCTTGGCCACGCCGAGGGCTGGATCCCACACGTAAGTGGCGTCGATATCACCGCGTTTCCACGCCGCGATGATCGCTGGCGGCGCGAGGTTGAGCACGGTGACTTTCGACGGATCGATGTTCCAGTGCTTCAGCGCGGCGAGCAGGCTGTAGTGACCGGTGGACACGAACGGCACGGCAATTTTCTTGCCGATCAGATCTTGCGGGGTCTTGATGCCGGAACCGTCGCGGGCGACCAGCGCTTCGGCGGCGCCGATCTGGGTGGCGATGAGGAACGTTTCGACCGGAACTTTGCGGGTGATCGCGGCGGTCAGCGGGCTTGAACCGAGGTAGCCGATCTGCACGTCACCGGAGGCAATGGCCGCGATGATGTCCGCGCCGTTGTCGAACTTGCGCCAGCTGATGTCGGCTTTGGTGGCCTTCTCATAAGCGCCATCGGCTTGTGCGACTTTCGCCGGGTCAACGGTGGTTTGGTAAGCGACAGTGAGGTCGGCAGCCTGCGCCAGGAAGCTCGCGGCAGCCAGAGAGGCCACGGCCAGCAGGCGAAGCGGGAAATTCAGTTTCATTGAAGAGCTCCATATCAGGCGACCGAGCGTCGGCGTGAAAGGAGACTAAATGATCTAAGAATCTAAAAATAAATAACTTTTTAGAATGAGCTTATGAGCGGAAAAATCTAAGGATCAAAAGATCGCAGCCTCCGGCAGCACCTGCATGGGATAGGCGTACACCCTGTAGGAGCTGCCGGAGGCTGCGATCTTTTTCATCGACAACGCTTAGTTACTGATCGCCAGAATACTCGCCTGATACGACCCGACAAACACGTCGAAATCGCCCACTTCGTTCTGTTCCAGCTCAGCTTGCGCCGCCAGAGATGTACGTGCCAGCTCCTCAAACTTCGCCTGCTCATCCGCCGCCAATGGCTCGCTACGGAAGAACTCGGCATGCGCCTGGCTCTGACGCAGGGAGAACTGCGCGAAGCTCTCCTTGTGTTCAGCCATCGCCGCCAGCACCTGTGCCGACGGAGTCAGCGAAGGGTCTTTGACCTTGGCCAACTGCGCGTCCAGTGCCTTGCTGTGCGCATCACCGCCATGGCTTTGATCCAGCAGCGCTGCCAGTGGAGCGATTTGCTCCAGCAGTTCTGCCGCCCACGTCTTCATCTCGACCGATTCACCGTCACGCTGCAGTTGCAGACCCGGACGGCGACCTTCCTTGACCACGCTGAGGAAGTTCGACGTTGCGTTGCCGCAAGAATTGTTGGTCAGCAGCGGGCTGTCATTCAGTGCGCAATACAGCAGGAACGCATCGAGGAAGCGCGATTCGGTGAGGTCGATGCCCATTGGCAGGAACGGATTGATGTCCAGGCAGCGCACTTCGACGTACTGGATGCCACGGGCCACCAGCGCCTGAATCGGCCGTTCGCCGGTGTAGGTCACGCGTTTCGGGCGGATGTTGGAGTAGTACTCGTTTTCGATCTGCAGGATATTGGTGTTCAACTGAACCCACTCGCCATCCTTGTGCGTGCCGACTTCAACGTAAGGCGCGTAAGGCGTGGCCACGGCTTTGCGCAGGCTGTCGGTGTAGCTCGCCAGATCGTTGTAGCACGGCGTCAGGCCGGCCTGGGCGTTGCTCTGGTAACCGAGGTCGCTCATGCGCAGGCTGGTGGCGTACGGCAGATACAGGGTGTCCGGGTCCAGTTGTTCCAGTTGATGCGAACGACCGCGCAGGAAACCGGCGTCGAGCGCCGGCGAAGCACCGAACAAGTACATCAGCAGCCAGCTGTAACGACGGAAGTTGCGGATCAGCGCGATATAGGACGACGACTGGAAATCCCGGTCGGTGCCGACGAAACCCTCGGCTTCTTTGAGCAGCGGCCAGAGTTTTTCCGGCAGCGAGAAGTTGTAGTGAATCCCGGCGATGCACTGCATGGTCTTGCCGTAACGCAGGGCCAGGCCCTTGCGGTAGACGTACTTGAGCTGACCGATGTTGGACGTGCCGTAATAGGCGATCGGGATGTCTTCCTCGGCCGGCAACGGGCACGGCATCGATGGACTCCACAGGTACTCGCTGCCGAGTTTGGTGTAGGCAAAACGATGAATCTTGTCCAGGCTCGCCAGCGTGTCCGCCGGGTCGGGCAGGGCAGGCGTGATGAATTCCAGCAGCGACTCGGAATAGTCGGTGGTGATTTGTTCATTGGTCAGCGCGGAACCCAAGGCTTCCGGGTGCGGCGTTTGCGCCAGACGACCTTCGCTGGTCACGCGCAGGCATTCACGTTCGATACCGTGAAGGCACTGTTCGAGCAGAGAGAGGTTGGCGCGCTCACCGAGCAGAGCCAGGCGGCGGTTGAGAAGTTCGCTCAATTTGGATTCCTTCACGCGTCAGTCGCCCCAATATGGGGGTGGGCAAGACGGTCTACAAGGGTGAAGTTGAAACTGGCGTTTTCGCCTGGTTTTACTAGCCGGTCAGCCGCACACATAACCTGTAGGAGCTGCCGCAGTCTGCGATCTTTTGATCTTGCTATTGGAAAACAAAATCAAAAGATCGCAGCCTGCGGCAGCTCCTACAGGATTCATTGCGCCGAAATTAACTCAAAATGATGAACAACATCTACAGGACAGCGAAGGTGCCTTGCGCTTTTGCGACCAGTTTGTCGCCCTGCATCACATCGGCTTCGACCACCAACGTGCGGCGGCCCGGGTGGATCACCCGCGCCGTGCACAGCACCTCACCGTCGGAAACGGCGCGGATGTAGTTGATCTTGCACTCGATGGTCGCGCTCTGCTGATCGAAACCGTGGGTGCTGGAACAGGCCAGCCCCATCGCGATATCGACCAGACTGAACAGCGCGCCGCCATGCAATTTGCCGCCGCGGTTGCGCAGTTCGGGTTCCAGCCCCAGGGCGACTTGCGCCACCCCGGTTTCCAGGCTGTGCAGGCGGCAGCCCAATAGCTTGAAAAACGCGCTCTCGACGAGCCCGGCCGGAATCTCCATCAGCGTTTCTTCAACTGCTTGGCGTTGGCGAACAGCGACGCCATCGCGTTGTTCACTGGCGCGGCGGTGACGGTTTCCTTGCGTGGCGCGTTGTTCGAAGGCTGGCGTTGTGCCGAGCCCGGACGCGAGCCACGGGCGCCATCGATCTTCTCGCCCGGGGTGTCGCCCATGCGCATCGACAGGCCCACGCGTTTGCGTGGAATATCGACTTCCATGACCTTCACTTTCACCACGTCACCGGCCTTCACCGCTTCGCGCGGATCCTTGATGAATTTCTCCGACAGCGCCGAGATGTGCACCAGACCATCCTGATGCACGCCGATGTCGACGAATGCGCCGAACGCGGTCACGTTGGTGACGACGCCTTCGAGGATCATCCCCAGTTGCAGGTCTTTGAGGTCTTCGACGCCTTCCTGGAACTCGGCAGTCTTGAATTCCGGACGCGGGTCGCGGCCTGGTTTTTCCAGTTCCTGGATGATGTCGGTCACGGTCGGCAGACCAAAGGTCTCGTCGGTGAATTTCTTCGGATCCAGACGCTTGAGGAACCCGGCATCGCCGATCAGCGAGCGAATGTCGCGGTCGGTTTCAGCGGCAATGCGCTGCACCAGCGGATAGGCTTCCGGGTGAACCGCCGAGGAATCCAGCGGGTTGTCGCCGTTCATTACGCGCAAGAAACCGGCGGCCTGTTCGAAGGTTTTTTCGCCCAGACGCGCGACTTTCTTCAGCGCTGCGCGGGTTTTGAACGCGCCGTGTTCGTCGCGGTGCGCCACGATGTTCTGCGCCAGTGTTGCGTTGAGACCGGAGATCCTTGCCAGCAGCGCCACGGAGGCAGTGTTCACGTCGACACCGACGGCGTTCACGCAGTCCTCTACCACAGCGTCCAGACCACGTGCCAGTTTCAGTTGGGACACGTCGTGCTGGTACTGGCCGACACCGATGGATTTCGGGTCGATCTTCACCAGCTCGGCCAGTGGATCCTGCAAGCGACGGGCAATGGACACCGCGCCACGGATCGACACGTCCAGATCCGGGAATTCCTTGGCAGCCAGTTCCGACGCCGAGTACACCGATGCACCGGCCTCGGAGACCATGACTTTGGTCATCTTCATCGCTGGGTATTTTTTGATCAGCTCGATCGCCAGTTTGTCAGTTTCGCGGCTGGCGGTGCCGTTGCCGATGGCGATCAAATCAACCGAGTGCTTGGCGCACAGGGCCGCCAAAATGGCGATGGTCTGATCCCATTTGTTGTGCGGCACGTGCGGATAAACCGTGGCGTGATCGAGCAGTTTGCCGGTCGAATCGACCACCGCCACCTTGCAACCGGTGCGCAGGCCCGGATCGAGGCCCAACGTTGCACGCGGACCGGCCGGAGCAGCCAGCAGCAGGTCGTGCAGGTTGTGGGCGAACACGTTGATCGCCTCGGTTTCGGCGCCGTCGCGCAACTCGCCCAGCAGGTCGGTTTCCAGGTGGGTGTAAAGCTTGACCTTCCAGGTCCAGCGCACCACTTCGCCGAGCCATTTGTCGGCCGGGCGGTTCTGGTTCTGGATGCCGAATTGCTGGCCGATCATGCCTTCGCACGGGTGCATGGTGCCCGGCAGTTCGTCGCCGACTTTCAGCGCGGAGCTGAGGATGCCTTCGTTGCGGCCACGGAAAATCGCCAGTGCGCGGTGCGATGGCATGCTTTTCAGCGGTTCGTCGTGTTCGAAGTAGTCGCGGAATTTGGCGCCTTCTTCTTCCTTGCCGGCAATCACACGGGCACTGAGGGTCGCTTCCTGCTTGAGATAGTTACGCAATTTTTCCAGCAGGCTGGCGTCTTCGGCGAAGCGTTCCATCAGGATGTATTTGGCGCCTTCCAGCGCAGCCTTCACATCGGCCACACCTTTTTCGGCGTCGACAAAGCGTGCGGCTTCGGCTTCCGGGGTCAGGTTCGGGTCGTTGAACAGGCCGTCGGCCAAATCGCCGAGGCCGGCTTCCAGGGCGATCTGACCCTTGGTGCGGCGCTTCTGCTTGTACGGCAGGTACAAGTCTTCGAGGCGGGTCTTGGTGTCGGCGAGCTTGATGTCACGCTCGAGGGCAGGGGTGAGTTTGCCTTGCTCTTCGATGCTGGCGAGGATGCTGATGCGCCGTTCGTCGAGTTCTCGCAGGTAGCGCAGGCGCTCTTCCAGATGACGCAACTGGGTGTCATCGAGGCTGCCGGTGACTTCTTTCCGGTAACGGGCGATGAAGGGAACGGTAGAGCCTTCATCGAGTAGCGCGACGGCCGCTTCGACCTGTTGTGGGCGTACGCCGAGTTCCTCGGCGATGCGGCTGTTGATGCTGTCCATAAAACCACCTGACATATTGTGAAAGCAGGCTCGCAGGCACGGAAATAAAGGCCCGGAGTCTGGTTGAGCGGCATGAAGATGGCCGCTGCCTGGGTCAAAAGGCAGCCCATTGACCCGTGAAATCGAACAATTACTGCGCTGACCTGGAAAAAATACCGGCCACTTGCGGTAACGATTCAGACGTTGCCTGGCACAAAACGCCGCGCATTATAACCAGCGTTCTGTCATTCGGGGGCGTTGCAGTCTGTAGGCATAAACCCCGGTTTTCTGGCAGTGAAGGAAAAATCTGCTAACAATGCACACGGTGCGTATAACGACAGCTACGCCATAATGCGCGCCGAGCTAAAAGGAGCATCCAATGAGCAGCACTGCACAAACTGCTGAAGGCGAAAAAATTCTCATCGTTGACGACGATCCGGGGCTGAGCAGCCTGCTGGAACGTTTTTTCGTCAGCAAGGGCTATCGTGCCCGTACCGTACCGAACACCGAGCAGATGGATCGTCTGCTGTCGCGTGAAGTCTTCAATCTGGTCGTTCTCGACCTGATGCTGCCCGGCGAAGATGGCTTGACCGCATGCCGTCGTCTGCGAGCAGCGAATAACCAGATTCCGATCATCATGCTCACCGCCAAAGGCGATGAGATGAGCCGCATCAAGGGCCTGGAACTGGGCGCCGACGATTATCTGGCCAAGCCGTTCAACCCGGACGAGCTGATGGCGCGGGTCAAGGCTGTTCTGCGTCGTCAGGCCGCTCCGGTACCGGGCGCGCCGGGCAGCGAAGACGAAAACGTCACTTTCGGTGATTACGTGTTGTCGCTGGCTACCCGTGAACTGAAACGCGGCGACGAAGTACACATGCTCACCACCGGTGAGTTTGCGGTACTCAAGGCCTTGGTGATGAATGCTCGTCAGCCACTGACCCGCGACAAGCTGATGAACCTGGCTCGTGGCCGCGAGTGGGATGCGCTGGAGCGTTCCATCGACGTGCAGATTTCCCGTCTGCGCCGGATGATCGAGCCTGATCCGTCGAAACCGCGCTATATCCAGACTGTCTGGGGCGTTGGCTACGTGTTCGTACCGGATGGCGCCGCCACCAAGTGATCGGTGATTTGTAGGAGCGGGTCTGTCGGGACTTGGCCATAATGGCCATCCCCGCAGACTCGCAATCTGCAATATGCGAGCATTGCTCGCCCCTGCAAGTGTGTAGCGGTTATTGATGAAAACCCCCGTCTGGTTCCCCCAAAGTTTTTTCTCCCGCACCCTCTGGCTGGTGCTCATCGTCGTGCTGTTTTCCAAGGCGCTGACCCTGGTTTATCTGTTGATGAACGAGGACGTGCTGGTGGATCGCCAATACAGCCACGGTGTCGCTCTGACACTGCGTGCCTTTTGGGCCGCTGACGAAGAAAATCGCGCAAAGATCGCTGATGCCGCGACCCTGATACGGGTGGTGGGGGCCGGTGTGCCGGAAGGTGAACAGCATTGGCCGTACAGCGAGATCTACCAGCGGCAAATGCAGGCAGAGCTGGGCGCGGATACGGAAGTGCGATTACGCATGCACTCGCCGCCGGCGCTGTGGGTTCGTGCGCCGAGCCTGGGTGATGGCTGGTTGAAAGTGCCGTTGTACCCGCATCCACTGCGCGGCCAGAAAATCTGGAACGTGCTTGGCTGGTTCCTGGCCATTGGTTTGCTGTCGACGGCGTCGGCGTGGATTTTCGTCAGCCAGCTCAACCAGCCCTTGAAACGCCTGGTCTATGCCGCCCGGCAACTCGGCCAGGGCCGCAGTGTGCGCCTGCCGATCAGTGATACGCCGAGCGAGATGACCGAGGTGTATCGCGCCTTCAACCAGATGGCCGAAGACGTCGAACAGGCCGGGCGTGAGCGCGAGCTGATGCTGGCCGGGGTTTCCCATGACTTGCGCACGCCCTTGACTCGATTGCGTTTGTCACTCGAGCTGATGGGCGACCGCAATGACTTGACCGATGACATGGTGCGCGACATCGAAGACATGGACGCGATTCTCGATCAATTCCTCGCGTTCATTCGCGACGGTCGGGACGAGTCGGTGGAAGAGGTGGACCTCAGCGATCTGGTACGTGAGGTGGCGGCGCCCTATAACCAGAGTGAAGAAAAGGTTCGCCTGCGTCTGGAGCCGATTCCGCCGTTTCCGTTGCGTCGGGTTTCGATGAAGCGCTTGCTGAACAACTTGATCGGCAACGCCTTGAATCACGCCGGCAGCGGCGTCGAAGTCGCGGCTTATGTGTCCGGTGACACCAGTGCGCCGTATGTGGTGCTGAGTGTGATGGACAGGGGGGCGGGGATTGATCCTTCGGAGCTTGAGGCGATCTTCAACCCGTTTACCCGAGGCGATCGTGCGCGGGGCGGCAAGGGTACTGGATTGGGTTTGGCGATCGTGAAGCGGATTGCTTCGATGCATGGCGGCAATGTTGAGTTGCGTAATCGGTCGGGTGGTGGACTGGAGGCGCGGGTAAGGTTGCCGCTTGGGTTGATGTTGCCGCGGGATGCTGTTTAAACACTGACATCTATGGTGAGGCTGATGGCCCCTTCGCGGGCTTGCCCGCGAAGGGGGCCTCTCAGCCGCCACATATTTCCGGGGTTAGCCCTTGCCCTTGGTCCGAGTCATATTCGGCCCGCCATTCTTCTCAAGATGCTCAATGATGATCCCCGCCACGTTCTTGCCAGTGGTGGTCTCGATGCCCTCCAGCCCCGGCGACGAGTTCACTTCCATCACCAGCGGCCCGTGATTGGAGCGCAGGATATCCACCCCCGCCACTGCCAGACCCATGACCTTGGCCGCACGCAACGCCGTCATGCGCTCTTCAGGGGTGATCTTGATCAGACTGGCGCTGCCGCCGCGGTGCAGGTTGGAGCGGAATTCACCCGGTTTGGCCTGACGCTTCATCGCCGCGATTACCTTGTCGCCAACCACGAAGCAGCGGATATCCGCACCGCCGGCCTCCTTGATGTATTCCTGAACCATGATGTTCTGCTTCAGGCCCATGAACGCTTCGATCACCGACTCGGCGGCGGTCGCGGTTTCACACAGCACCACACCAATGCCCTGAGTTCCTTCCAGCACTTTGATCACCAATGGCGCGCCATTGACCATGTCGATCAGGTCGGGGATGTCATCCGGTGAGTGGGCAAACCCGGTCACCGGCAAACCGATGCCACGACGTGACAGCAATTGCAGAGAGCGCAATTTGTCCCGCGAACGGGCGATGGCCACCGATTCATTCAGCGGAAAAACCCCCATCATTTCGAACTGACGCAGCACTGCGCAGCCATAGAACGTCACCGACGCACCGATCCGCGGGATCACCGCATCGAAGCCTTCCAGCGGTTTGCCGCGATAGTGGATCTGCGGCTTGTGGCTGGCAATGTTCATGTAGGCGCGCAAGGTGTCGATCACTACCATTTCATGCCCGCGTTCGGTGCCGGCTTCGACCAGACGACGGGTGGAATACAGACGCGGGTTCCGCGACAGCACAGCGATCTTCATGCAACACCTGTGGAGGAGGTAGATACCGGGAACACCGGCTTGTCTTGTACATATTTGATGCCCGGATTGACCACCAGGTGGCCATCGATCAGGGCTTTGGAACCGAGCAACAGGCGATAGCGCATGGACTTGCGGCAGGCGAGAGTGAACTCGATAGGCCAGACCCGATCACCCAGCGCCAGCGTCGTGCTGATCACATAGCGTTCCTGGGCATGGCCATTGGAGCTTTTAATGGTTTTGCGCGTCACCAGTGGCGCTTCACAGCGCCGATGACGCAACTGCACCACCGTGCCCAGGTGCGCGGTAAAACGCACCCACTTCTCGCCGTCGCGTTCAAACGGCTCGATGTCGGTGGCATGCAGGCTGGAGGTACTGGCACCGGTGTCGATTTTTGCGCGCAGGCCCGCGACTCCCAAATCCGGGAGCGCCACCCACTCGCGCAGACCGACAACGGTCAAATGGTCAAATGTCTTCAAAAAAATGCTCAACCGTGACAACCGCTCAGCCCGCAGGGGCCGGATTCGCGGTATTCACGCAGAATAAGGGTTAAAAGGCGACAGATTTCTACAGCCCGGAATACCAGCCCCTGAAGCAGGCGCCGGAATGCAAGCATTGTAATCCGGGATGCTGCAATTCATGACACGACAGAAACGGTAGTACAGTTCACCAATATTTCAGAATGAGGACATTCCATGGCACAAAAAAGCGAAGAGGACGACAAGGTCCGTCTCGATAAGTGGCTATGGGCAGCGCGTTTTTATAAAACCCGTGCCTTGGCCAAAGCAGCGATCGAGAGTGGCAAGGTGCATTGTCGAGGCGAGCGCTGCAAGCCTGGCAAAGAGCCACGCATCGGCGATGAATTCGAGATCCGCACCGGCTTCGAAGTGCGCACGGTGAGGGTCGAAGCCTTGTCGATCGTGCGTCGTGGCGCGCCTGAGGCACAGACGCTGTATGCAGAAACCGAGGTGAGTGTTGAAAAACGCGAAGCGGCTGCGGCGATGCGCAAGGCGGGTGCGTTGGGCGTGAGCACCGACGGCAAGCCGAGCAAGAAACAGCGGCGGGACTTGTTCAAGTTTCGTGGAAACAGCAGTGGCGAGTAGGGCGGTAATGCGTCATCGCTAGCAGGCTAGCTCCCTGAGGAGATCCCATTCCAATGTGGGAGCTAGCCTGCTGGCGAATCGAGTGCGCAGCACTGGCCATGGACGACGCGATATCAGGCGCTACGCACCACACTCATCCGCGAAAGCAGCGGCAGCTTGCCGAGCAGATTAAAGATCGGCGCAGTCACCTTCAGCCAGAAATTCGCCGCGTGATGGGCAAACGGCGTGTAGTAACCCCAGCCCAGCGCCCACACCGCCAGCAACACACCGCCGATGTAATCGTCCTGACCCCAATGCGCACCGGCCACCAGTCGCGGCAGCATGAACAGCAAGGTCAGACCCCAGATCGTCAGGAACTGGCCAGCCGTGCGGCTGAACACGCCCATGAACAATGCCCAGATCAACAGCACCGAAGCGTGATCACCGGGGAAGCTCTGGCTTGAGCGATCCTTCAGCTCCCAGGTCTTCTCCAGATGCGGGAAGTAGTCGCTCAGGTGAATGGCGCCTTCAAGCACCATCGACGGGCTGCTGTGCTGCCAGTCCATGTGGTCGGCGAATTTGGAAAATAGTGCGCGGATCACCACCATCAACAGCAGGATCGAGAAAAAACCGAAAAACGCCTGACGTACATCAATCGCCTTGAACACCCAGTCGCCCTTGATCAGCAGCATCAGCAGAATCAGCCCGACCACAATGTCGAACGGGCGCAGACTTGCAATTGCCCAGATGTGGAGCCATATCGTGTTGCTGGCCAGCGGTGCATTGAGCGAGCGGAACAGCCACTCGTCGAAAATCACACACAGCGAGTTGCCCGTAGGCCATAACCAGAAAGCCAGTAGCGCTAATGGCACTACGTTGCACAGAACCAGCCGGCCGAGGTTCCACCTTGATTGGAACAAACCCGGATTGTTCATAAAATGCCTCCCATGGCTAAGCAGTCGGCACCAAAAAGGGTGCCAAGAAACGCAAATTTTCACGTTTTGTAACCATTTTGTCATCACTTTCAGATACCCAAACCTATGACCGACCTGACGGATACCGATTTCACCCAACGCTTCATCTTCGATGACAGCGACACCCGCGGCGAACTGGTTGCGCTTGAGCGCAGTTACGCCGAAGTTCTTGCCAAACACCCGTACCCGGAACCGGTGGCGCAACTGCTGGGCGAATTGATGGCGGCCGCTTCTTTGCTGGTAGGCACCCTGAAGTTCGACGGCTTGCTGATTTTGCAGGCGCGCTCCGAAGGCCCGATCCCGATGTTGATGATCGAGTGCTCCAGCGAGCGTGAGATCCGTGGCCTGGCGCGTTATCACGCCGACCAGATCGCGGCAGATGCGACCCTCACTGACTTGATGCCCAACGGCGTCCTGGCCCTTACCGTCGACCCGACCGTCGGCCAGCGTTATCAGGGCATCGTCGACCTCGACGGCGAAACCCTGTCCGATTGCTTCACCAACTATTTCGTCATGTCACAACAGGTCGGCACCCGCTTCAAGTTGTTCGCCGATGGCCGTCGTGCCCGTGGCCTGTTGCTGCAACAACTGCCGGCCGACCGTCTGAAGGACGAAGAAGACCGCGCCGCCAGTTGGCAGCACATCACCGCGCTGGCCAGTACCCTGACCGCCGATGAACTGTTGAGCCTGGACAACGAAACCGTGCTGCACCGCCTCTACCATGAAGAGCAAGTGCGCCTGTTCGATGTGCAGCGTCTGCGCTTCCATTGCAGCTGCTCGCGGGAACGCTCGGGCAATGCGCTGGTCAGTCTGGGTCTGGAAGATGCGCAGGCGCTGGTGGCCGAGCAGGGCGGCAAAATCGAGATCGATTGCCAGTTCTGCAACGAGCGTTACGTCTACGATGCGGCCGATATCGCTCAATTGTTCGCTGGTGCGGGCGTCGACACGCCGTCAGATACCCGGCACTAAAACGGTTCAGCGCAGGTAAATTCACTGCGTAACGACGGAATTTCGCCGTTACGACGGGAGGACCCTACTCTTTTTGGGCTTTTCTGGCATAATCCGGCCCACTTTTTTCGCGGTAGTAGTGCACGACTTTCTACTACAAAACGTTTGGAGCACACTCGGCCACTGGCCGACGGGGAACCTCATGACGCAAGCCAATAACGCCGTGTACACCGATCTGAGTGTTGATGATCTGGTAAAAGAAGCCCTGAACCGCGGTGAAGGCGAGCTTGCCGATACCGGCGCTCTGGTCGTTCGCACCGGTCATCGTACCGGCCGTTCGCCAGTCGACCGTTTCATCGTTGAAGAGCCTTCCACCCAGGCCGCTATCGCCTGGGGCCCGATCAACCGCAAGTTCCCGGCCGACAAGTTCGATGCGCTGTGGGCTCGCGTCGAGGCGTTCAACAACGCGCAAGAGCACTTTGTTTCCCACGTGCATGTAGGCGCGGCCGAAGATCACTACCTGGCCGTGAAAATGACCACCCAGACTGCCTGGCAGAACCTGTTCGGTCGTTGCCTGTTCATCAACCCGGCCCAGTACAACCCGGCTGGCCGTGAAGAATGGCAAGTGCTCAACGTTGCCAACTTCGAGTGCGTGCCTGAGCGTGACGGCACCAACTCCGACGGTTGCGTGATCCTCAACTTCGCCCAGAAGAAAGTCCTGATCGCCGGCATGCGTTACGCCGGTGAAATGAAGAAAGCCATGTTCTCCGTGCAGAACTTCCTGCTGCCGGCCGCTGACGTGCTGCCAATGCACTGCGCTGCCAACATCGGCGAAGAAGGCGACGTGACCCTGTTCTTCGGTCTGTCGGGCACCGGTAAAACCACCCTGTCGGCCGACGAAAGCCGTTACCTGATCGGTGACGACGAACACGGCTGGGGCGAAGGCGTTGTCTTCAACATCGAAGGCGGTTGCTACGCCAAGTGCATCGACTTGTCCGAGAAGAACGAGCCGGTCATCTGGAAAGCAATCAAGCACGGCGCAGTCCTGGAAAACGTCGTCATCGACGATGCCAAGCACGCCGACTACGCCGATGTCAGCCTGACCCAGAACAGCCGCGCCGCGTACCCGCTGGAGCACGTTGCCAAGCGTTCCGAGCACAACCTCGGCGGCGAGCCAAACGCTGTGATCTTCCTGACCTGCGACCTGACCGGTGTACTGCCGCCAGTGTCGATCCTCAACGAAGAACAAGCGGCCTACCACTTCCTGTCCGGCTACACCGCTCTGGTGGGCTCGACTGAAATGGGTTCGGGCAGCGGCATCAAGTCGACCTTCTCCACCTGCTTCGGCGCACCGTTCTTCCCGCGTCCGGCTGGCGAATACGCAGAACTGCTGATCAAGCGCATCCGCGGCTTCGGCTCCAAGGTTTACCTGGTCAACACCGGCTGGACCGGCGGTGGCTACGGCGTCGGCAAACGCTTCAACATCCCGACCACCCGCGCAGTGATCGCAGCCATCCAGAGCGGCGCACTGATCGGTGCCGCCACCGAGCACCTCGACACCATCAACCTCGACGTGCCACTGGCCGTACCGGGCGTTGAAACCAACCTGCTCAACCCACGCAACACCTGGGCTGACAAGGCTGCATACGATGAGGCTGCGAAAGCACTGGCCGGTCTGTTCATCGAGAACTTCAAGAAGTTCGAAGTGAGCGATGCGATCAAGGCTGCTGGGCCTAAGTTGTAAGGTTGGGTTGTAGAAAATTAAAAAGCCGCCTCTTGGGGCGGCTTTTTTGTGGGTGATCAAAAGGTACGAAAAGCAGGTGCCATCCTTTCCTGCTCACGTCTAGACATCCCAAGCGCACTAGCGATCTCCGGCCAAAGACTGACAACGTCTTGAATGCGCTCAATGATGTCTGTTGAGTCCTCACGGCTAACCCGAAAATACCCTGCGACTTCCCTCGCCAGCTCCAAATCCAGCGCATTGTCAGAATCCGTGATGTTCAGCTTCAACCCATCCGCATGCGCCACCGGATTCATGTCATACGCTGCCGACAACCGCCATCCCCGACCAGGATCCAGAATAAAGCCATGGTTTCGCAGGTGGTCGTCGGTGTTGGAGACCAGGATGTTGAAGACGATTCGCGACCAGAGTTCACGGAGGTCGGTGTTGGGGTCTGAGCCGTGTTCCATGATGACTTCTGCCAACTCCAGATAGCTGGCGCCGGTCGAGGCGTCGTCGCCGTCGACGCGGTTGGTCATGGTCATGGCTGATGCGAAGTGATGTCGGCCGCCGCGTTCGGTTCGGTCAAAACGCTTCACCAGGAAGCAGTGGTGATCGCTTGCGTAGCGTCGGGCCATGCCGGTCGCAACACGTAGACCACAGTTGACCGCCAAAGCGTTTACTACAAATTCCCAACCACCAACATCGTAGTCATCTCTCGTACTTGGGAATTTGGCGATCCACAGTTGGCCGAACTCGTCGACGACGCTGGCTTTCGGTCTGGCGCCGCCCAGCGAGCCGCCAGGTGCAATGAGCATTCTTAGCCATTCGCGGCCCTCGGTGGCTGTGTTGTCCCTATCGTTTTCCAGGGCGAGACTTGCCTGCTCTAACGCGCGTAGCTCGACAAAGGGTGGAGCGGCAACGCCGTCGCGGTCGTCGAGGAAGTTACCTTCGTCATTGAGTTTGTAGCGAAGGGCGCCGACACGGAACAGGTCGTGCACGCCAAGCAGGTAATCGGATTCGAACAGCTTGCTGTCTTTGAGGATCAAGCCGTCGCGAATGTCCCTTTCCAAGCGGCGTTTCATCAGCAGTTGGCCCCAACGATCGGGGCTTGAGTCTGCAAAGACGCCGAAGCGGCTCTGATGTTCGCCGGGGAATTGGCGGCCTTCGAAGGGGCCGATGCGCGGGTCTAGAATTATGAAACTCAACTCGGGATCGGCCAGCGCTTTCGGGTCGTACTCAAATTCGAACACGTTGGTGTTGCGTGTTTTCCTTGCGTGTAGAAATCCGAGGCGTCTGGCGCCTTTCAAGGATTCCCAGTCTGCATAAACAGCAATCAGCGTCATTCTTCACCTGTTGGGGGGCCGGCCTTTTTCTTCGTGTTCAAAAGGCTGGTGAGTGAGTGTGTGTTGAATGGGAAGTCAGCCGGAATTTTCGTGGTAGTGGCGGCATCGATAACGTTTGAAGCCCCGACGTGTTCGGATGCGCCCTTTTTTGCCGCACTGACTGCTCGTACTCGCTGGGGCTTTTTCGCTGCGGATCGTGTTGCAGGCATTAACTGCGCATCCTGCAATTGGCGACCCATTTCATCGGCTGCAGCCAGTTTGTTCAGGTCCTTTTCCAGCCCCAGCACTTGCATGACCGACAAGTAGGCCCCGATGGTTACGCCTGAGCCTCCGGACTCCAGATGGCGCAAGGTTGTCAGCGACATGCCTGATCTTTCGGCGACCTGCTTGGCCGTCAATTTGCGGCGTAGGCGAGCCAGCTTCAGTCGTTCACCAAGGTCGACCAAAAGTCGAGCAGTAGAGGGCAAGAGCGGCGCTGTTTTCTTGGCCATGTGGCAGTATTCCTTCATTTTTTAACCTTAACTGCCAAAATAATAGCACTTAAGATGAAGGATGCTGTTTGCCGTAAGACCCGTGAAAAAACGAAGTTAAGTGGCATTATTCCATCTGTTTTTGGTTCGTATAGCTAGAATACTGCCACTTAAACGTTAGCGCTTCCTTGAGTCAGCCCGGTTCTTGCCAGTACTTTTCGATAATGCTTCCGTCAGCTCAACGAAGAATTTGCTCATGGTTACTCCGATGTTTGATTACAGTTTCGGATCGCTCTCACAGAGTTCATAAAAGCGTTCCGATCACTCAACTTCAGGCTGGTGCTTTCCAATTGAGCATTTGCTGCTGCGCGACTTGCAGCAGGTCACAGCCATCCTGCGTCAGCAGATAGAGGGCGTGGGTGATGTGGGGGATGTCTTCGACGTCGGCTTGTTTGAAGCTGAGGCAGTAGAGGGTTTTCAGCAGGTCGCTGGAGGCGCGCAGGCGCTGGACGGCGCATTCGAGGATGTCTTGTGGGTTGGCCGTTGTGTCGATGATCAGGGGCTTGGTGTCGGTGAGGTTGGATTCGAGTGGGCGGTAGCGATCAGGAGTAAGCGGGTTCCATGCTTTCATTGTTCTTCTCTCTATAGGCGTTCCAATAGCCGCCGCCATCATGACCAAACGATGGGAGGCGACTGTGTTCGGGTTGGTCAACCAGAGAGAGAGAACTCCGTGTACGCCGAAGCGTCCCAAACACAGCCGCCATAAAGCATGCCGCACAATAGATGGCGGCAAGCATACAAGGGCATGCGCAGTTTCTCTCTCTCAATTTCAGGTGACCAAACCCGAGCCGCTGATTTGGCAGCGACAGTCACGACTATAGATTTGACTTACCAAGCCGCGATAGACGGCAACGGAGTCTGCGTTTGTAGGAATGGGACGAATACCGGATAGGGCATTGCTGTAGGTTCTTTCGCTCGTTCACGCGCCCACGGCCTTCAACCAATAACCCGATACGCCGCCACATCCAGCACACTGGTCGTCAGCCCCGTCGCCGGGTTGTAGATCGGGCCTTTCACCGCCGAGAACGGCACGCCTTTGCTGCCCAGAGACACGTAGCGTTCGCCTTTATCCAGTTCGGTGAAGTAGGTGTAGGAGATGTTGTGCATCCGTTTGTACCGGGCCTCATCGCGGACGATGCAGTTGGTGAGGTTTTGCAGGTCGGTCTGGGTCAGGTTGAGGGTTTTGTTCAGTTGTACGCCCCAGCGCTTGAGGCAGGTTTCGGCGTAGTGACGGACCACACGGCCAGGTTCCACCAGGGTTTTCAGGTCGCTTGCGCTGGCAGGCACGCCACCGTCGGCGGTGGCGTTGCCCGCCAAGGTCGCGTGGCGACCGGCCATGGGGTAGACGCTGGTTTTGGTGCCGGTGGCGGTTTGCGGGATCACGCAACTGAAGCCTTTGGAGCGTTCATCGTGAGCGTAGAAGGCGACGTACTCTTTGACGTTGCTGCCGAGTTTGACCCGTTCTTCCTGGAAGTTGCCGATGCCCGGTACGGGGTCCAGTGCAAAGATATTGACCGGAATGTTTTCAAGTTGGCTGTCCTTTAACATCGCGTTGGCCAGCATGTGGCAACTTATGCCACCTCGGCTCCAGCCCACCAGATTGACGCGGGTGGGAATAACGCCATCTTTGCGGAACGTCTTGATAATCCCTTCTTGTAACTGCTGTTGCGTAATACTGCGGTCGCCATAGTTGTACTTTCTCCCTATCCACGAACCTTCGACTTTGACATCTTCAATGGGAATGCCCGCTGCTTTCAGACGGTTGTACTCTGTTTCTGTCAGTTGCTCGCGTTGCCAGTCGCATTTGCCTTTGATGATGTTAAGCGCGTGCTTCACGTTGTCTTCCCAGCCCTTGCCGAATAAAGTACCGCTGAGGCCGTACTCCTTGGTTTTGGTGAACAGGTCATCGGCTTGCAGATTACCGCTGCCGGGGCCGTCAACCACGATCCACTCGGCAAATTCGCGACCGGAATGGTTTGCAGCCAGTGTGGAAATCAGTTCGCCGTTCCAAAAGTTTTCATGGTGGGTATCAAACTTGTTAGAGCCCGTACCGCAGAAGAAAATAGTTAATACAGTCATATGGGTTGCTCTGTTAATGAAAGAGCAATCAACGTAGTGCGGATTTTTTGAATGGTATATAAGTTGGTTGTTTCGAGGTTTGTTGTTTATTGTTCTTGGTTTATGTTCGTGGCTTTGAATTTAGCCGCTTCTAACAGTTCGCATCCGTCTTGAGTCAATAGATAAAGCGCGGTGATGATGTTTGGAATGTCTTTAACGTCCGCTTGTTTAAAACACATGCAGTAAAGAGTCTCCAGTAGATTGCCGGCAGCGCACAGACGTTGATGTGCTGCATCCAGCAAGTCTTCATGGCAGGCGTCGGTGTCGATAACCAGCACCGGATTTTCGCCGTAGCTGGTTTTCAAACGGCGGTAGCGGTTGCTGGGTGGGGGCAGTGAGGTCATGGATTAAGGCTGTCCTTTTAGAAGTCGCTACAGCGCGATTCAGTCGCGCCGGTCACTATAGGAGGGCGTCGCGCGGTGGAACAAGACAGCCGGGATAGACAGAGTTCGTAGGGGTTTTTCCTGGGTTCGGGCATTTGCCCTACGTGTTTTCATGGCGTTTTCAAGGCAAAACCCTTAGGCGGGAAGTTTCCTACGGGTTTGTCAGGCGCTTCCGAGCAAACCTCTGTATCTTGCGCGCCAGAATCTGTGGGACGTTTCCAAACGTCCGATACGCGCTTAAAGGGAATTAGGTATGCAGTGGCTACGAATGGCCTCGATTGTATTGCTGTGGGTCAGCGGTTGCCGTTTGACGATGGCCGCAGAAGCCGGCAATTCGCTGGTGTTGAATTATCTGGATCGGACCGGTTGGCCGGAGGCGCTTAACAGCCAGGCGAATGTCGACACGGCCTCGCGCGCCGAAGTGCTGATGTTCGGCAAAGCCTTGCTCGCCAGTGAGGCACTTGACGAGACAGGTTTGAAGAAACGCCTGGGTGTGCCGCAAGTGCAGCTCAAGTCGATTCGGCAAGTACGCGATGGCCTGTGGGATCACTTGCTGAGTACGTATCGCAATGCCAGTCAGGACTGTGCCGAACAGCCGTTTTGTCCGCAGGTGCGCAGCGTCGCCGACCTGCGTCAATTGGCGGCGGCGTTTACCGGCAACATCAGCCCTGCCCATGCGCTGTGGGCGAACAAGAGCCTGAGCGTGCATGAGCAGGTATTGAATGAGCAGTTGCGCGTGGCGGTGCTGCTGCCCTGAGCGAAGGTCAGGTATCGGCGAGGACTTGCGGTGTCGCGGCAATGGCGAACTGCGGAAGGTCTTCGGGCCCCCGCATGCATCCGCCCAACATCAGGGCGGTGAAGGTGAGGACGAGGGCTAACTTCAACCTGTAGTGCATGATCACTCCTTTGAAATATTTGCGCGCATCAGCCGTCCGGGCGTGATGCGAAGGTGGAGCAGGCACGCTATCGCGATGTCGGCAAACACCGCGATAAACAAATCGTGGCGTTGGTTTCAGCCCGTCGCCAGGCCTGCGGGGCTGTATCATCTCGTATCGATTTGCCCCCCGACCTTTTCTCGACTCGCTGCGATCGCCCGCTAGGCTGTCGGCATGGCAGCGGTCAAAGGAGTGACAGCGAATGCACAACACCCTGGAACAGGTTTTTGGTTATCCACAGTTTCGCCCCGGACAAGAGGTTGCGATCAGCGCGGTGCTGGCCGGGCGCTCGGCAGCGGCGATTTTCCCTACAGGTTCTGGCAAGTCCCTTTGCTACCAGTTACCGGCGTTGATGCTGCCGAGTCTGACGCTGGTGGTCTCGCCTTTGCTGGCGTTGATGCAGGATCAACTGGCGTTTCTGCAACGCCACGGTATTGCGGCGGGCAGCATCGATTCGGCACAGACCCGCGATGACGCCAATGACGTGATGGCCCGCGCCCGTTCGGGCGAATTGAAGATTCTGATGATCTCTGTGGAGCGCCTGAAGAACGAGCGCTTCCGTAACTTTTTGCAGCAGGTGCCGATCTCGCTGCTGGTGGTGGATGAGGCGCACTGCATCTCGGAGTGGGGGCATAACTTTCGCCCCGACTACCTCAAGCTGCCGGACTACCAAAAGCAGTTCAACATCCCGCAAACCCTCCTGTTGACGGCTACGGCAACGCCAAAAGTCATCGCTGACATGCAGGCCAAATTTGCCATTGCCGCCGAGGATGTCGTGACGACCGGTTTCTATCGGCCCAATCTCAATCTGCTGGTGGAACCGGTGCGCGGGCAGGACAAGCGGCGGCGTCTGGTGGAGTGGATGGCCGAGCGTCCGGGCCAGCCAAGCATCGTCTATGTGACCTTGCAGAAAACCGCCGAACACATCGCCGAACACCTTGAGCGCAATGGTATTCAGGCCGAGGCTTATCACGCCGGGTTGCCCCACGATAAACGCGAGGCCATCCAGAAACGCTTCATGACCGGTCAGTCCAATTGCATCGTCGCGACCATCGCTTTCGGCATGGGCATCGACAAGAGCGACATACGCAATGTGGTGCATTTCGACCTGCCCAAATCCATCGAAAACTACAGTCAGGAAATCGGCCGCGCCGGGCGTGACAGGCAGCCGTCGGACTGCCTGGTACTGGCCAACCGTGACAGTCTCAACGTGCTGGAAAACTTCGTGTACGGCGACACCCCGGAGCGCAACGGCATTCACTATGTGCTCGATGAACTGAAGGCCTCGGCGCCGGAGGGGCAGTGGGAGTTCCTGCTCGGCCCGCTGGCGGATCAAAGCAACATCCGCGCGTTGCCGCTGAAGACCTTGCTGGTGCAATTGGAACTGCGTGGCTTGATCGCCCCACGCTACGCGTATTACGCCGAATACCGCTTCAAATACCTGCTGGAGCCTGAAGCGCTGCTTGAGCGTTTCGAGGGCGAACGCCGGGAGTTTGTTGCGGCGATCATCCAGACGTCGACCCGCGCGAGGACCTGGGCCACCGTAAATTTCGAGGCGATGTATACGCAGTATTCGGCTGAGCGTAATCGGGTGGTGAAGGCGCTGGATTATTTCCAGGAAAAGGGCTGGGTCGAGCTTGAGAGCAAGCAGATGACCGAGGTCTACAGCCTGCTGCAAAGCGATTTTGACAGCGATGTTTTAAGCGGTGAATTACACGATTACTTCACCCGACATGAGCAGACGGAAGTCGCGCGGATTCACGCGATGCTCGATGTATTCGCCACTGAGCGCTGTTTGGGATATCGGCTGGCGGAGTACTTTGGCGATCACGATGCACCTGAGCGCTGCGGGCATTGTTCGGTGTGTCATGGGCATGTCGCTCGACTGCCAGCGCCACCGGAGTTGCCAGCGCTTGTGGATAAAAATTTTGCCGCGCTGTGCAGTGACTTTATCCACAGGCATGAGCAGCACACGGGCGATGCACCGACGTCGGAACGGCTGACGCGGTTTTTGTGCGGGATCAGTGTGCCGCTGTTTACCAAGCTCAAGGCGCGAGCGATTTCCGGTTATGCAGCGTTGGAGGAGTATCCGTATGCCGAAGTGCGGGGTTGGGTTCAAGCACATCTCTGAGGCTGCATCCATCCGCTGAATGTCGATCATCACGGTAATAAACTTCAAAAACCGTCGCTGGCTGACTATGGTGATACCAGTCTTTGGATCGCCAACAAGAGAACAACATGAGCCAGACATTCGATATTCAGCAGGCGGCGGTGATCGGTGCGGGCACCATGGGGCGTGGCATTGTCATGTGCCTGGCCAATGCCGGTGTGACGGTGCAATGGGTGGATAACAATCCACAGATGCTGGAGCAGGCGCTCGCGACCGTTGCCGATACTTATGCCCATAACGTGCGTCAGGGCCGGATCGATCAGGCCGAGGCTGATGCGCGTCTCGCGCGGGTCAGCGCGGCGGCCGATTACGCGGCGATCCGCAATGTCGATCTGGTGATCGAGGCGGTCTACGAAAACCTTGAGCTCAAGCAGAAGATCTTTCGCGAACTGGATGGCTTGCTCAAGCCTGAGGCTCTATTGGCGAGTAATACGTCGGCGCTGGATATCGATGCGATTGCTGCCGCAACCAAACGACCTGAGCAAGTGCTGGGCCTGCATTTCTTCAGCCCGGCGCACATCATGAAACTGCTGGAAATCGTTCGCGGCGCGCAGACTTCGCCGGCTGCACTGGAAGCTGCGTTGGCGCTGGGCAAGCGCATGGGCAAGGTCAGTGTGGTGTCCGGCAACTGTCACGGTTTTATCGGCAACCGCATGCTCCATCCGTATGTACTGGAGGCGCGCAAGATGCTGCTTGAAGGCGCTTATCCACAGCAGGTTGATGCGGCGTTGCAGGGCTTCGGTTTTGCCATGGGGCCGTTCC
Source organism: Pseudomonas sp. FP2196 (assembly GCF_030687715.1). Taxonomy (GTDB): domain Bacteria; phylum Pseudomonadota; class Gammaproteobacteria; order Pseudomonadales; family Pseudomonadaceae; genus Aquipseudomonas. The sequence goes on from NZ_CP117445.1 coordinate 282,561, forward strand.
GTATGTACGACGTGGTCGGTATCGATCTGGAGTGGCGTGCGCGTGAGCTGTCCGGCAAAGGCCAGGACGCGCCGGAGGTTCAGGTGGATAACCGCTTGTGCGAGATGGGGCGGTTTGGGCAGAAGTCCGGCAATGGTTACTACCACTACGAGCCGGGCAGTCGTCAGGCTGAGCATGACCCAGAGGTCGATGCGTTGATATTGCAGGTCAGCGAAGGGTTGGGTTTTCAACGACGTGAGATTGGCCCGGAAGAGATTCTGGAGCGCTGTCTGCTGGCGCTGGTCAACGAAGGCGCGAAAATTCTGCAGGAAGGCATTGCCGCGTCGGCCCATGACATCGATCTGGTGTATCTGAACGGCTATGGCTTCCCGGCGGACAAGGGCGGGCCGATGGCCTGGGCGGATCAGCAGGGGCTGGCGGATATTCATCAGCGCTTGTTGGCGCTGGAGACGCGGCAGGGTGATCAGTGGAAACCGGCGCGGTTGATTGGTGAGTTGGCGGCGCAGGGGAAGGGGTTTGCTGACCGTTGAATGATGTGGCGCCAGTACCAGCGCCTTCGCGGGCAACCCCGCTCCCACAGGTATAGTGGTCGTTCTCACGGTCAGCGTGAGAACGATCAATAAGAGAACTGCGCATGAACCAACGCACCGACTATTCCCACTTCCAGCCAATCACCACGCGCTGGCACGACAACGACGCCTACGGTCACGTCAACAACGTCACCTATTACAGCTTCTTCGACACGGCCGTGAACACCTACCTGATTCAGGTTGGCGGTCTGGACATCCATGACGGTGAGGTGGTGGGTTTTGTGGTCAGTTCGGCGTGCGATTACTTCGCTTCGATCGCGTTCCCGGATCTGATCGAGATCGGTTTGCGGGTCGGCAAGTTGGGCAACAGTTCGGTGCAATACGAACTGGCGGTATTCAAGGTCGGGGAAAGTGAGGCGTGTGCCGCTGGGCGTTTCGTCCATGTTTTTGTCGATCGGGCGAGCAATCAACCGGTGCCGATTCCTGCCGGGTTGCGCGGGGCGCTGGAAAGATTGGTGGTGTGAAGCAGGCAAAAAAAATCGCAGCCCGAGGGCTGCGATTTTTGCTTTACCGGCTAACGAGGTGCTTCAGGCGCCTCAGTCGCGGTAATACTTGTGATGCTTGCGGTGACCATAGGCGTGGCCGCGTCCTGGGTGACGGTCGCGATAGTAGCGACGGTCATCGTGACGGCGATCATAGCGACGATCATCGTCATCGCTTTTGTTGCCCATGTAGTTACCCAGCGCGCCACCGGCGCCGCCACCTGCTGCGGAGCCGATCAGGCTGCCGGTGGTGCCGCCCATGCTGCGGCCAACCACGTTACCGCCGGCTGCGCCCAACGCGCCGCCGATGGCAGCTTCGCCACGGCTGCGTTTGTCTGCGCCTACCGCACTACCACCCGCGCCGCCCAGGGCTGCGCCGATGGTGGAACCTGTATTGCCGCCTAAAGACTGACCGACGACCGAGCCAAGAACCCCGCCCAATGCGCCGCCCACACCTGCTTCGGCGGTGCCACCTGCGGAAGCAAAACCACTGACCAGGCCAAGGGACAACAAGAGAATCGAGGAGAACTTCATAGATGAGCCTCAAAGGGATGACGGCGCGATCCTGAGGCTCTGTAACAAGCGTGACAATCGAAATCCGACGAATAACACGACTTGTATACAAAAACGTAAGTTACTGTTTTAAGGGCGGAACTTAACCGATTTTCGCCGGTCTTTAGCTACTTCGGACAGGCCGCTTTTGTGAAAAAGCGGCCTTTTTTGTGGGCGTTCGAAAAGTGTTGAGTGCGGAGAAATTCGGTGAGTCGACTATCGCTTTCGCGAGCAGGCTCACTCCTGCAGTGATCGCATTCCGACAGGTAGAACACGATCATCTGTGAGAGTGAACCTGCTCGCGATAGCAATTGAATTGACGCCGCCTCAAGCAGACTTGGCCATGATCAACCCGGTCTCGCTCGCCGCTTCCAACCGAATCGCAATGAACTTGGATGTCGGCGTATGGCTACCATCCCCAGTGCTTTCCAGCGGAACCAGCGGGTTCACTTCCGGGTAATAAGCAGCAGCTTGTCCAGCCGGAATATCAAACGCCAACAACGTGAAGCCCTTCACCCGACGCTCGCGACCGTCGTCCCAGATCGAAACGATGTCAGCCTTCTGCCCCGGCCGAAAGCCCAGGCGAATAATGTCGGCTTCGTTGACGAACAACACATCACGCTGACCTTTCACCCCGCGATAACGGTCGTCGAGACCGTAAATCGTGGTGTTGTACTGATCGTGGGAGCGCATCGATTGCAGGATCAGATCCGGCAGTTGCCCGGTGGCGCGAGTGCGCTCGTGAACCAGATCTTTCGGCAACATATTTGCGCGGAAATTGGCACGGCCCGACGGAGTGTTCCATTTGCGCGCGCCGGCACTGTTGCCGAGGTAGAAGCCGCCCGGGTTCTTGATCTTCTCGTTGAACTCCTTGAAGTTCGGAATAGTGTCGGCGATAAGCTCGCGGATACGCCCGTAATCAGCCACCAGCCAGTTCCAGTCCACCGGTTTGCTGCCCAGGGTCGCGGCGGCGATGCCGGCGATGATCGATGGCTCCGAACGCATCTGGTTCGACAGCGGCTGCAACTGACCGTTGGAGGCGTGGACCATGCTGAACGAGTCTTCCACGGTGACCGCTTGCGGGCCTTCAGTCTGGATGTCGATGTCTGTACGGCCGAGGCACGGCAGGATCAACGCGTCTTTACCGTGAGCCAGATGGCTGCGGTTGAGCTTGGTGCTGATCTGCACAGTCAGGTCGCAATTGCTCAACGCCTCGAAGGTGCGCGGGCTGTCCGGCGTGGCTTGGGCGAAGTTGCCGCCCAGACCGATAAAGACTTTGGCGCGACCTTCGGCCATGGCATGGATCGCCTCGACCACGTTGTGGCCGTTGTGGCGCGGCACTTTGAACTGGAAGCGTCGCTCAAGCGAGTCGAGGAAGGCCACTGGCGGACGTTCATTGATGCCCATCGTGCGGTCGCCCTGCACGTTACTGTGCCCGCGCACCGGGCACAGGCCGGCGCCCGGCTTGCCGATATTGCCGCGCAGCAGCATCAGGTTGGCGATTTCCTGAATGGTCGGCACCGAATGGCGATGCTGGGTGATGCCCATGGCCCAGCACATGATCACGTTCTTGCCTTTGGCGTACATGCGCGCCGCTTGCTCGATTTCCACCAGGGTCAGGCCAGATTGCTCGACGATCTGCTCCCATGACGTGTCGTCGACAACGCCGAGGTAATCCAGCACGTTGGCGCTGTGGGCGTTGAGGAAGTCGTGGTCGAACACCGCCGGGGCGCCAGCCTTCTGCGCATCGCGTTCCCATTGCAGCAGGAACTTGGCCATCCCGCGCAGCACTGCCATGTCGCCGCCCAGTGCCGGGCGGAAATACGCGGTGTTGGTCGGCTTGTCGCCGTTGGTGAGCATTTCGATCGGGTGCTGCGGGTGCTGGAAGCGTTCCAGACCGCGCTCTTTCAGCGGGTTGATGCACACCACTTGAGCGCCGCGTTTCACTGCTTCGCGCAGCGGTTCGAGCATCCGTGGGTGGTTGGTGCCAGGGTTCTGGCCCCAGACGAAAATCGCATCGGCGTGTTCGAAATCATCGAACGTCACGGTGCCTTTGCCGACGCCGACACTTTGCGCCAACGCCACACCGCTGGCCTCGTGGCACATGTTCGAGCAGTCAGGAAAGTTGTTGGTGCCGTAAGCGCGCACGAACAGCTGATACAGATACGCCGCTTCGTTGCTGGCGCGCCCCGAGGTGTAGAACTCGGCCTGATCCGGGCTCGACAGGCCTTGCAGGTGTTTGCCGATCAGTGCGTAGGCGTCGTCCCAGGCGATCGGTTTGTAGCGGTCGGTCTGGGCGTCGTAGACCATCGGCTCGGTCAGGCGGCCCTGATACTCAAGCCAGTAATCGCTCTGCTCCAGCAACGAGGTCACGCTGTGTTTGGCGAAGAATTTGGCATCGACGCGACGTTTGGTCGCTTCCCAGTTCACCGCTTTGGCGCCGTTCTCGCAGAACTTGACCATGCCGCTTTCCGGCGAATCGCCCCACGCGCAACCCGGGCAGTCGAACCCGCCGTTCTGGTTGGTCTTGAGCATCATGCGCAGGTTTTTCAGCGCGTTGTCGCTGGTCAACCAGGCCTGGGCCACACTGATCAGGGCACCCCAGCCGCCGGCTGCACCTTTGTAAGGCTTGTAGCGCGGGACAGGTTTCTGGTCGGCTTGATGATGTTGGCTCACGCTTGATTCTCCATCGCGGGGCTGTACACCCGCGGCGCACTTTTCTGCGGCAGGTGGATGAGATTGAGGTTGTGTCGACGGGCCCATTGAACGGCAAGGCCTGTGGGGGCGGACAGGCTGACCAAAGTCTGGATGCCAGCGCGCAAAACTTTCTGGATCAATTCGAGGCTGCAACGGCTGGTGACAATTGCCAGTCCGCCTTCTGTGGATATCTTCTGGCGGATCAGCCCGCCGATCAGTTTGTCGAGGGCGTTGTGCCGGCCGATGTCTTCGCGCCCGAGCAGCAGTTCACCGCTGGCGCTCATGAACACCGCCGCGTGCACCGCACCGCAGTGCTGGCCAAGCGGCTGGAACGCGCCGATGCGCTGGCGCAAACCGTCGAGCCATGCACTCGGCGGCAACGGCGCGCCGGGCAACACCTTGAGGTCGGGCAGCGCTTGTTCCACCGCTTCGACGCCGCACAATCCGCATCCGCTGGTGCCGGCCAGTTGTCGGCGCTGTTGCTTGAGGTTCCAGAAGGCACGATTGGCGATGGTCACTTGCGCGTATTGCGCCGAGCCTGCGCCAGTCAGTTGCAGGTCATAGATGTCGCTGGCGTCTTCGATGATGCCGCTGCCGAGGCTGAAGCCGACGATGAAGTCTTCAAGGTCGGTCGGCGTTACCAGCATGACCGCCTGACTGATGCCGTTGTAGGCAATCGCCAGCGCGACTTCCTCGGCCAGCGCGGTGCTGGCCGATTCCTCGAGGGGCAAATCGCTGTAACTGTACGTCTGGCTGGCGGCGGGCGCGGGCGTTTCGACTGCAGGCGCCGCGCAGGTTGGGCGCTTGGCGTTCATGGCATCACCGACGGTTTGATCAACGCTAAGACTAGGCGCGGCAAGATGTCGCGTCTAATCGCTAGTGTCGATCTACCGATAGATGATGTCGATCAAGAGTCGGCTGGTGATTTCTGATACAGCGCGAAACAGGCTTCGGCGAGCGCTGAACGCGGGGCGCCGCGACGCATGATCAGCCCCAGTGGCGCGAGGGTTTGAGCGTTTTCGATCGGTTGCAGCCGCAGGTGATCGGTAAGCTTTTCGAGGCCTCCGTCGAGCGGCATGATCGCGCAGCAAAAGCCGTTGTGTACTGCTTGTAACAATTGATGCACAGCGTCGGTTTGCAGCAACGGCTGCGGCGTCAGGTTACGGCTGTGGAAGTTGTGGTCGATGGACTGGCGAAAATGCATGCCGCTGGTGAGCATGCCCAGTGGCAATTCGATCAGCGATTCCCAGCTCAACGGCGCCTCGCCGAAGGTGAATGAGCGCTGGTCGTAGAGCAGGCCCATGCGGGTTTCGCTTAAGGCGAGAGCTTCGAAGCGTTCGTTGTCCAGACGATCCAGATAAGACACGCCAATGTCGATGCGGTTGTTCGCCAGATGCTCAAGGATTTGCTCGGAACTCAGCGCCGACAGTTCGAAACGCAGGTCCGGGTGCGCGGCATGCAGGCGTTGCATCAGCGGCAACGGATCGAAACTCGACAGCGGCACCACGCCCAGACGCAGCGTACCGATCAGGTTGCCGCGACACGCCGCCGCTTCCGCCTGCAAACCGTCATAAGCCGCCAGCACCGTGCGTGCCCACGCCAGCACCCGTTCGCCCGGCGCGGTGAAGCCTTCAAAACGCTGACCACGGTTGACCAGCGGCAGGTCGAGCTCTTCTTCAAGGCTGCGCAAGCGCATCGACAGGGTCGGTTGGGTGATATGGCAGCGCGCGGCGGCCTGGCCGAAGTGGCGGGTTTCGTCGAGGGCGATGAGGAATTTCAGCTGCTTGATGTCCATCTTCGCTCCGAAGGGTGGCGGCGGGGGTGGGTGATTCTACCGCTTGGGGGGCGGCAGGGTCATTGGTCGGCTTGGAACCGGGTTTGTCTGGGGTGGTCTAGGCTTGGACGTCTGGAACCCAAATCAAGGAGTGTGCGTTATGAGTCTTTTGAGCTTTGTGAAAGAAGCCGGTGAAAAACTGATCGATCTGCTGACCCCGGGCAACGCCAATGCCAGCGAGCAGTTGAAGGAACACATCAGCAAGGTTGGCTTGGGCAATCCGAACGTTCAGGCGACCGTGGACGGCGACAAGGTCACGGTTACCGGTGAGGTGGCGAGCCAGGAGGAGAAAGAGAAAATTCTGCTGGCGGTGGGCAACATTGAAGGTGTGGGCAGCGTTGATGATCAGATCACGGTGACCGGGCCGGTGGTGGCCGCGGCACGGTTTGTCGTGGTGAAAAAAGGCGACACCCTCAGCGCAATTTCTCTGGCTGTGTATGGCAACGCCAACCAGTACAACAAGATCTTTGAGGCCAACAAACCGATGCTCAAGGATGTGAACAAAATCTACCCAGGGCAGACACTGCGTATTCCTGAGTAATTGCGGATAACGCTTTCGCGAGCAGGCTCGCTCCCACATTGGATTGCGTTTCAATGTGGGAGCGAGCCTGCTCGCGAATAGGGCGACTCGGTATCAGAGGCCTGTGATCAAATCCCGGTAATCCTCGACCGCTGCAAACTCCGCAGTATCTTTCGGCCCTTTGCGGCTGTCCGGTTCTTTGACCGCCAACAAGTGCGCCACACCGAAATTCCGCGCGCTGCGCAGGATCGGCAAGGTGTCGTCGATAAACAGACTGCGCGCGGGATCGAAGCCGATATCCGCCTGCAGGGCATCCCAGAACTGTGGATTCTCCTTGGGGTAACCGTAATCGTGCGAGCTGATCAACCGTTCGAAATAGGGTGCCAGTTCAATCCGCTCCAGCTTCAACGACAGCGAATCACGGTGCGCGTTGGTGATCATGATCACCCGTTTGCCGGCCTGTTTTATCGCCTCCAGAAAGGTATCGGCATCCGGACGCAGGGCGATCAGGTGTGCGGTTTCCTGTTTCAGCTCGCGCACCGACAGCTTCAGTTCGGCACTCCAGAAATCCAGGCAATACCACTGCAACTGGCCGGCGTGGCGCTCGAACAACGGCTGCAATTCCATCTCGGCCATGGCCCGGCTGACCCCGTGGAGATCGGCGTAGCGTTGGGGCAGGTGCTCCAGCCAGAAATGGTTGTCGAAGTGCAGATCCAGCAACGTGCCGTCCATGTCCAGCAGAACGGTATCGATGTCGGACCACGGTAATGAAGGCATGGCAACGTCTCGAACGGTAGAAAGATATCCGACGTAAACAATCGGGAAAGCCGCGTTATAGTAGCGCGTCCACGCCAAGGAGCTTTGCATGCGCCAGAAACCCACTGTACTTGCCCGCGAGATCGTCGCCACCAGTCGCCTGTTTTGCGTCGAAGAACTGAAGCTGCGTTTTTCCAACGGTGTGGAGCGCACTTACGAACGGTTGGTCGGCAAGGGTGCGGGATACGGCGCGGTGATGATCGTGGCGATGCTCGATGCCGAGCACGCGGTGCTGGTCGAGGAATACTGCGGCGGCACTGACGAATACGAGTTGTCCTTGCCTAAAGGTTTGATCGAGCCGGGCGAAGATGTATTGGCGGCGGCCGAGCGTGAACTCAAGGAAGAGGCGGGTTTCGGCGCACGGCAACTGGAACATCTGACCGAGTTGTCGCTGTCGCCCGGTTACATGAGCCAGAAGATTCAGGTGGTGCTGGCCACCGATCTTTACGAGGAACGTCTGGAGGGCGATGAGCCCGAGCCGATGCGGGTCGACAAGGTCAACTTGCGTGAGTTGTCGGCGCTGGCGCTGAATCCGCAGTTTTCCGAAGGGCGCGCCTTGGCGGCGCTTTATTTGACCCGCGACCTGCTGAGTCAGCGCGGTGTTTTCAGTTATGAGTGAGCGTTTGATGAATTTCCCGCACCCGTTGATGGCACCGGTGATTGAGCTGGCCTTGCTGGCCGGCGAGGCGATTTTGCCATTCTGGCGCGCCGGGGTTGAGGTGACTGCCAAGTCCGATGATTCGCCGGTGACCGCTGCCGATCTGGCCGCGCACCACCTGATCGTGGCCGGGTTGATTGCGCTGGATTCGAGCATTCCGGTGCTGTCCGAAGAGGACGCCAATATCCCGCAAAGCGTGCGCGCCGGCTGGCAGCGCTGGTGGCTGGTGGATCCGCTGGACGGCACCAAGGAGTTCATCAGTGGCAGTGAGGAGTTCACCGTCAACATCGCCCTGATCGAAAACGGCCGAGTGGTTTTTGGTGTGGTGTCGATGCCGACCAACGGTCGTTATTACGTGGGTGGTGCCGGGCTCGGTGCCTGGCGCTGTGACAAGGATGGTACGCCGGTTGCGATTCAGGTGCGTGATGTGCCTGCGCCAGGTGAAGCGTTCACCGTGGTTGCAAGCCGTCGGCATTCAAGTCCTGAGCAGGAGCGTTTGCTGGCCGGGTTGAGTGCGAGTCTTGGTGAGCTGCAATTGGCCAATATCGGCAGTTCGTTGAAGTTCTGCCTGCTGGCTGAAGGTGCGGCGGATTGCTATCCGCGACTGGCGCCAACGTCGCAGTGGGACACGGCTGCGGCGCAAGGTGTGCTGGAAGGGGCGGGCGGTGAAGTGTTGGATCTGCGCGGTGACGCGTTCTGTTATCCGGCGCGGGAATCGCTGCTGAATGAATTCTTTTTGGCGTTGCCGGCGAAGGCGGCTTGGCGGGCGAGGTTGTTGGAGTTGGCCCGAGGTTAAGATCAAAAGATCGCAGCCTGCGGCAGCTCCTACACAGGATTTCGCATTTCCCTATAGGAGCTGCCGAAGGCTGCGATCTTTTGCTTTAGCGGTGCAACACGTACTGCCCGCTAAACGTTACGGCATCCTCGTCACTGCCCGCATTGACGATCCGCGTATTCAACGTCAACCGCGCCCGTCCATATCGCTGATACATCGCCAGAAACTTCTTCCACACCGCCGCCTCCGGCGCCGGGCAAATGGCTGTCGCATCCCCCGTCACTGGCAGGGGATAACTGATCTGCCCTTCCTGAATCACGATGTGTCCGTCGGTAATCCCTTCTTCCTTCAAGCGCAAATGCAACCAGCCCCAACCCGCCAGCACCGCGCCGCAATAGAGGCTGCCGCCGAACATGGTGCTTTTGTGATTGACGTTGGGCTCTAAAGGCAAATGCAGACTCAACTGCCGTGCCTGCCAGTCGAGTACCTTGAGGCCCATTTCCCGGGTCAGAGGGATGTCGTGATGCAGCACCGATTCCAGATAGTGAGTGTCCGGGTTCATTCGTTCTCCTCCCCATGGCTGCTGTCGCCGAAGTTGAGGCCGTGTTTGCGCAGTTTGTCGTGCAGGGTCTTGCGCGGTATGCCCAGCGCTTCGGCGAGACTGCGTACCGAGCCGTGGGAGCGCGACAGTTCCGCGGCGATCAGCGACTTCTCGAAGTTTTCCACTTGCTCGCTGAGGCCGCCAGCGATGACTTCAACGGTCGCGCCACCACCTTCGGTGCCGGTGTTATCGAGCGCCAGTTCCAGGCCAAGGGCGAAACGTTCTGCCGCGTTCTGCAACTCGCGCACGTTGCCAGGCCAAGTGTGGCGTAGCAGCAGGGCACGTTGTGCCGGTTGCAGTTCGTGCGGCGGCAAGCCGTGGCGGGCGCTGGCTTCATCGGCGTAATGCTGGAACAGCACCAGCGCATCTTCGCCACGTTCGCGCAGCGGGGGAATGCGTAATGGCGCGACGTTGAGACGGTAATACAAGTCGGCACGGAAGCGGCCCTGATCAGCAGCCTGGCGCAGGTCTTCCTTGGTCGCGGCGATCACGCGGATATCCAGCGGAATCAGCTGATTGCCGCCCAAACGTTCAACGACGCGCTCCTGCAGCATGCGCAGCAACTTCACCTGCACATCCATGCTCATGCTTTCGATTTCATCGAGGAACAACGTGCCGCCATTGGCGAATTCGAACTTGCCGATCCGACGTTTTTGCGCGCCAGTGAACGCGCCCGGCTCATGACCGAACAGTTCACTTTCCACGACTGATTCAGCCAGCGCCCCGGCATTGATCGCCACGAATGGGCCGTTGCGGCGGCTCGAAAGATCATGCAGCGCCCGGGCGACGACTTCTTTGCCAGCCCCGGTTTCGCCGAGGATCAGCACATCAGCCCTGGTCGCCGCCAGCGCGCCAATCTGCTCGCGCAGGCGCAGCATCGGTGTCGAGTGACCGACCAGACGCGCGCTCAGTTCATTGCGATCGCTAAGGGCCAGACGCAGACTGCGGTTGTCCAGCACCAGGCGGCGCACGGCCAGGGCGCGGCGCACGCTGTCGAGCAGGGCATCGCTGGCGAACGGTTTTTCGAGGAAGTCATAAGCCCCGGCACGCATCGCCTGCACGGCCAGCGGCACATCGCCGTGGCCGGTGATCAGCAGCACTGGCAGCTCGGGATCCTGGGCGTGCAACTCGCTCAGCAATTCGAGACCGTCCATGCCCGGCATGCGGATATCGCTGACCACCACACCCGGCCAGTCACGCTCCAGTTGTCCGGCCAGCCCTTTGGCTTCAGACAGCGGGAGGATTTTCAGCCCGGCCAGATCCAGTGTCTGGCCGAGGGCCTGACGCAGGTGCGGATCGTCGTCGATCAACACCACCTGAATGCGATTGTCGATGGTCATGCACTTCGATCCTCGGACGGTTGCAGGCTGACCCCGGGCGCGCCGGCGCGCAGCCGCAGGGTGATCAAGGCGCCACCTTGTTTGTGGTTGGCGAACGACAGTTCACCACCGAAGGCGCGCATCAGGGTTTCACAGATCGCCAAACCCAGACCAAGACCTTGAGTACGGGTCTTGGTGGTGTAGAAGGGCTCGCTGGCGCGACCGAGGGCTTCCATACAGAACCCCGGGCCGTTGTCGCGAATGTACAGATTGACGCCTTCGGCAGTGGATTCGGCACTCAGCCACAATTTGCGCGGCGGGCCCTTTTCGGTGAGGGCGTCGAGGGCGTTGGCCAGCAGATTGCCGAGTACCTGACGCAGGCGGGTTTCCCCGGCTTCGACCCACAGCGCGGCGGCGGGCAGGTCGCGAATCAGCTCGACTTCCATGCTGCGCCGACGCTTGGCCAGCAAGGCCAGGGCATCGTCCAGCGCCGGTTGCAGGGCGACGCTTTCCGGGGCATGGCGATCGCGGCGGGCGAACGCACGCAGGTGGGCGATGATCGAGGCCATGCGCCCTGTCAGTTCGCTGATCAGTTTGAGGTTGCCGCGCGCGTCGTCGGTACGTTGGTGATCGAGCAGCACTTCGGCGTTCTCCGCGTAGCTGCGGATGGCCGCGAGCGGCTGATTGAGTTCGTGGCTGATGCTTGCCGACATGGTTCCCAACGCTGACAACTTGCCAGCCTGTACCAGATCATCCTGAGCACGAACCAGTTCTTGTTGTGCCTGTTCGCGCTCCAGCACTTCCTGTTTCAAGCGGCGGTTGAGGCCTTCGAGATCGCTGGTGCGTTCGGCGACGCGGCCTTCCAGTTCACGACGGGCCTTGGCCTCGAACGCGATGCGTTCCAGATAGTGGCGACGACGCTGCATCATCAGGCCGAGCAACAGCATCACCACCAACAGCGTGGCGCCGCCGATGGCCACGACCGTACGCACCGGGCGGTCGATCAGCGTGCGTGGGGCGAGGATGCTGACACTCCAGCCGGTCTCGGCAATGTCGTGGGTTTGCGTCAGCCAGGCATCGGGGCTGAGGTTCAGCGGACGTGGTTCGCGGGTTGGATAGGGCTGGATTGCGGTGATCGCTGCGCGCTCGGTATCGCTCAAGACGCGGGTCGAGCGGAAGCGCCATTCAGGACGCGAGGTGAGGATGACCACACCGTTATGGTCGGTCACCAGCAGTTGTTCCGGGGTTTTGCCCCAGAGACTTTCGGTGTGGTCGAGGTCGACTTTGATCACCAGCACGCCAGTGATCTTTTCACCATTACGCACCGCAGCGGCGAAGAAGTAGCCGCGCTTGGCCGACGTTGTTCCAAGACCGAAAAAGCGCCCGAGACGCCCGGCCATGGCTTCGCTGAAATACGGGCGGAAGGAGAAATTGCGGCCAACGAAGCTATCGTGTTTGTCCCAGTTCGACGCCGCGAGTGTTTTCCCGGTGGTGTCCATCAGATACATGACTTCGGCGCCTGTCTGTGCGGCGATGTTTTTCAGCAGACGGTTGGCATTGCCTTGGGTAACACCATCGTCTGGCGCTCCAAGCACGGTGCGCAGGGCCGGCAGGTCGCCGAGGATCTGCGGCAACACTTCATAGCGGTGCAGTGTGCCCAGCAGGTTGGCGACGTAGAGGTCGAGGGTCTGGCGATTCTGCCCGGCCAGTTCGCTGCGGTAATAGCGCTCGGCCAGATGCTCCAACGGCCACAGTAAAGGCGCCAGACACAGGGCCAGGAGGGCAAGGCTGCGCCAGCGAGGTCTGCGGGGAAGGGATGGTTTCATAAGCCGGATGCGCCTGAGGGAACAGGCGCATTATGCCCGGCCTCAGGAAAAGACGTCAGCGTCCTTGAGCAACGCTGCAGCTTGATCCTTCGCCGAGAGTTTCGGCGCTTCGTCCAACTGCCAGTCGATACCCAGAGCAGGGTCGTCCCAGCGAATGCTGCGCTCGGACGATGGGTCGTAGTAGTTGGTGGTCTTGTAGAGGAACTCAGCGAATTCGCTCAGCACTACGAAGCCATGGGCGAAACCTTCCGGTACCCACAGCTGACGATGGTTTTCAGCCGACAGGCGCACCGCCACCGACTTGCCGAAGTGCGGCGAGCTGCGACGAATGTCCACGGCCACATCTAGCACTTCACCGACAGTGACGCGCACCAGTTTGCCCTGGGTGTTTTCCAGTTGGTAATGCAGGCCACGCAGCACACCTTTTTGCGAGCGCGAATGGTTGTCCTGAACGAATTGGGTATCCAGGCCGGTCGCGTCCTGGAACGCCTTGGCGTTGAAACTCTCGTAGAAGAAACCGCGCTCGTCACCGAACACCTTGGGTTCGATGATCAGAACACCGGGCAAATCGGTGGTGATTACATTCATGAGGATTTCCATAGGCAGGTGTCAATGGTCGACATTCTTGCGCAAAGTGCCGGCGGATGCGAGCGCTCGAATAAACACGATCAGGGGTTGCGCATCCTCCGAAGCAGTGGCGATATAAGCGCCTAATAAAATTTCAGGGGTCGTTTCATGCCGCTCGCCACGTTGATTCATCGCGCCAGTTTGCCCAGCCCGCAGGTTTCAGAGGCGCAGGCCCTGCAATGGCTCGCCGAACACTACGGCCTCGGTGGCACGTTGCAGGCCCTCGGCAGTCAGCAGGATCTCAACTATCGCGTAGACAGTGAGCGCGGGCGGTTTGTGCTGAAAATCTGCCGTGGCGATTACGCCCTTGTCGAGTTGCAGGCCCAGCATGCCGGCCTCAAGTATCTGGCCGAACACTGCGCAGTAAATGTGCCGCGGGTGATTGCCGCCAATAACGGTCAGGACCTGCTGACGCTGCAAGTCGATGGCGAGCCGGTACACGTGCGACTGCTGGATTACATCGAAGGTCAGCCGCTCACCCATCTTGATCACTTGGGCCATGAGGTGGTGGCCGGGTTTGGCCGGCTCTGCGGTGAGATGGACCTGGCGCTGGCCGGGTTCGACCACCCGGGCCTTGAGCGCACATTGCAATGGGACGCGCGCCATGCCAGCGCCTTGATCAGTCATTTGCTGCCAGTGATCAAGGACGACCAGCAACGCGCATTGATCGCCGACGCCGCCGAGCAGGCCGAGCGCCATCTGCAACCACTGGTGGACAAATTGCCGGTGCAGGCGATCCACATGGACATCACCGACGACAACGCCGTCTGGCAGCGCGACGCACAGCGCCATTGGCAGTTGCAGGGGGTGATCGATTTCGGCGACCTGATCCGCACCTGGCGCATTACCGATCTGTCGGTGACTTGCGCCGCGTTACTGCATCACGCCGGCGGTGATCCGTTTGTGATTCTGCCGGCGGTTCAGGCTTATCACGCGGTCAATCCTCTGCAATCCGAGGAACTGCAAGCGCTATGGCCGCTGATCGTCGCCCGGGCGGCGGTGCTGGTGCTCAGTGGCGAGCAGCAGGTCAGCATTGATCCCGCCAATACCTACAGCCGCGACAACCTCACCCACGAGTGGGAAATCTTCCGCGTCGCGACATCGGTGCCGCTGGCGCTGATGGAGGCGGCGATTCTTAGTTCGGTCGGTCAGACCTTGCCTGTGATCAACGGCGAAGGATTTGCGCCATTGCTGCCGAGTCTGGTCGGGCGTGAATTTGCGCTGATCGATCTCGGCGTGTTGAGCGCGCATTTCGAGGCGGGCAACTGGGAGCAGGAGGGCATCGACCAGCGGTTGTTGAATGAAGCGGCTGCTGCCCATGGGTTGGCGGCGAGTCGTTATGGCCAATACCGTTTGTCGCGCACTCGGCCAGACAGCGCCGATGAACCGGACACCTTCCCGCTGCACGTCGAATTACGCGTGCCTAATAGCACGCCGGTGGAATCGCCGTTTGCCGGTGTGGTTCATCAGTGCGCAGAGGGTGCACTGCAACTCGATGGCCCCCAGCTCAGCGTGCGTTTGTGGGGCGTGACGCCATCGCTGCACAGTGGCGCGGCGCTGGTCAAAGGTCAGGTGCTGGGTTCGGTCAGCGGGCCGTTGATCGTGCAACTGAGCCGGGGTGCGCAATTGGCTGCGCCGCTGTTCTGCGCGCCGTCCCGTGCGGCTGCGTGGCAGGCACTCTGTCCGTCGCCGGCAGCTTTATTGGGATTGGCCTGTGATGCCGAGCCGGAGCTGGACGCGAAAACCCTGCTGGAACGCCGCGACGCCAGTTTTGCCCGCACGCAAAAACACTATTACGTGGATCCGCCGCGCATCGAGCGCGGCTGGCGCAATCACTTGATCGACATGCTGGGCCGTTCCTACCTCGACATGCTCAACAATGTGGCGGTGCTCGGTCATGGCCATCCACGCATGGCGGCGGTTGCTGCCCGGCAGTGGTCGCTGCTCAACACCAACTCACGGTTTAACTATGCGGCGGTGGCCGAGTTCTCCGAGCGATTGCTGAAGCTGGCGCCGGAAGGCATGGATCGGGTGTTTCTGGTCAACAGCGGCAGCGAGGCCAATGACTTGGCGATTCGCCTGGCGTGGGCCTACAGCGGTGGCCGCGACATGGTCAGCGTGCTGGAGGCCTATCATGGCTGGACGATCGGCGCCGACGCGGTGTCGACCTCGATCGCCGACAACCCGAAAGCCCTTGAAAGCCGTCCGGACTGGGTGCATCCGGTGATCGCGCCGAACATTTATCGTGGCAAATTCCGTGGCCTCGATTCGGCGCCGGATTACGTGCGCAGCGTCGAACACCATCTGGCGAAAATCGCTGAGCACAAGCGTCAACTGGCCGGATTTATCTGCGAGCCGGTGTATGGCAATGCCGGTGGCATCTCATTGCCGCCGGGTTATCTGCAGCAGGTGTACGCGTTGGTCCGCGCGCAGGGTGGCGTGTGTATCGCCGATGAAGTGCAGGTCGGTTACGGGCGCATGGGCCATTTCTTCTGGGGCTTCGAAGAGCAGGGCGTGGTGCCGGACATCATCTGCATGGCCAAGGGCATGGGCAACGGTCAGCCGCTGGGCGCGGTCATCACTCGGCGGGAAATTGCCGAGGCGCTGGAGGCCGAGGGCTATTTCTTCTCGTCGGCGGGCGGCAGTCCGGTGAGCTGCCAGATCGGCATGGCGGTGCTCGACGTGATGGAAGAAGAAAAGCTCTGGGAGAACGCGCAGGTGGTCGGCGGCCACTTCAAGGCACGACTCGAAGCGTTGATCGATAAACATCCGCTGGTGGGCGCGGTGCACGGTTCCGGTTTCTATCTCGGTGTGGAACTGATCCGCAACCGCGACACACTGGAACCGGCGACAGAAGAGACCACATTGCTGTGTGATCGCCTGCGCGAGCTGGGGATCTTCATGCAACCGACCGGCGATGACCTGAACATTCTGAAGATCAAACCGCCGATGGTGACGTCGCAGCGCAGTGTGGATTTCTTTGTCGACATGCTCGACCAGGTTCTGACCGAGGGCCTGTAACGCTGATCCCGTGTAGGAGCTGCCGAAGGCTGAGATCTTTTGATTCTGCTTTTCAAAATCAAGATCAAAAGATCGCAGCCTTCGGCAACTCCTACAGAAGCAGATTTATATCGGCAAATTATGTTTATTTTTAGATGGGTGGTTCATTATTAGCTTCTAAAGCCGATATTTATCGGCTATAAAGTCGCCATTGCTCCGGCATGGCGATTTTTGTCCGGTGCGCGCGTTTTTTCTCTTCGGTCGAATCCTCGACCGTCAAAGCACTTGCCCGGAGATGATTCATGAGCCGTATCGTTACCGTCGCCGCCACGCAGATGGCCTGTTCGTGGGATCTGGAAGCCAACCTCGAAACCGCCGAAAGACTGGTGCGCGAAGCCGCCGCCAAAGGCGCGCAGATCATCCTTATCCAGGAGCTGTTCGAAGCGCCGTACTTCTGCCAGAAGCCCAACCCGGACTATCTGCAACTGGCCACTACGGTGGAAGAAAACGTCGCGATCAAACATTTCCAGAAAATCGCCCGAGAGCTGCAAGTGGTGCTGCCAATCAGCTTCTACGAGCTGGCCGGTCGTGCGCGTTTCAACAGCATCGCGATCATCGATGCCGACGGCAGCAACCTCGGGATTTATCGTAAAAGCCACATCCCGGATGGCCCGGGTTACCACGAAAAGTATTACTTCAATCCGGGCGATACCGGCTTCAAGGTCTGGAATACCCGTTACGCAAAAATCGGCGTGGGCATCTGCTGGGATCAGTGGTTCCCGGAAGCGGCGCGGGCGATGGCGCTACAAGGTGCGGAAATCCTGTTCTACCCGACCGCCATCGGCAGCGAGCCGCACGACAAGAGCATTTCGTCGCGCGATCACTGGCAGCGCGTGCAGCAGGGCCATGCCGGCGCCAACCTGATGCCGCTGATCGCCAGTAACCGTATTGGCAACGAAGAGCAGGACGGCTACGACATCACGTTCTACGGCTCATCGTTTATCGCCAACCAATTCGGCGAAAAAGTGCAGGAGCTGAATAAAACCGAAGAAGGTATTCTTGTGCACACTTTCAACCTCGACGAGCTCGAACATATTCGCAGCGCGTGGGGTTCATTCCGCGACCGCCGACCAAATCTGTACGGCGCGTTGAAAACCCTCGACGGTTCCCTGGAGTCCTGATCCCGATGACCACATTGAAAAGCACCCCGCGCGCCGACGGCTTCCACATGCCGGCCGAGTGGGCACCACAAACACAGACCTGGATGATCTGGCCTGAGCGCCCGGACAACTGGCGTCTGGGCGGCAAACCGGCGCAAGCCGCACACGCGGCAGTGGCCAAGGCCATCGCCCGTTTTGAACCGGTGACCGTTGCGGTGTCCGCCGGCCAATACGAAAACGCTCGCGCCCGTCTCGACGTGCCGAATATCCGCGTGGTCGAGATGTCCAGCGATGACGCCTGGGTGCGCGACAGCGGTCCGACCTTCGTTATCAATAACAATGGCGAAGTGCGCGGTGTGAACTGGGACTTCAATGCCTGGGGCGGTTTCGACGGCGGCTTGTACTCGCCTTGGAACCGCGATTCGCAGGTCGGTGGCAAGATCCTCGAGATCGAGCGCAGCCCGCGTTACCGCACTGAAGGTTTTGTGCTCGAGGGCGGTTCGATTCACGTCGACGGCGAAGGCACGCTGATCACCACTGAAGAATGCCTGCTCAACCGCAATCGCAACCCGCATCTGGGGCGCGAAGAAATCGAAGCAGTGCTGAGCGACAATCTGGCTGTGGATAAAATCATCTGGCTGCCGGACGGTTTGTTCAACGACGAAACCGATGGCCATGTGGATAACTTCTGCTGCTACGTGCGTCCGGGCGAAGTACTGCTGGCGTGGACTGACGATCCGCAGGATCCGAACTACCCGCGCTGCCAGGCGGCAATGAAGGTGCTGGAAAGCAGCACGGACGCCAAGGGCCGCCCATTCACGGTGCACAAGATGCCGATTCCGGGGCCTCTGTTCGCCACCGAAGAAGAGTGCGCCGGGGTCGATCCGGTTGACGGTACGCAAGAGCGTAATCCGAGCGTGCGTCTGGCCGGTTCCTACGTGAACTTCCTGATCGTCAACGGCGGCATCATCGCGCCGAGCTTCGACGATCCGATGGACGCCCCGGCGCGGGAAATCCTGCAGAACCTGTTTCCGCAACACGAAGTGGTGATGGTGCCGGGCCGTGAACTGTTACTGGGTGGCGGCAATATTCACTGCCTTACCCAGCAGCAACCCGCGCCGCACAAAGAGTGAGTTGAGTCGTAACAGCCTGAGTTGATTCATAAATCAGCCGGGTGACGATTAGCGCGCGATGTACCTGAGGAAGCCCGCAGCCCGGTTGGACTGCGGGCTTCTTTGTATCCGCTTGTCGACAAATCGGAAACCTTGGCATAGCTCTTGTATCGCAGAACGGGCACTAGGGAGGGGGGAGAACTTCAACAGTTCTGTCATAAACCTTGGATAACGTAGCCGCTCATGACCGGGGAGAGAGCGCTGAAATGAACGCCGAAGTGAACGTAGTCAGCGAGCGAACGTTGCATCCCATGGCCGTAAACGGCGAATCGCTCCAGATTGTCGCGCACTTTTTGAAGTCCAATGGAACGCGTCAGATCAGGGAAGCTGATCCGCGCCGGATGATGATCGAGCGTTACCCCGCTGGGCTGTTCAGCGAGGCCGAACTGGAAGCGTTGTGGGCTGTGATGCAAGGATAAGAAAAACAACAGGGATTGGTAAAAGCGCTGCCGGGATGGCGGCGCTTTTTTATGCACGATACAAAAATCATTGTAGGAGTGAGCCTGCTCGCGATGACTGGTTAACATTCAACAGATTCGTTGACTGTTACTCCGCCATCGCGAGCAGGCTAACTCCTACAGGTATTGGGTTGAATCAGAAGGAATAGGTACCGGTCATTACAACGCTACGCGGCGCGCCCGGCTGGATTTGATACTGGCTGGTTGCCGAATCGTAATACTCGCGATCGGTGATGTTGTTCAGCGCTGTGCGCAAATCCCAGTCCTTGAAGCGATAACCGACCAGCGCATCCCAACGGCCATAACCCGGCAGCACCGTGGTGTTGGCGTTATCGGCATAGCGCTGGCCAACCAGAGTCAGACCGGTTTCACCGTACCAGCCCATTTCCGGTTTCCAGGTCAGGAACAGGCTGCCGTTGCGCTTGGCAACGTTGTTGATGCGTTTGCCTTCCAGGCCGTTGTTGTCCTTCTCGATCTTCGCATCCTGCATACCGACGCCACCGCGCACGTACCAGTTGCCGACGATGTTACCGGTGGCGGTCAGCTCGATCCCGCGTGAGCGCTGTACTCCGGTCATGATGGTCAGGGTCGGATCATTCGGATCGGTGGTTCGGCGGTTGTAGAGTTCAAGATCATAGATCGCCAGGGTGGTGCTCAAACGGTCATCGAGCCAGTCACTCTTCACGCCGATTTCTTTCTGCTTGGTCAGCTCGGGGCTCAGGTCGTTGGTGTTGCCGGCCGCGCCCGGTGTGATGCCGATCAGACCACCGCCCACCGGCGAGAAGGTCTTCGACCACGAGGCGTAGAAGGAATGATTCTGCAGCGGCGTCCAGACCAGGCCCACGCGCGGGCTGGTGCTGTGGCTGTCACGATCTTCGGAAATGTTCCTGAGCTTGTTGGTCGACTCGATATCAAAGGTGTCGTAGCGCAACCCGGCGAGCAGTTGCCATTGATCGTTCAGGCGCAGTTGATCTTGAACGTAGACTGCGCGGCTTTCGACTTCGGTGTGGCTGCTGCTGTTGAGTTGCATGCTGCCGGTGTGGCGCAGATCGCGGTTCGGGTTGAACAGATCCAGCGATGGCACGGGTTGTGCGCCCGGCGTCCTGCCGGTGGCGGCGTTGTACAGCTTCGGGTCGCGGCGCTGACTGCCGATCTCGACCCCGGTCAGCAGGCGATGCTCAAGGCCGAATGTATCGAAACCGCCTTCCAGTTCGAGATTGTTGTAGACGTTGCGGGTGTTCAGATCCTGCTGCCAGTGCTGGCGTGTGACCTTGTTGGTCGCCGGGGTGTAACCGGTGAGGTAGGTGTTGTCGAAATCACTGTTGAGCTTGAACACGCCGAGGGTCTGGCGCAGTTGCCAGTTATCATTGATTTCGTAGGTGAGTTTCGAACGCAACGATTGCGACTTGTCGTCGATGAAATCGTGATCGTTGCCGTAGGTCGTGTCGCGGCCGACATCCGCCGGACGCCCGTTTACCCCGGGAATGCCACGATCCGGTGTGCGGTTGTAACGGCTGTATTCGTACTGCACCAGCCAGTTCAGGTCGGGCGTCAGTTGCCAGCTCATCGACGGTGCGAACAGTTGGCGGTTGCCGCTGACCCCATCGCGGAAACTGTTTTCATCCATGTTGCCCATATTCAGGCGCAGGCTGATGTTCTCGCTCGGATCGGTGCTGAGGTCGGCGTAGAGGCTGCGCAAATCTTCGCTGCCGCCTTGAGCTTCGATGGTCGAGCGGCGGCCAAACTCCGGCATTTTGCTCACCCGATTGACGATCCCGCCCTGACTGCCACGGCCGTACAAAACGGCGGCTGGGCCTTTGAGCACTTCGACGCGTTCGATGTTGTGCAGATCGCGCTTGTATTGGCTGTCGTCGCGGATGCCGTCCAGATAAAAGTCGTTACTGGCGTCGAAGCCGCGGATGCGCAAGCTGTCGAAACGGGTGTCGGCGCTGCTGCTGACGTTGGGCATGCCACTCAGCGCATCACCGATGTCGTTGGTGCCGTAGCTGGAGACGTTCGACGTCTTGATCGAATCGATGGCCTGCGGCACATAGCGCACTGGGGTCGAGGTGCGAGTCGCGGTGCTGCTGACCTTCACGCGGGGGTCATCGGCTTGCGCTTCGGCGCTGATGGCGGTGGCGGGCAGTTCGGTCGCCGACCAGGCAAAGCCGCTGGACAGGAAAGCAGAAAGCCCAAGGGTGACGGGCGTAAGACGGAACGGGGCAGGCATTGAAAAGCGCATCCGAAAAAGGGGAAGAATTCGAGCGCGCGAATGGTAATGCTTTGCATTTACTTCCGTTAATAATTCCGTATAAGTTCCACCGTCCGATTGTTTCAATTTGTGTCGAGATAGACACAATCTGACCGCTTGGACAATTCGCCCGATTCTCGAAACACTCTGGAAGCCATTCCAGCGTTTTTCCCCAACATCGCGAGGATTAGTCTGCCGGCATTGATTTTTCCTGATTTCCTGCCGGAGCGTTCCGATGATCCTTCATTACATCTATGACCCATTGTGCGGCTGGTGCTATGGCGCCAAACCGCTGGTGCAAGCGGCGCAGCAAGTGCTGCCGGTGATCGCCCATGCCGGCGGGATGATGAGCGGCGCCAACCGCCAGCGTGTTTCCCCGCAATTGCGCAATTACGTCATGCCCCACGATCGGCGCATTGCTGAATACACCGGTCAGGCGTTTGGCGAGGCGTATTTCGAGGGCTTGCTGCGCGATCACACGGCGGTTTTCGACTCAACGCCACCGATCGCCGCCGTGATGGCGGCAGAGGCGATCAATGGCCGTGGCCTGGAGCTGCTCGGGCGCTTACAAACGGCGCATTACGTGGAAGGGCTTCGGATTGCCGATGAGTCTCTGCTTTTGCAACTCGCGGATCAGATGGGTTATGCCGCGGATACCTTTCAGGCTGCGTTCAAAAATGCCGATACCGAGCAACATGTAAAAAACAGTCGGACCTTGTTGGCGCGTCTTGGCGGTCAGGGGTTTCCGACGTTCGCCTTGGAAGAGGACGGCCAGTTCACGCTGATCGACATCAGTCCCTGGCTGGGCAAGCCGCAGGCCTTTGCCGATTGGTTGGGGCGGACCATGGGGATTGATGAGAAGGGTGAATCGGCAGCACTCTGCGGTCTCGACGGCTGTGTTTAATACGCACTGGATTCACTGGCTGCCGGCATTTTCGTGCAAGGAGTCAGCGCAAACTTTACGTTTCTTAGACGATTTTTGCCTATTTAAAGACGATTCTTGAAATTGACACATTGTTCGGGGCACGGCTACGATTCGGCCCAACGCCTGTGGCCAACCGCCATGACTCAAAAATAATAAAAAGGCCCGTCACGACTTTGTCGTGGGCGGGTCTTTTTGTTTCGGGGTGAAAAAAGAGTGCATTAGCGCCGTTTCAGCCGTTCGACACAGCGCGTTTCAACCCGTAATAAGGAAAACAAAATGTTGAACAAGCGTATCAGCCTGATCGCTCTGGGGATGTTGAGCGCCACACAGGCCATGGCTAACGACCAGGCCGAATCCAAGGGTTTTGTAGAAGACAGCAGCCTCAAAGTGCTGCTGCGCAATGCCTACATCAATCGTGATTACAAAGACGGCAACAAAGACAAGGCCGAGTGGGGCCAAGCGGCCATCGGGACGTTCTCGTCCGGCTTCACCCAAGGCACCGTGGGTGTCGGTGTCGACGCTTTCGGTCTGTACGCACTGCGTCTGGACGGCGGCAAGGGCCGCAGCGGCGCCGGTGGTATCGATTTCTTCAAGCAAGAAAATGACGGTCGCGCGAACCATGACATAGCGAAGGGCGGTGCAGCGGTCAAGTTCCGCTTCTCCAACACCGTGCTGACCTACGGTGACCAGATGCCGGCTCTGCCGGTGCTGAGTTACGACAATGTGCGTCTGCTGCCGGAAAGCTATACCGGTACCTTGATCACTTCCCGTGAGATCAAAGGTCTGGAACTGAACGCCGGTCGTTTCACCGCCGAATCGCGCAAGAGCGACGAAGGCCGTGACAGCGGTGGTCTGAAGTCGATCAACGTGTTGGGCGGTAGCTACCAGTTCACTGAAAACTTCAAAGGCGCGCTCTACGCTTCCGACGTCGAAGACGTATTGAAGAAACAATACGTGAACGCCAACTACGTGTTGCCGTTCAACAAGGATCAGTCGCTGACCCTGGACTTCAACGGCTATCGCACCAAGCTGGACAACTCTTATGTCCGCGAAAACGGTGTAACCGGCGACGACAACAAGATCTGGAGCCTGGCCGCAACCTTCGCTACCGGTCCGCACTCGTTCACCGTGGCGCACCAGCGTTCCACTGGCGACAGCAACCTGGGTTATGCCTACGGCGGTTACCAGAAAGATCAAGGTCGTGTCGGTGACGGTGGCAACTCCATCTACCTGGCCAACTCCTACTGGTCCGACTTCAACGCTGAAGACGAGCGCAGCTGGCAGTTGGGCTACGGCCTGGACTTTGGCGCATTCGGCGTACCGGGCCTGAGCTACAACTTCGCTTACGTGCGTGGCGACAACATCACCACCTCCACCAGCGAAGGCGGCACCGAGCGCGAGATCTTCAACCAGTTCAAGTACGTCGTGCAAAGCGGCCCGGCCAAAGACCTGAGCGTGAAACTGCGCAGCTCGATCCTGCGTGTTTCGCAGAAATCCAGCGAGTACAACGTCAGCGGTAACGAACTGCGCGTTTTCGTGGATTACCCGATCAACATCTTCTGATGCCTGATAGGGTGTAACAGATGTGAGAAAAATCCCGACTGGTTCGGGATTTTTTTTCGTCGTTTTTTCAGGGAAAACCGGAAAAAAACCGTGTTTTTGTCATGTGAAAGTTGTTTTCAAGTCGCTTCAAACGCCGTTTCAAACACGCCTTTAAATGCCTGAAATTCTTTCTCATGGACGCAAATTCTCCACCTAATAGATTAGGCCGCTCAACGCAGCGGAGAATTTGGTAATGATCGTTTTGAACAGAGAAGTGGGCGAATCGCTACGGCGCGACAAATATGTCAACGTCCAGGGTGGTGACTTCAATCTCTACGGTCATTTTGCCGACTTCGTCAGACTGACCAAAAGTTGGGAAAACATGGAGCCTGACAGTTACTACGGTCAGGCCGAAGCCGGCATGCGTTACCGTCGTTACAGCGACTTTGAGTACAACCCCAAGACGCGCGAACTCAAGCAACTCGAACATCGTGCGTATGTGCAGTCCAAAGAAAATAACGCTTATGTGGGCGGCCTTGTGCGGCACTTCCAGGACTTCTCCGATGAAGTCATTGAGTCGCCGGTGATGCGCAGCCTCATCGACACCGATTTTGAAGTGTACAAAAGCGTGTTGCCGGAAGAATTGCACGATGAAATCTGGCAGTGCCAGATCCACCAGATCCGCATCGAGATCAAACCGGGCAAACAGCTTGAGATCACACCCGAAGGGATTCACTGCGACGGCTATCCGTTCAGCGGTGTGCACTTCTGGGGCCGAAACAATGTCGAGGGTGCCGAGAGTCGTTTGTACGACATCCACGAGCATCAATTGGCGTCGACCACTTACCAGGAAATTCTCGACACCACCTACTTCCTCGATCGCGACATGCGCCACTATGTGACCCCGGCGCGCAACACGCACACCCATGCCATGGCTTACCGGCAGATTCTGGCGATTTCCTTCTCGCGGCCCGGGACCGCTTTCGACATTGTTCGCTAATCAGATCACCCCAATCGACGGCGTCGAGTGCTCGACGCCGGTGGTGCTGCGCCGCGCCACGGCCAAGGATGCGCAGCGCATGGAGCGCTTCTTCCGTCAGTTCGACGAAGTGTCGTTCTGTGAATGGCAGGACGCCAAATGCCTGCGCGGCGTGTTGATCCAGAAAACCACCACGTCCTATCTGGCCTTCGACGTGGCGGGTGAAATCGTCGGGGCGGTGTTGGGCGGCATGCTCGGCAGTCGTGGCACGATCAATCATCTGGCGGTCAGCCCGCGTTATCGCAGCCAGGGCGTCGGTCAACGTCTTGTTGAAGCGGCGTCGTCCGACATGAAGCGGGTCGGTGTGCTGCGGATGTTTCTGTTCGTCGACGATGCTAACCTCGCGGGCAAGCGATTCTGGGCTGCCCAGGGTTTTTGCGAGCCTCATGGCGAACGGACATTTGAGAGGGATCTATGAATGAAACGTCCGGCAGCGCGCCGCTGATGGTCAACCATCAGCCGTCGCGTACATTTGCCGAAGCCAGCCCGGTGGTGGCCGGTTACTTCACGGTGGCGTTTGTGTTCGGCTTGATGGCCGTCAACGCCGGGCTGCCATTGTGGCTGCCGGTAGCGATGTGTTTATTCGTGTATGCCGGCGCTTCACAATTCGCCGCGCTGGCGCTGATCTCCAGCGGTGCGTCGCTGACCACCATTGTGCTGACTACGTTCCTGATCAATGCGCGGCACATGCTGATGTCGGTCTACATGGCCAAAGCCTTGCGCGCATTGGGGCTCAGCCGCATGGAGCGCTGGTGCTACGCCGGTGGCCTGACCGACGAATCCTTCGCCTTCCACAGCGTGAAACTCGGCACTGGCGCACCGGTCAATGTGCGCTACCTGATTGGCTTCAACCTTTTCTGCCACACCGCGTGGGTGCTCGGCGGTCTGCTGGGCGCGGTGTGCGCGCAGTACGCAGCGCACCTGATCAAATATCAGCTCGACTACGCGCTGACCGCGATGATGCTCTACGTGCTGGTGTCGCTGTGCAATACCCGCAACAAGCTGATCGCCGCAGCAGCGGCCGTCATCTGCATGGGCGCACTGAGCCTGGTCGGCAACTCGCCGTTTAATGTGTTTATCGCCACGTTTGTGGGCTGCGGAGTGGGTGTATGCCTGACCAAACGTTCCTGATTCTGGTAGTTGCGCTGATGATGGCCGTGACCTTCCTGCCACGGGCATTGCCCTTGCAAATCAACACCGAGCACTGGCCGCCGTTTATCGCGCGCGCGCTGGAATACTTGCCGGTGGCGATCGTCGCTGCGATCAGCCTGACTCCCTTGTTGATCAAGGATCAGCACATACAGCTCGACCGCCCGGAATTTTATGCGGCGATTCCGACGTTGTTATGTGCGTATTTCAGCAAAAACCTCTTTCTCAGTGTGGCGGTTGGGACGGCTGCGTACATTGCGCTCGGCTCGTTCATGTAAGGGCAGATCGACGACGTCGCTCAACGCCTGGTTGGACAACTCCGGATTGTTCACCGCCAGGCGCACTTCGAGGAAATCCTCGAACCCGGGGAAAATCGTCAGGCCGTTTTTCTGCGCGGCCTCTCGCGAGACCATGCCGACCGCATCCATTTGCGTGATCAGCGACAGGGTCAACGTCTCACTGCAGGAATAGACCATGCGCTGGCCGTTCTCGTGATTGCCCAGCCCGGCGTCGAGAAAACGCAAAAAGCTGTGGGAATACGGACAATCTTCCGCAGGACGCACCTGAAATTTGTTGCCCAGCAACGTCAACGGATCGTTTTCCTGCCCGCAATGCGCGCCAACCACCTGCACCTGCACATCCGGCAGGACGATACTCGGCAAACCCGGACGCTGCGGGCCGATCAGCACCGCTAGGTCAAAGTCTTCATTCTTCAGCTTGCTGAGGTTTTCCATCGACTCGGCATAGCTGAATTCCATCTGATAATCGGGAAACACCTCAATCAGGCGTCCGATCATTCGCCGGTTGAAGTCAGGCGCCAAAGTGTTATTCAACGCGACCTTCAACGTGCGCTGCCCGGGCACTTTCAGTGCTTCGACCTTTTCTTCCATCTGTCGCGTGGCAATCAGCACTTTGTCGATATACGGCGTCAGCTCAGTGCCTTGCGGCGTCAGCGTCAGCCCTTTGTTGGAACGACGAAACAAGCGGAAACCGAACTGCTCTTCGACCTTGTTCAACTGCGCGGCCAACGCCTGCACAGTCAGGCATGAATGCTCGGCTGCGGCCGACAACGAGCCGGTCTGCACGATGCGCATGAGGTTGCGTAAGGTTCTGCTATCCATGGGTAATGCCCTCTGAAGTGGGCTGGGTATTGTTGTTTACGAGACTGCCGATCCGGCGCCATATGCCGGCTATATTCCTGCACCTGAGCATAGTTGTCGCGGGTTTAGTAGCGAATTGATGTCCCTGCCGATGGCTGGAAGCTGACACAGGATCGGGGTTTTTGATGACTTGAGGGTGATTAGGGTCAAAAAATACTCACGTGAAATAACAATTCTCGGCGTTTTTAACATTCATATTTGGGTAACGAGCTGATTCGTTAACGGATTAAAAGAAAACAAATATCCGTATCTGTACTAGGCTTGAAGTCATATCAGCTACCCATGGAGGCGGTCATGCCCACCTCAACCCCAGCCCTCACCCCACGCGCACAACTCGACGCCCCTGAAGCCGGTCGCGTCGCGCTGAAGTTCTTCTTCAACCTCATGGAGCGTTGGGGCTGCAACGCCGATCAGCAACGGACGTTGCTCGGCGGAGTCGGCAACACCACGTTCTACAAATACAAACACCTGCCGCCGAACGTGCGCCTGCCCCACGACACTCTTGAACGCATCTCCTATCTGATGGGGATTCACAAGGCGTTGAGCATCATCTTCAGCAACAGCCGTGAGCGCGCTTATACGTGGGTCAGTAGTCCAAACACTGCCGCGCCTTTCAATGGTCGAACCGCGCTGGACTACATGCTGGCCGGGCGCGTTGTGGACATTGCCGATGTACGGCGCTACCTCGACGGAGTGCGCGGTTGAACGCGCCAGCGCTGGCCGATCCGCAGTGGCCGCGGGCCTATCGGATCGTCAACAGCAGCTTCCCGCCGATCGCGTTGTTCGAAGACGTACTCGATCCCGAAGACCTGGAAGTTGCCTACGCGATTGAAGCGCTGACCAATGATCGGCTGATAGAGCAGGCCGGGGTTCTCGCCCGAGTGCGTCCCGAAGATCGACTCTCCGGCCCCGGCTCGACTCCGGTGATGGCTGCGTTCACCCACATCGGCAAACGCAGTCGTTTCTGCGATGGCACCTTCGGCGTTTACTACGCTGCGAGCAGTCAGGCTGCGGCCATCGCCGAGACTTGTTATCACCAGGAACGATTTCTAGCTGCTACACAGGAAGCGGATCTTGAGTTGACCATGCGTACTTACGTCAATCGCGTGGTTAAACCGCTGCACGATATCCGCCACGATTTCCCCGATTTGCATCAACCCGATCCAGACGCCTATGGCCCGTCACAGGCTTTCGCCCGACAACTGCGCGAGTCTGAATCCTGGGGCCTGCTCTACAACAGCGTCCGCCTGCCGGGCCACGAGTGCGTCGCGGCGTTCCGGCCCCCGGCGGTATCGATTCCGAAGCAGGGGAAGCATCTGCGGTATGCGTGGAGTGCGAGTCAGCAGAAGATTTCGTTCGTGTTTGAGATCAGTGAGTTCTGAAACGCAAAAAAACCTCGCCGAACGGTGAGGGCTTCGTGTCGGCGGTTTACGTCAATGTGTAGTGGTTTAATGAAACCGGACACACATTTAGGTGAGAATGCTCGCCAGATCGAGGTGTCGGATGTCCAAACTACGCCGTTCCTTTTCTGCTGAATTCAAACGCGAGGCTGCCGACCTCGTGCTCAAGCAAAACTACAGCTACATCGAAGCCAGCCGTTTTACTCGGCGTCGGCGAATCGGCTCTGCCTCGCTGGGTTGATCAGGTTCAGCAGGAGCGCCAAGGTGTCTGAACTGGAGCAACTCCAGCAGGACTTGCTGGAATCTGTACGTCAGATGAACACCGCAAAGGCCGCGCGCGTAACGCAGGTGCCGCTCTCTGCGGCAGCAAAAGCACGCACCAAGGTGGGCGTTTCTCAAAGTGCGTTTGCCAAACCAATCGGTGTGAGTCTGCGGACATTGCAGGATTGGGAGCAGGGTCGTAGGCAGCCGACAGGTGCAGCGCAAAGCCTGTTGCGTTTTGCAAGTCAGCATCCTGCTTGAGATCTGAAATAACAAAGCCCCTGCATTTCTCCAGGGGCTTTTTTTGTAATGTATGCCTTGCCGCCTAACTCCCTTCTATCAAAGCCCGCTCTTCCAGCCAGATCTCTTGAACAAACTGATCTGTAATCGCGTAAATCCCATGCCCGCGTCGCATGATGATGTTCTCGGCAACCAGCGCAATCACTACCGGTTGAATCTCTTCGACCCGCACCTCTCGCCCGACGGACTTTGAATATTCAGTCGCTGCGTCTGTGGAAAAAATTCCGCGAGCATCGCCTTCTGTAGATGCGATCTTGTTGAAAACGGCTTGAGCGAGGCTGCCCAGTTGCTCGACTTTTTCCAGCTCGATGCTCGCCGCTGCCGAGCGCAATGTGCTGGCGATTACCGGTAGGAACACATCGGGCTCGCCCTCTTGCTGTAAGAGTTGGCGTAGGGCCTTCAGCATTTCTTCAGGTCGATTTCCCAAAGTGTTAAACGCTTCGACAGCGGCTTCGAGAGACGGCAACTTGTCCTTCTTCACTGTCATTGCGAGCCGGTTGAGCAGGAATTCAACGTAATCGCCTTTCAGCAATGGATAGGCTGCTGACGTGGCGCCGGAAAAGGCGTGGTTGCGTTTGGCGGTCAGTTCGCTGACTTGCGCTCTGTGGGAGCCGGTTCCGATGAACAGAAAGTAGCCGGGAGTATTGGGGCGGGGGTTGATTGCATCGCGGGCGGCTTTGAGCGCCAGCAGTAGCTGATTACCGTCGTCTGAGGAAATGGCGTGCTGCACTTCGTCAATGATCAGCACCAGATCAGTCTTGGCTTGATCTACAACCTCTGTGAGTGCTTGTGCCAGTGTCGGGCCGTCGGCGCTGCCAATGCTGTCGAGTTTGAAGCCGAACTTAAATCCAGCGGCGCCGATTTCAACATTGCTGACCCGCTTGAAGGTTTCCAAGGCAGAGGAACCCGGCGTTTGCAGGTCTTTCAGGGTTTTCTGGATGGCGTTGTGCACGAGTGTTGCCGGGTTGGCCAGAGTGTCGCTCCATAAGTCGACGTAAATGACCAATGCACCTGCTTCTTCCAGGGCCGGGATGAGATCATTCCTCAGAAACGTCGTTTTACCTGTGCGACGCAGACCAGATAGAAATAGACCTGAGCGCAGACCTTCGTCGAGTACGCCTGGATTGAGAAGCTGGTTTGCCATTGACTCAGCCAGTTCAGGACGCTGAAAAATGCTGCTCATACGATTACACCTTTTTATGTGTACACCATAATTATTGCTATTTCATAATTTAGCATAAAGACGGAAATGTGGACCGTCGGTTCAGAGTCCGCGCTTTTGAAGTGTGTAAGAGGAAGTGTGGCTAATCGCGCGAAGTGCGAGGGGAGAAGCTATTTTCACTGAGGGTGAAATTGCCAGGAATATAAACACCCCAGAAACAACAAAGCCCCTGCATTTCTGCAGGGGCTTCGTTTTGTATGGTGCCGGCACCAGGAGTCGAACCCGGGACCTACTGATTACAAGTCAGTTGCTCTACCAACTGAGCTATACCGGCGTGTGGGCGACGATTATAGCGATTGGGAAGATCCTGTAAACCCCTGAATTCAGACTATTTTTGCATCCGGCTGAATCAAGCCCTACGCAGCACATTTCGCAGCGTTTGAACGGCCTTCACGGTGCGGCTGTTTTGCAGGGCAGACAGTTGCGCTTCGGCCTGTTCGGCGCGCTTCAGAGCGATCGCCAGTTGTTGTTCGGTGTCGAGTTCGGCTGGGCTGAGCGGGTGGGCGAAGGCGTGGCCTTTGCACAATTGGAAGTTGTCGAGGTTGCACGGCGGGATGTCGAAAGCCGGTTTGAGCTGTATGTATTCGTGGGCGAGGAACCAGGTGTTGAGGCCGTCGAAGAGGATCGCTTGGTAACCGGCGGCGGTGACCAGCGGTTCCCAGGTGTGGTCGCGCTCCCATGGGGTTTCGATGACGATGATCCAGGGGCGGAAGCGCGTGAAGTCCATGCCGCGCAGGACGCTTTCTTCATGGCCTTCGACGTCGATTTTCAGAAAGTGGATCGGCCGATCAGCGGCATATTGTTCGCAGATCGACGTCAGCGTACGGGCCTTCACGGTGAGGCTGCGCACGTCCATGCCCTGATCTTTGTGTTGCTGGGCGATCGCCGGGTCGGCGGTGGACAGGCCGGTGTCGGGGATGGCGTAGAAGGTCATTTCGCCGGGCTGGTCGCTGGCGATGCATTGCACGGTGGCGTCGCGTGGGCGCTGCTGGCAGAGGGCGTCGTAGTAATTCTGCATCGGTTCGACGTTGACGCCTTTCCATCCGTGGTCATAGAAGGCTTTGGTGACCGAGTCGTGATTCGGGTCGTTGGCTCCGACATCGATATAGAAGCCCTGTTCGACTTGCTTGAGGGCGCGCCACAAGCGGACGTCTTCGAAATTCTGCGCATAAGAAATGAACGTCACGGTCGCTTCCTGTCGTTTGATTTGTTCTTGTCGGGACGCGTGCTGGCGGCACGTTGTGGCCTTGTATACCAAGGCTGGACAGACGTCGCGAATTATTCGCGGCTAACGGGCGAATTTCGGCGGTTATGTCGTTTTGATTGGCGGCTTATGCACAACTGGCTGGGCTGAATCTGTGTTTATGCGGACTTTTGTGGACGCGTTCTCATTTTGTTCGCAAATCCCTGTTTTATTGGTTTTTTATCAATGTGAACAAAAAATGAACAGAGCTGTTAATGCCTCTAAACAGGCGTAAATATTGGATCCAAGCAAAATTCATCAACAGAGTTATCCACAGGGTGACGATGTTTTATGCGCGTTCGGCCAATAGCAGCAGGTTCCGAGGTGTGAGGGGTGTTTCGCAAAAGGTGCCAAGGCGTACGACGTAGCCCTGTTCGACGAGGAAAAGTGCCCGATCCAGATTCAGCCAAAGCTCCAGCGGCCGTCGGAATAATCCGCGCAACAGTTCCAGGTTGCGAACTTCGGCTAACCGCTGCCAACCAGCGGCCTCCAACGCTGACCAATCTGGCGTACCGACTGTGGATAACTCTTTTAGAACGGCCAGATCGCGACAGTAATCGGCGAAGGGTTTGTCCAGCCAGGCACTGGGCAGCGAGGGGGTCGGCAAGTATTCGTCGAGTCTGCGTACTTGCCGTTGCAGCAGGTC
Source organism: Pseudomonas sp. FP2196 (assembly GCF_030687715.1). Classification (GTDB taxonomy): domain Bacteria; phylum Pseudomonadota; class Gammaproteobacteria; order Pseudomonadales; family Pseudomonadaceae; genus Aquipseudomonas. The sequence continues at coordinate 314,786 of NZ_CP117445.1, forward strand.
GAAAGCCAGTCGTCGGGCCATGGAGGTGTCGCGCTGACGTCGGACCCGTGCACCGGCGGTGACGGTTTCGCTCATCGGCAACGCCAGATCTTCCCGCGAGAGTTTTAGGAGCGATGCCGATGCGGGGGAGGACAATGCCTGATATTCGCTGCAACTGATGCGGTTGTAGCAGCAAGGCGCGATCGCCATTTGCTGGCAACCGACAGCGCTGGCCAGTTGCATGAGGCGAACATGCAGATCGCCACAAGCGTGGAGGGCCACGGGAGTATGGATTGCGCTCAATACGGCTGAGGCTTGCGGAGCCAGTACATCCTGTTCCACGTGCACAGCGTGCAAGTGATGACGCTGACTCAAGGCCTGACCGCTGGCGACCAATTGAGGATCATATTCAATGCACGTCAGTAATTGACCCGTGCCCAACAAGCGCCGACCCAAGTGTCCCTTGCCTGAACACCAATCCAGCCAATGCGTTGGTTGCGAAGCGAATGACAGGCGGCTGGCAAACGCCTCGATCTGCTGCCACTTGCGTCCGGGTACATCGACATTCAATCGAAGGCCTGCGGTTTCCAGCTCATGCCCCGGCAACTCACCGACTGCGCTGAGTTCAGCCGACAACGCCGCCAATGAAGCAAAAGGCTCCGGCGCATCGACAAGATCAGCAGGTTGGTTATGAGCGTTTTCCGCATCCTCCAGCGACCGCCCGCGTAGCCACAAGGCCAACTCCGGGTAGGACGCTTCCCATGGAAGCTGCAAATAAGTGAACGGTCGAGGTTTCCACAACGCCTGATGCGTCGTGAGAAATGCATCCAGCGCCGTAAAGCGGGCGAGTAAGTCCTCGCCCGTCAGTACGTGGGACGTTTCAGCGCCCTTGGCAGGCATCGACGCGCAGCCAGCGCTCCAGCAGCTTGAAGCCGCGCACCAGCACGTAGGACATCAGCAAATAGAACACGCCTGCGGCGAAGAAGATCTCCACCGGCAGATAGGTGCGGGCAATGATCGTGCGCGCCATGCCGGTCAGTTCCAACAGGGTCACGGTGCTGGCCAAGGCGCTGGCCTTGAGCATCAGGATCACTTCATTGCTGTAGGCCGGCAGGCCGATGCGTGCCGCACGCGGCAGGATGATGTAGAACATCGCTTTGGGTTTGGACATGCCCAGGGCGCGTGCTGCTTCGATCTCGCCCGGTGGAATCGCCTGGATCGCACCGCGCAGGATCTCGGCAATGTACGCCGCAGTGTGCAGGGTCATCGTCGCAGTGGCGCACCAGAACGGATCGCGCAGGTACGGCCACATCGAGCTGTTGCGCACAGCGTCGAACTGCGCGAGGCCGTAGTAGACCAGAAACAACTGAACCAGTAACGGCGTGCCACGGAAAAAGAAGATGTAGGCGTAGGGCAAAGCACGCACGTACCACAGCTTCGAAGAGCGGGCGATGCCTAGCGGAATCGCCAGCAGCAACCCGGCGATCACGGCGATGGCCACCAGTTCCAGGGTCAGGGTCGCGCCCTGCGCCAGTTTCGGCAGCCACTTGATGATGACTTCCCAATTCATTGAGCGCTCCTCGCGAAGCCGCGAGCGGCGCGTTTTTCCAGGAAGTGCATGCCGGTCATCGCCAGCACGGTCAGGCCGAGGTACATAAGCGCGGCGACCATATAGAAGGTGAACGGCTGTTTCGATACCGTCACGCCGATCTGCGCGTGACGCATGATTTCTTCCAGGCCGATTACCGACACCAGTGCGGTGTCTTTCATCAGGATCATGAACAGGTTGCCAAGGCCCGGCAGGGCAATGCGCCACATCTGCGGCATGATCAGTTTGGTGAAGATCCGCCATTTCGACAGGCCCAAGGCCACGCCGGCCTCACGGTGACCTTTGGGAATGGCCAGGATCGCGCCACGAAACACCTCGGTGGCGTAGGCGCCGAAGCACAGACCCAGCGCAATGACGCCGGCGGCGAAGGCGCTGAGTTCCAGATCGGGATTGCCGAAAAACTCACCGAGCGCGCGCATCAGGTTGACCGTACCGAAGTAGATCAACAGCACCCAGAGCAATTCCGGGATACCGCGCACCAGCGTTGAATAAAAGCCGCCAAGCCATTGCAGCGGCTTGTACGGGGAAGTCTTGGCCAAAGCGCCGAGCAGACCGAGCACCAGCCCCAGGCACAGGGCCGAGAGTGCCAGTTTGACGGTCATCAGCGCGCCGGCGGCGAGCGCCGGGCCGAATCCGTAGAGGTCGATAATCATGGATTTCTGTTCAAATCGCGGCAGGCAGGGCCGGGAGCCGACGCCGTCAGATCACGGCGCCGGTCCGGCAGGTCAGGATCAGTAGATGCTGAACGGGAAGTACTTGTCGTTGATCTTTTTGTAGGTACCGTCAGCGACGATTTCCTTCAGCGCAGCGTTCAGCTTCGCGCGGATCGGGTCGCCTTTGCGTACGGCGATACCGATCTTGTCGCTTTCTTCTACCGGGTCGCCCTTGAATTCATAGGCTTTGCCGGCGTCGCTTTTCAGCCACTCGTAGTTGACGTATTTGTCAGCGAGGATGCCGTCCAGACGCCCGGAAGTCAGATCAAGGTAAGCGTTTTCCTGGGTGTCGTAGAGTTTCACTTCGACGTCCGGCATGTTGTCTTCCATGAAGGTGCCGGCCAGGGTTGCGCGCTGGGCGCCGATCACTTTGCCTTTGAGGGAGTCCTTGTCGGTCTTGAACTCTTTGTCTTTTGGCGCGATGAATTGCAGCTTGTTCGAGTAGTACGGGTCGGTGAAGTCCACCGCGCCCTTGCGCTCGTCGGTGATCGACATCGACGAGATCAGGAAGTCGAACTTCTTGGCGTTCAGGGCCGGGATGATGCCGTCCCAGTCGGACGTAACCACGGTGCATTCGACTTTCATCTTCGCGCACAGAGCGTCGCCGATGTCTTTGTCGAAGCCGACCACGTTGCCACTGGCGTCTTTATTGTTGAACGGCGGGTAAGCCGCTTCGATGCCCATCTTCAGGGTTTCGGCCATGGCACCGGCGCTGAACGCCAGGGTGACGGCGGCGGCCAGGAAGACCTTTTTAAAATTCTGCATGCATGTTGCTCCGTTAGCGGTTGCTGGACATGAATTGTTTGCAGCGCGCCGAAAGCGGGTTTTCGAACACCTGCTGTGGCGATCCTTGCTCCTCTACCAGGCCCTGGTGAAGGAACACCACTTCGCTGGAGACCTGACGGGCGAAGCCCATTTCGTGGGTCACGAGCAGCATGGTACGGCCTTCTTCGGCCAATGCGCGGATGACACTAAGTACTTCCTGAACCATTTCCGGGTCAAGGGCGGAGGTGGGCTCGTCGAACAGAATCACCTTCGGTTGCATCGCCAGCGTGCGGGCGATGGCCGCGCGTTGTTGCTGACCACCGGACAATTGCGCCGGGTAGGCATGGCGCTTGTCAGCGATGCCGACCTTGGCCAGCAGCGCTTCGGCGACTTCGATGGCTTCGGCCTTGCTCTGGCCGAGCACGCGGCGCGGGGCTTCGATGATGTTGTCGAGCACGCTCATGTGCGGCCACAGATTAAAGTTTTGAAACACAAAACCAATCTCGGAGCGCAGGCGGTTGATCTGCTTGCCGTCGGCGGCAACCAGTTCGCCATTTTTGGCGGCTTTCAGTTTGAGTTCTTCGCCGGCGACCAGGATCTGGCCCTGGTGCGGGTTTTCCAACAGGTTGATGCAGCGCAGGAACGTGGACTTGCCGGAACCGGAGGAACCGAGGATCGAGATCACATCGCCGTCGCGGGCGGTCAGCGATATGCCTTTGAGCACCTCAAGCTGTCCGTAGCGTTTGTGCAAGTTGCGGATTTCAAGCGCGGGCGTGGCCTCAGCCATGTGCGTTCCTCATATATGTTGCGCTCCTGCTGTTGGTTGGCCTTCCTGGCGAGGCGGCCAAGCTAGCATAGCGTTTCAATGGCAGCCAACAGCGCTACGAGCGGTAAACGGATGGCGTGTGGCAGGTTGTCGCATCGGCGCAGCAGACTGTCGCCCCATCAACAACCGAACGGCTGTTTGAACGTGCAAACCCGTGGGTGTCGCGTAAAAAAAGGCGCGATGTTGCCAGCTTTGGCGGGGTGTTGGAAGCGCTATCCGGCCGAACGTTCCCGATTCGCCCTTTTATTGTGCATCCCACACTTTTTCAGTGTGTTTCTGGTGCGCTGTTTCGTTTGAAAAGTGAGTCGCAGGGTAACGCTCTGGCGGATTGCCATTAAATCCAATGACTTGCGATGACTGTCCGGTCGCGCGCAAAGCCCCAGCCCAGAAGAGTTTGAAACATTTTGGCGCAAATATTGCGTGCAGAATAAGGAACGCCCCGTTGGATTCTTTTTACGAGAAGGAAAAACCAGACGGGCCGGACGCAATCGCTTTCCTTGCAAAGGTAGTTTCGATGAGCAGTACCCCAAGCTCCAATGGCCTCGAACAGGGGCTCAAACCGCGTCATGTGACCATGCTGTCGATCGCCGGTGTTATCGGCGCAGGTCTGTTCGTTGGCTCCGGCCACGCCATCGCTGCCGCCGGCCCTGCCGTGCTGTTGGCTTATGCGGCCGCCGGTACCCTAGTGGTCTTGGTCATGCGCATGCTCGGCGAAATGGCGGTTGCCTCGCCGGACACTGGCTCGTTCTCGACTTACGCCGACCGTGCCATCGGCCATTGGGCCGGCTTCACCATCGGCTGGCTGTACTGGTGGTTCTGGGTATTGGTAATTCCGCTGGAAGCCAACGCCGCCGCGACCATCCTGCACGCGTGGTTCCCTGATGTGGGCATCTGGGCGTTTGCTCTGATCATCACTATGTTGCTGACCGTGACCAACCTGTTCAGCGTAAAGAATTACGGCGAGTTCGAATTCTGGTTCGCCCTGATCAAAGTGCTGGCGATCATCGGCTTCATCATTCTCGGTCTGGCGGCTATCTTCGGTTACCTGCCAAACAGCCAGGTCAGCGGTGTTTCGCACCTGTTCGATACCCAAGGCTTCCTGCCAAACGGCATGGGCGCGGTGTTGGGCGCGATCCTGACCACCATGTTCTCGTTCATGGGTACCGAGATCGTGACCATCGCGGCCGCGGAATCGAAGAACCCGGGCAAGCAAATCTCCAAGGCCACCAATTCGGTTATCTGGCGGATCGGCCTGTTCTACCTCGTGTCGATCTTCATCGTTGTGGCCCTGGTGCCATGGAACGATCCGACCCTGGCCAATCTCGGTTCCTACCAGACTGTGCTTGAGCGGATGGGTATCCCGAACGCGAAAATGATCGTCGACATCGTGGTGCTGGTCGCTGTAACCAGTTGCCTGAACTCGGCGCTCTACACTTCGTCGCGCATGCTGTTTTCTCTTGGGAAACGCGGTGACGCCCCAGCCATGTCGACTCGGGTCAATAAAAGCGGTACGCCTTACTGGGCGGTAATGCTGTCCACTGGCGCAGCGTTCCTCTGCACCTTCGCCAACTACGTGGCGCCGGCTGCGGTGTTCGAATTCCTGCTGGCCAGCTCCGGCGCCATCGCGCTGCTGGTGTACCTGGTGATCGCGTTCTCGCAACTGCGCATGCGTAAACAGCGCATGGCGCGCGGCGAGAAAATCGTCTTCAGCATGTGGCTGTTCCCGGGCCTGACTTACGCGGTGATCATCTTCATCGTTGCAGCCTTGACCATCATGCTGTTCCAGGAAGCGCACCGCGTTGAAATCCTCGCGACCGGCCTGTTGAGCCTGATGGTTGTGGCTGCCGGCCTGCTGGTGGCACGCCGTCGCAAGCTGGAAAAGCGTGGTGCGGTGGTGCTTAACTGATCCGTAGCGCGTAACGTAAAACGGCCGCTGTCAGTGATGACGAGCGGCCGTTTTTGTTTGAGGGCGATGGTTACTCGCTCTTCTCTTCCTGCGACTTGCCGTAAGTATCCAGCGCAATCCCGAAGTCAGTGATGAACTGCGGTTCGCTCAGCCAGGCCTGGGCGGTTTCGATGTCCATACCGTCGGCCCACATGCGGTAGTCGATCAGCATATCGGCGGCCAGGTGGGTGGCGGCCATGCCTTCGTTTTCGGCGTTTTCCATGTCCAGCAACTCAGGATGGTCAACGATGATGAACGCCAGTTCACGCAGCAGTATCAGCAGCATCTCGTTACGGCTGACGGCTTCAGCGTCGCGCATTTTGCTGAACATCGCCAGGGTGTATTCCGGGATCGGCTCGGCGAGGTGGCCGAGATCGTCGTCCTGATCCAGCGGTTTGCGGCCGACCATACGGATTTGCTTGGCTTTGGCCTTGGCGCGTTTGGCGCGTTTCTGTTGCTTGTTCAGGGATGCCATGGGAACTCAGTTCTTCTGTTGGGTTTGTGCAGCGATCGCGTCGGAGGCCGCCACATAGTCGGCCTGGAAGGCCGGGGATTCGATCCACGCCAGCGCGCCGGCCTCGTCGGTTTCCTGCGACCACTGGCGATACTCGATCAGCGCGGCGAGGATGAAATCCATCGCGCCTTCTTCGCCTTCCTGTTCATAGACCAGTTCCAGCAGCGGGTCTTCGAGGAACGCGGTGCACAGGGCTTTCTGGCTGATCTTCTCGGCGTCGATCATTTTCTTGAACAGTTCGGTCAGGTCGACCGATTCGAAGTCGATGCGGTCATCGTTCGGGTCCAGCTCGACCGGCGCTTCGGCGCGTTTGGTGCGGTTCTGCTTGGCCTTGGTTTTGGCCCGGGCGGCGCGTTTTTGCTGCTTGTTGGCGGAGGCCATGATGTGTTCCGTCGTGCGTTGGAGGGGCTCAGCTGCACGGTACTTGCCGCCCGGGGGTGTCGGGGGCCAGTTCGCCGGTTTGCAGCCAGGTCAGAGCGATGGGCCATAGTGTGGCTTGGTATGCGCTGCGAAAAAAGGCGAAATGTCCGACTTGTTGTTCGCCAATGTCCTGCGGCTCGATGCGCAGGTGGGTTTTTGAGGCGTTGCTGAAGTAATTGAGCAGGCGCTCGATGGCCGGGATGGTGCCGTAGGGATCGTCGCTGATGCTGATGGCCAAGATTTTTGCGCGGACGTTGGCGAAGGGCAGTCGGCCGGTTTTTGCTTGTATCGCCCGGCCGCTTGGACGTCGTTCGTAGCGCGGTGCAGGCGTGCTCCAGTCACGCACGACCCCGGCCGGCGTGTCTTCCAGCCAGCCGAGACGTTTACCGGGGAAGTAGCCGCAGATCAGTGTCAGCAACGGCATCAGCACATGCCATTTGCCGAACATGCGCCAACGTTGTTCAGGCGCGTAATCGCGCCAATAGGCGAACTGCGCGCCGACGGTTACCAGCCGTCGGATGACCTTTCCTGACTCGCCCAAGCCTGCCGCGCAGCCACCAAAACTATGCCCGACCACATCGATCGGTTGACCGGGAAATTCCCGTTGCGCGCGTTTGAGCATCGCTTCGAAATCCAGTGCGCCCCAGTCTGTCCACGAAGCGTGCAACCCTTTCATTGAGCCGGGACGCGATTCGCCGATGCCACGGTAGTCGTAAGTGATGACATCGAAGCCATTGGCAAACAGATAAGCGGCGAACCGCGAGTAATGACGACAGCGTACTGACGTGGCTGCGTTGATGATCACCGCCGGGCGCTGGACATCGGGCAGGGCATGCCGCCAGGTGAAACCGCCAAGGACAAAACCGTCGGCGGCTGTTTCCTTGAAGGGTTCACCTTGTAACTGCGCTGCCGATGACGACGTTTGCTGCACATCTGCCAATTCGGGCGTGTCCTGAAAACTCATGGCGTTCGACCTTCGCGGGTAGCTGCCAACAATAATCTCGGTACGCCCAAGGGACAATCCGCAGTTCTTCCACACTAGGGAGCACCGTTTTGTAGCTGCTGGCGAACAGTTACTCATTACCTTTGAAGATCGAGTAACGCGCGACCGCCTCGTTGTCCTGCGCGCACAAAGTGATCCCGACGGTCGGCTTGTCGCCCTCACTGAGATTGAGGGTCGCGCATTCATCCATGTACCACTGGCGTGCCTTGTCGTTTTCGACCCGTAATAACCTGCGATAGTGGGTCCATCTCAATTCGTGACGCAGTGCGTCACGAATTGGAAAGGCTTGATAAAACAGGCGCATGTAACGAAGGTTGGAGGCATCAAAGCCCTTCCCGAATTGAGCCGTCAGCTCTCTCGCCAGTGTCGGCAGCAACTGCTTGCCATACCCCGCTCGCCGGGCGCCTTCCTGTTCAAACTCGACCATATGCCGGCCAATCTGCCAGCAGGTCTGCACCTGAATCGTATCGACCACACGCAGCACTTTTTGCCGAGCCTGGCGAATCAGTTCGCCAAGATCGCCCAGCAATGAATCGATTTTCGGGTCTTGCGTGTCGGCAGGTTCAAGCTTGCTCATCGGGTCTTCCACGTCATTGGAAACAGGAGCGCAAGCATGCCGGCAGTCGCTGGCCAGGGATGTCGGGCGAGGCTGTGAAGTCAGCAGGAAGACGGGATCGTTGTTGCAGTAAGTTGCCAGCGAGAGGGCGTCAGATGGCTGCGGTCTGTAGTCCATTTCGTACGATCGCCAGGTTCAAATCTTTCTAGAACGCGGCCCTCGCGCTTTTGATCAAACAAAAGGTAACGGTTGGGCTCTGCAACAGCCCGTGAGTCGTCATAACGGCGCAATCTGGTGTTCCACTGGAATAAAGCGGGATAGCGATCAGTGTGATTGCAAAGTTGAGACGCGGGTACAATCCCGCGCCTCATGTTTGGTGATTAAGGACGCGCTGGTTTGAAAAGGATTTTGCGTATTGGCTCAGTGGTGGGCCTGATGTTGATGCTGGCCGGTTGTGGAACGATGATCGGGCGATTGAACGGTGACTCTGCAGAGCCTTACTACAAAGGTGTTGATGGCAACTTGCACTTGCTTGGCGTGAGAGGGGGAGACGGCATGCCCCATGCCGTCATCTGTTACATCATGATCGTCTGCCCGCTGATCACGGTGGTGTCCCTGCCGGTAGATGCTGCAGTGGACACGGTCTTGCTGCCAGTCGATTACGTCAACGCCCTCTGAAAGCCGCCCTGGTTTATCGCTTTGTGCGCTTGCCCTTGGGTTTTTCCACAGACTCCTGCGCTTTGCGATATGCCCATAATCCGAACACCCCGATCACCAGCAAAAAAACAGTGCCTATGCTCTGCCACACAAACTCAAACCAGAATCGCCGAGGTTGCAGGGCCAGGGTGTAGGTGCTGCGCGGGCCGCGATTGTTGGTGGTGATGGAGCCAGTGACCCAGCTGTCGATCAGCATCCAGATCGATGCACTGATGGCGAAGGCCATCAGAACGGCAACGAGAACGGTCAGCCAGTAAGTCACCCGGCTTGGGCGATAGGGCGGCGGATGGGGCAGGGGGATGCGGGTTCGTTTCTGGTTCATCGCGGGGGTGACCCTCTTCCGTAAGGGGCGGCCAAGGTAGCGCGAATCCCTGGGGCGGCAACAGCCCTCGTTAAATCGCAGGCATAAAAAAACCCTGAATCTTGCGATTCAGGGTTTTCGGTATTTGGTGCCAGAGACGGAATCGTACCTTTGTCTGTATGGCACGTTTTATAAGGGGATTGTGAGTGTGGCTATAAAAATCTACTCACAAATCTACTCTCTTTTTAAAATGCTCCCCCTTTCCAGCCATGTTAAGGCTGGTCGAAAACGACGCTTCCTTGCGTTCTGCCGATCCCGACGAGCGGTAAACCTGACTCGTCGAATCAGTCGCCGGCTTAAAGGTGTGGTCATCTTCACTACCCCGGATCAGGGTAGTGGTCATTCATGGGGTGTTTTCAAAATCGCGCCATTCGATGCTCTTTGGTGGGTGGGGCGCAAAACGGGGATTGGCGATCAGGTAAGGGATGCTTCTATCCCTGCTCAGTTAGGGATATCTGAAAACTCGTACTCATCGTCGACAGTTGAAACTTGCCAGCGGTACCCGCGGATGCGCAGTGTTTCATTTAACCAATCGAGATCGACAATTCTCCGGTCGTACCAGACCGTCTCTAGATCGCATGGTGTGATCGACTTTTCGATGAAATATCTTTCCTTTAGCCCCATGACTAGTAGCTTGCGTGCCATGTATTGGGGAGTATCTGGAGCATCTCCACCACGTCCAGGCTCATTATGAGGATGCCCATAGGGTGGTTTAATGTGCGCGCGAGTGGAGAAACCAAAAAGATGAGCCCCGTAGGATCGACCACCACGTCCGCCTCTGCCATCTATTTGGCTTGATTCGCCACCTTGCCCGCCTGCCATGAATACATCGTCCTGCTCGATTAGGACATCGCCACCGGGCTGTCCTGGTCCCACGCCTCCACGTCCACCTTGGCCGCCCACACCTGTGCTCCTGTCACCCTTTACGCTAGCCTTGCCTCCAGGTCCGCCGTCTCCGATGACCGCTTCCCCGCCGTGTCCTCCAAGGGCGGTGCTATCATCACCTTCGACTTCGGCTTGGCCGCCGGCTCCACCGGTTCCTTGCGTTATTTTTTTCATAGGTTCGGCTCTACATTCTGAGGGCGATATGACTGATAAACTGCAAATCGTACAAGGACTGTCGTTGGCTCAATGGGAGGCATTATTCCGTCCGGGGATACAAGAATTTGCAGCCTCGACATTCATGTTTTCAGGAGAGGCGCATGAGCAAGTTCGAATTGCTTTTGGAAATAGCGGCCCTTACACCAATGAAAGTGAACGCTCTCCGGTTTTCACTCACGCTGTGACTCTTTCGCCAAGCGTTGCGGCGGAGCTCGCTCGAGTGCTTCTCGAGCATTTTGCCAAACCTACGGATGATCCAAGCAAGCCAATTGCAGTGATCTAGCCAGCCCCGCCATGGCCACCCTTTGCAACCGATCTTGCCCCTACGACGGTTGCATTCCCCCCATCGCCGCCAGCACCTCCATTCGCAGCACCTCCGTCCCCGCCTAATGCTTCGTTGTCATCACCAATGCTTGTCGCGGTGCCGCCTTGGCCCCCGCGCCCTCGTACGGCTTTGGTTTTGATCGCCCGGTACGCAAGCACACCTGAAACAACAAAGAGCATTGCCGCCAATATCAACGCGATAGTGGGTGAGATCCAAGTAACCAAAGCCGGTAGGCCAAACCCGGCAAGTGGCGTTGCAGCAAGCAGTAAAAGCGGAACATAAAATTCTGCATATGGATGGTTTGCCATCAGATTTCCCTAACGTGGACGTCTGCGAATTAGTCGCGCAATGTAACTGCTGACTGGACTTTGAGTGGTTTAGCATTTTTTCGGTTGCAGGGGGGATTGTAGCCGCGCATCCGGAATGGCAACTCGGGGGCGCGCACCATTGACCTGACCTCCCATTTCGGTAGGGCAGGTGTCGCGCCACGTTTTTGTCATTCGCAAAACGTGTCGCGTGCTGAGGCTGGCCAATCGGCGGAGGTTTTCGCTGATCTCTGTCCTGGGGACAGATTTAGGTGGCGGCCTGGTCAAAGTGAGGAAAAACCGCTTTGGTCCGGACGGCTCAAATGTGAGCCTGAATCACAATTAAGCCTCACCTGTTCCAGCCTGCTGTCAGGTCGGCGGACGCCCCAATAAATACTTGACGAGTACCAAGCCCCAGCGCGAGACCTTTCACCCTGGAGACGGCGCCGGGCGTGGGCTGTGGAGGCATTGACCGGCGCCTGCCAGCGAAAATCCGTCAAGGTCCTGTCAAGAATTGCTTGGCGCGCTAAGGTTCTGTCTGGCCGATCGCGGTAGGCGTTTCGGCCTGGCCATCACCGTTCGCCCCTTGACGGCCATGATCATAAATTCTTGACGAGGCAGGCGCTTACAGGGCGGAGCGAATTGCTGCGAGCGTGGCTGTGCTTAGGCTTGATGGCGCTGGTGGTAGGAGATGCCAGCGCAATCCGTCAAGACCTGTCAAAAGATTGATCAACGCTCCGTCAAGGATGGTCAAGGATCTTGGCGTCTCCTGCGCGGATACAGCCCCTCCTTTCTGAACGCCTCCGCTATCTGCCGCTAGGCTTTCTCGCCCCCGCCTTGGATCGCTGTGGCGCCCGGCCGGCACCTAACAAAATGCGCCCAGTCAAACCGTCCAGAGCCTGTCCAGAATCCGTTAGGGGGCTGTCAGGGGGATGAGACGGTAAGGTGACTTACTTTGACGCATCCCTTACGGAATAAGCCTCAGACGCTCAGCCTGCAAGGATTCCGTCTCATGCCTGTCTCACATTCCGTCAAAGTGTGGTCAAAGTGTTCGCAGTCAATCAAACACTCGGGACCGGCAGGCGAATCGCTCAGGTGGTACGGGGATAGAAATTTACCAGGAGCCGGTATTCAGGGAAGAAGGCAGCGTAAAACCCTTCCGTTAGAACGAGTTTGGCAGTCACTTCCGTCGCGTCTTTGTACCCAGCTTTCTTGAGCTCTGGAATTACCTCTTCGGAAATTTCAACCAGCCGACGCTCCAAGCATTCGAGGCGATCATGCTCGATGTCCATCTGGATAACGGAAAATATGTTGTGCCCTGACGCCACCGTGCCGCCGCCCAAAGGGCCGTATGTTGTCTCATCCTCGGTAAGGAAAAATGCGTTCATGTGTACTTTCCTTAACGCAGCTCGCTCCTCGTCGGTGAGCCTTTTCCCCTTTACGCCTTGTATGACCCAACGGGCAACTGACTCCGGCCAGTTTCGATGAACAGTTTCCACTATTTCGCCGTTAGTCCATGAAGCATGGTCGTACACATCTATCGCATAAAAATACTCGTCAGTGATTCTGGCGAAAAGCAAAGGGTCTGCTCTTTCAACAAAGCCGTTTTCGATCAAAGTTCCCAGGTGTAAGTGGTGAACCCCCCAGTCGTTCAACATCAGGTCTTTTTTCTTCGTTTTTTCTATGAACTTGCTTAGGTGCGGGGTTAGATCTTGGCCGGTTTTTACTTTTTGCTGGATTAGCTCCCAGCCCGCCTGGTGTTCTGCGGGGCACTGGAAAGTGTCGGAAATAAGTAGCGTCCTAGGCCGCACAGGTATGCGTCGCTGTGCTGCGTTGAAGTAATGAACGGGGACGTCAGTAGTAAGCCCTGCTGTGTCCATTCCCCATTCGTTGCTCATGATTTCTTTGAGTGTGTCGTGCCAGTCTGCTTTGAAGTCCATGATCAATTTCATTACGGCGCCCTCCGATTTGCGCATCTTAATCCTACGCGCCCGACGGCTTTTGTGAAGCCTCCAAGCTCGCCGATCCTCCTCCGTGGGTTTGTTTGGCAACAGGTCAGGTTGCCAGTGGAAACCACTGTAATAACGCGGAAGCCGCAGTGGAAACCAGCGGCTGGAAACCGCTTACATTGGTAACTTTCCGTGGTAACCAGCGCGGTAACCACTGGCCGGGTTAGCACAAGTCTCGCGTAGGAGGGTGCGAACCAGAAGTGCGAACCTGCAGCCGGCGCGCATCAGCGATTGCGTACCAATGTGCGTACCAGCGGCGCGTCCCTCGCTCCCCCAGAGAGATCACGCAGTTCAGTTGCGTGAAGGCAATGCGTGAAAGGCTGCGTGAAACCTTGCCGGTGGAGAGCTCCGCGCATTGACCAAGTGCGCGGCGGACGTGCGCGAAAGATTGCGCGAAAAGAGGGCCGCCGCGTCTGGTCACTGCCCTGGGTATCCGCGCCGTATGAATGCCAATCGGTGGATACCAAAGTGGATACTCGGTGGCGCAGGATGTTATGTGCTCGGCAAATGCTGCTTCGGGCCCTTCCATTTGTATGCATTGAGTACTTCCGAAAGTAACCCCTGAAGGGCGGTCAGAGACTCCGGTGACACATCAACTTCGCCGAAATGACCGTCAGCCATGGTCGAACCGTACTTTGATCCATTCAGGTTATTTAGAACTAGCGCACCTCCTGGGGCCTTGATCGCCTCATTATCGACGGGCTTTAGGTCTAGGGGCTTACCGTATTTGCCTAGAAAGCGTGTTCGATCCTCAATGTGGTGTGCAGAGTTTCGAACCTCGCGCAGCGCTGGAAACGCCGTCGTCATTTTTCCATGTATCTCTGCTATTGCCTCAGGAGCATTTTCGGTCTTTGACAAAACCCCCAAAAATTTATCGAAGCCGTCGAGCGCATACAAAAAGGCTCGTGCGTAAAGGAATGAAGTGTTGTGCTCGAACTCTCTGGGCATTGCCCCCCCGGCCCACTGCTCCCGCTTAAAACGAACATCGGTTTCAAATCGTACTTCTTCCCAGTTTTCATGAGAGTTCATGCCTCCCATTTCCATCTCAACGACTCGTTGAATTTCGCTACGACGCTGGGTGTCGCGTTCCCATTTCTCTCGATTCATGGTGGGAAAGAGTCGGCCCTGTTGCGAACTCGAAAACAGGTTGAGCGCTAAATTTGCTTCAAAAAACTGCGACTGGAGATTGCGTAGCAACCCTTCGACGCTCCAGGACCAGTCCCGATCCTCGTAATCCAACCAGGTGCCGGGAACCACGAGCTCGTAAATATACATAGACACCTTCGTATGCTCAGCGAATGTGTCGCAGTGTAGTCGGGACTTGCCCTTAGCTTTCATGGATTGTTTCGGCAAAGGGGATTTGATGCGTCAGTGACCAGGGGAGCGCGGTCACCAATGGTGGTCACCGCATATGGTCACCACCAAGGTATCCACGCCGGATCTAGCCAAACCGTGGATACCGATGTGGATACCGGCGTCAACCGGTTGTGTGACCTCCCCGACGTGACGAGTGGTTACGCGCTTTTGAACCCTGGCAAACCCTGCGCCGCTCGCCAGTCCTTCACTGTTTGCAGAATGCCTTCAGGCGAGTCGTCCTCGCCGTTCTCTGGGTAGTAAATCCAGTCAGAGGCGACAGCGTTACCAGTTACTTCGATGAAGTTTTCCAGCAACTCGTCCTGATAGTCTTCGGTGCCAGTGGCGCTGCAGATTTCTTTGATCAGTGCGAGAAATTCGCTCTCCGTGTATTCGGAAAGGCTGCTTTTGAGTGCGATCATTTCGGGCTCCGGTGGGTATCAATATGGTGTTTGGGTGTCATGGCGCTGAGATTGTCGACGTCGTAAACCTCGCCACCCTCAGAAACAGGAATCCCGTGGTGAAGCTCAAAGGATCGGCGCTTGCCCACGGTATCAATCGCCCGGGCGCGAGGCGCCATACCTTCAAGCATTCGGGCTTTATTGCTGTCGTTGAATTGACTGGCGAGCTCCGAATCGCTCCCGACCGCTATCCAGAATGCCTTTCTGAAAGCATCGAAGCTGCTGAAGCTCTTTCCCCTTAGTTGATCTGCGATTCGCGTCGGCACGGGCGACCCTAGTCCGACGCTGGCGCCGGCGAGCCAGATGCCTGTCACGTCTGTTCCCTGCCCAGTAACGGTGCCTGGGTTGAGACGAACATTCATCACAATGTACAGGGGCTGTACACCGGAATCAGCCGGGAATACGAGAATGAAGTCTTTGTATTGGTCAGGGTAGATCGGGCTGACGATGATGCTGTCGGCCTGTTCGGTCGGCGGGTAAATCCAAATCTGCGGCGCTTGAGGTGCGCCCTCTAATGGCGGGATTCCGGAGGTGCTTGAGGGATCAACTGCCGGCGTCCAGATGAGGGTTACGCCGTCGCCGAAGTCGGCTACTTGCTGAGATCCTTGCTGGACAAATTGCACGACAGGAATCATTTCCCAGTCACTGCGCTTCTGGGTGTTGTATCCGTACCCCTTCAGTGTTCCGTCGGCCTGCTCCTCAACATGGAGGCGGACGCGTGTACGGGCCTTCGCCAGCGACTGAAGCTGTTCTTCGGTGTAGAGAGAACTGTCACCAAGGTTTGACGGCCACAATAGAGCGACTATCCCCGCCAATGTACCAGCGGCCACGCCGGCGGTGAGAACGCCGGTACCACCAGCAGCCCCCGTTGCAGCAGAGCCGGTTGCAACACCCGCGCCCCCAGCAACTCCAGCCGTACACAGCCCGCCACAAGAGGCAGCCGCGGCGCCAGCACCACCCAAAAGGAGAGTTCCCAGGGCTGCGGGTAAGGCACTCCCGCTGATTTTTTTCAGCTGGATATTACCCGCGGCATCAGTCTTGCGACCGCCGAGGAGGGAGAACTCTCCGTAGTTGGCCAGGCTCTCGACGGGGATAAATCCGGCAGGCTTTTTGTGATCGATCACACCGTCCGCGAGATCGCAGCTCTTGGCGAATACACAGCCTTTGCTGGCAGGTTTCGTCTCGCTCTTCGTCGGGAGGTCTTTGTATTCAGCCCAGCGCTGGGCGTGTATATCGACGGGCTCGGTGCCGCTATTGCGGTAACCCTTCGGTGGGTTGGGGACGTATCCACTCATTCCTTGATTCCTGAATCCTTTTCATCCTGAAACCAGCGCGCCGCTGGCGTAGAGCATTTTCGAAAAGGGAGGATAACCGCCCCGGAAGGAGTGTCGAGTGGTGGCGGATCGCCAGATCCCGAGGAATGCTCGGACACTTCGAAAATCTGACATCAGATCGGCGGCGCGCCCATCGCAAAGCGCGCGGCCTGTTCGAAAAATTTAGTCCTATGAGAGGTTCTCCCCACCCGATGCGCCGCTAGAAGGTCTGGGTGCTCAAGCTAAAAGGGGGCGCGTCGATACCTTACGGGACAGCTGTAAAAGGCTTTATTCCCACTCCACAGATGTGCGCTTATGAAAACAGTTATTTCATCTCTTGAATCCACCGTTGAAAGTCTTTTGAAAGTAACCGGTGCTGCATTTAAATTCAGTATTGCCTTAGGCAGTGCCTGCGTAATCATCTATGCATTAAGGGTTGGCCATTTCCCCCAAGGCCTGACCTTGGGGGATGGGCTACTTTTCCTACTGGCTGCGAGTTGTTTTGGCGTTGTATACGCGATGTTCGTCGGTTGCCTTGTATCCCTCGGCATTTGCTTGTCGATTGTGACCCGCCCCATTTTCAACTTCGTATTTAAGTGTATACAGAAGAAAATAAATCCAAAAAAAGAAATAGCGTATGAAATCGCCCCATTTCATTGGGGGGCCGTCCCTTTCGGTCTAGTGGCTGTGGTGCTGATCTGGGCATTTGGACAACGCGACATTGTTGCCTACTGGAATTTACCGTTGCTCTCTATAGCGCTATATATCTTCTATTCCATAGCGAAGTCCGCAGGAGCGCAGTACCGTAGCCATGAACGGTTGCTTAGTTCTGTGATCGTCACTCCCGAGAAGGACGAATTACAGAGCTCCGGTAAAGCAGGAAAACAGAAAAGTGCTTATTTGGTAAGCATCACTGTCGTCATGCTGCTGCCATTAATTCTGGGGGGTGTTTCAGGTCTGCTAATGGATGGCGCGATGCGCATGGCTCAGGTCCGCATCGAGCACGCAGCCGTGTACGTGAAAGCACCTTATAACGCCCTGATGCCAGATGCGCTGGTAGTACGAGAGGCCAAGGCGCCAGAAGGCTACAAGGCTTATGCCGGTGTAACCGTGCAATTCAAAGGTTTTGGTAATACGACCGTTATTGCTTTCAAGGATGGTCCTCTTCAGCGCCAGTTGGACGTCCCGAATGATCAAATTATCGTCGAGAAGAAGATGGATGAATGAGTCAGCCTTAGTTTTTTAGACTGAGCGGCTCGCTATCAATGATGACTACTAATTGTGCTGAAAGAGCGCGATTCCTAGGTGGCGGTGGCAATGAAGTGACGCTGTTAGAGGCACGCTTTTGTAGATCGCAATGCGTTCTCTTTGCTTGAGCCGAAGTCGAGATATGCGCGTTGGTAAAATTTCACCGAACTGCCCGACGCGGTTTTGCTGACGCTCAGGATCTCATTGGTGTTCATGTCGTTTCCGCTGATGATCCGATAACCCGTTTCTGTTTCGGACATAGTGGCGTCTGGTCGATACTCCTGCCATTGAGGGAAGACACACAGAGCGTAATTCTTAGGTGTCTTGCTGGAGGATGCAGAAAGCGCCGGCCCTTTTTCAACAAGGGCACTTGGTGAGTAGCACCCAGCCAAAACAAGGGTCGAAGTGGCGAGAGCGGCGGCTTCAAGAAAGCGCATGGTGGCGTCATCCGTAACTGATAAAGCCGTGACGCTAACATGCGCTCGCTGAAAGCCCAATATCCGCGTTACGCCTTGTCTTCGGCGTAGATTGAGGCCGAGATGATCATTCCACCCCACCTACGATGTCCGATGCAGATCGGGACCGGGTTACCGCTGGCCGTGGTGTTCTTGGCGCTGCCGAAGGCGTAGGACGGAGAGTTCTCAGGCCCGGCGCTTTGCTTTAGGCCAGCGGCCTGCGGGCTGAGCATCTGGATAACGCCGCCGGCGGCTGTGCCAATCCCCGCACCCATGACCGCAGTCGCCGCAGCGCCAGCGGTCATGAACGACGCTATGACGATGAGCGCAACTCCGATCACTGTCTGCAGAACGCCGGCGCGCTTGCTACCAGCTATTACAGGAACAATTCGAATCTCCTGTGCCCCACCCAGCTTCAAGTCGCGCTCGCCAATGTTTCTCCGATTACGGAAAACGGCGAACGCCAAGCCTTTGCTCTTGGCGTTCGCCAGGTACTTCACAAAGCCAGGGTGATTTACGTCGACGGCCTTAACCGCTTCGCGAACGTCACCCGTGGAGAGCTCATACAGGTGTTCCCGACCAAATAGTTTCCCAGCGCTACCTCCAAGCAGGATCAGCGTCTTTTTGCCAAGATTAGTTGCCATTGCCATTTCTTACTCCTTGGAGCCATGGGCGCTGTGTTGGGGGATTTCCATGCCGAGCTGACCGGCGAGGATCATGCGTGCGGCCATTGCATCGTTTCGAATCGCGACCTCGCGGCTCACGTCGGGATTCCAAGCCGAACAGTGAGTCGATTTGTACGCCCGGGCTCCCCGGTATTCGATGCGCATCAGTTCGGCGGAGATCCTGGCCTCTTCCTCGGTGAAGAAAGGCCCCTCAATCTCAACCCGCTGGCCGTCGCGCACGTGTTCTACCGTCCAGACGATGTACCCGCCGATCGTGCCGGGGTCAGTGGTGAAATCTGTGTCCTTACACGCTTCGGCGAAGCGTATGTGGTGTGACATGTGTTGCCTCCTTCGGCGCCTTGGCGCCATTGATGGGCTGATGCCCGGTTGTGTTGCTCCGTGTCGCGACACGTTTTCGTGATTCGCAAAACGTGTCGCGTAATTGGGTTTCTACTTGCCGACGATGCTCAGAGTGGGCGGGAGCCTCGGACCGAACGGAGCACCAGGCGAGAAGGGATCGGGCAGTTGGCCTTCAGGGCATTCCCTGATGAACCGGATCATCGCGGCATGGCAGGCGCGATACAGAGGGCCTCCGGCGCCCCATTCCTCACTCTTGTGAGCGGCGCTGTCCTCCAGTTGGGAGAGGTAGGCCAACCCGCGAAGGCTGGTGTCTCCGTCTGTTCTGGCTTGCTGGCGATGTACCGGGTTGACGCTCAACAGGTCGCACATCCCATCGAATCCCAACGCCTGCGCCAGCCCTTCCCGGTCGAACATCAGCGATTGGCCGAACCCGGCGAGCGCATCCTGTGCTCCGGTGCGGATAGCCTCCTGATGTTCCCGGGCTCTTTCCTCCAGCTCCTCGATCGCTTGCCGCGTGAATGGCAGAAACGCTTTCAGCTTTCCGGCTTCGCGGCGAATGGCTCGACGTTCGGCGCGGATAGCGTCGAGCTGGTCAGCAATGGCGCGGCAGATCCGCCGGGTTGTGATGAGCTGCGTGCTGGCGCTGATGCCGGGTTTCAAAGCGATTTTGCACAAGCGGGTGATAAGGCTTGGCGTCATTGGTGCGCCTCCATGGGCGTGTTGTCGTAGCAGGCACGCAGATGGGCGCCTGCCGGGCAATGGCGGCCGGTGGGCGCGTAACAGGAACGACAAACCATGATGTGGTTGAGGTACTGGTCACGGGCCTGTTGCCATTCAGGCGTGGCAGTGGCGGCGCTTGCGTATGCGCTTGTGATGAGCCGCGGAGTGCGCTCGACGAGGTTGGCCAAAACCAGGCTCGGGCGAGGTTCTGGGCGACTCCGCAAAATTGTGGAGTCGGTACCGGTGATAGCTGGCGGCATGTGATCGAGCAGACTGGAAAGGAGGCTCACGGCTTCACCTCGCCCGATTTGCACCATTGCCCAAATGTGTCTGTGAAAAAAAAACGGGGGAACGGGGGAACAGTGGGAACAACCAATGATTCCGGGGCTTTCAGAGGGGGATTCCGTACCCCGCGTTTTTTTGTGGGGAACAGTGATAACCAAACGTCAGGAAAGCGCTGCTCACTTATATTCAAAAACATGTTTGTGTTCCCCCTGTTCCCCAAACACCAAATAAGGGGGAACGGCTACAGGCCGCGTCTTTGCTGGCTGTTCCCCCGTTCCCCCTGTTCCCCACGTTTGTAGGTTCCTGTGAAGTCGGGCATTCGTCTCTGGTGTTGGTAGAGGTCATACGGCACCGCCTTCGCCATCCAGAGCTTCCGGGTCGATGACGTACAGCCGAGCAGATCCGCCGGCGGGGATGCGGTACTTTTTGGTTTTGCGGCTATCCCGATCGGTGTCGCGCTTGGCCAAAGCCCCGCCAACCTCCAGCGCCTTGATGACGCGGGTGAGGCCGAACCCGTGGGCGGCTTCGATGAGCGCGGACTTGTTGAACAGGAACAGTCGCTTGTTGGCGATCACCTCCCAGTACCCGGCGCGGTTGAAAACCTTGGTGTCCGCCTCAGGTGCGTCCACGTCCGAGAAACGGCTGCTGCCGTGCTTGTCGATAAAGTCGATGATGCCGGCCAGGATCTGGCGGTCTTCGGCATTCCCTCCGCCGACACGGGAGAGCCATTCGCCGTAGAGCAGGCGGCAGTCGGCGAGGGCGGTACCCGGCTCCCACGGGAGAAGTCCGTAGGCGATGGCCATCTCGCCGGCCAGCGCGATCACGGCGAACCGGTCAGCCACACGGCCGGCCTGGGCATTGTCCTCGACGAACTGAGCGCGGATGCCGTCGAAGTCACTGAGCAAGCCCGGCTTGTCGTCGGTCGCGACCAAGCGCTCGACAAAGGCCGGTCCTAGGTGGCCATGGTGGGCACCCACCGCGACGGTGAGCTGCCGGTGAAAGTCCGCGCCCTCCAGCCCATGCAACTCGTCAAAGGCTCGATGCGTGCGGGTGCCGGCGTTCACGTCGACCATGCGCAACTCGGCGCCAGCGTGGGCGGCATTGCCGGATATGGCCGCGTGCTCGGATAGAGAGCGCTCGCCGCTGGATAGCGTCAGCAGGCGCCAGCTCAATTTGGCACGGCCTTCACGCTCACGGGTCATGGTGCCCTTACCTTGGCCGTTGGCGAGGGAGTAGGCCATCTCCTGTACTCGCTTGGGGTCGGCGCGCTTGATCTCGTCCAGGGGCAGGATGGTGTCGTTACGGCTCGACGCTTCGATCTCAAGTCCACCCTTGGTCATGTCCCAACTGGCGGCGAACACGCCCGGGTCACCCCACACCGACGAGCCGATCAACTGCGCCAAGGATTTGCCGCTCGAGCTGTCGCCCACCAGGTGAACGCCACCACCCAGCACGCCGACCAGACTCAGCAGCGGGCCGGCCAACGAGCAGCCGATCGCCAGTGTCAGCACCGGGTTGCCGGCACACTTCGCGGCTACCTCTGTTTGCCATAGAGCCAGCTCACCGCGGCGGCTGAAAAGAACCTGCGCCTTGTTGCTGGCTTGGTATCGCACTTTGTCGCTGCCGATCGTCCTCCCGGGCAGCACGAACGCGCCCGATTCATGCCAACCCGGCCGGCTGGTGGTGGCGAACACTTCTGCAGGATGCTGGTCGAGCAGGTACTCCATAAACGTGCCGCGTTTCTTGAGGGCGATAATGATGCCCATCCCGAACAAGGCGCGCCGGGCGTCCTCGCCGCTGCCGCCGAACACCTCCATGGCGATGATCCACTCCTTGATGCCGCCCTCGGTGACCAGACGCAGCAATCGACCTTCGCTGCCATCGTCGCTGTTGGTGGTGCGAGCGACGACTGTGACGGGGCTGGATATCCACTCATCGGTGATAGGCCGGTCGCCTGTATCGCCCTCGGCGTCATCTTGATCGGCGGCGGTGCGTTTGAAGCTGTGCCAGTAAACGCCGGGACGCAGCTTGCGGCCTTTCTCATTGATCACCCAATGCTCATACACCGCCCAGCAGGGGCGATCTGGCGCAATGGTCGCGGCGTCCGGTCGAAGGTTGATCACGTTGGTGTCAGGCTTGGACATGGGCGAGCTTCCAGTTGGCGAGGTCGTTGAAATCAGTGAGGTCATCGGGGGCGCCTTCCGGCCACTCAGGGAAAGCCACTTGGCCACCCACGGCCGCCGCTGCTGCGTTTGCCGCTGCGCGCCCCGGGTTGCCATCGGTGAGCCGGTCGTCGTCGCCGGCGATGACGATTGGCTGGCCCGGGTAGCGAGCGCGAAGGGCCATCGCCGCCGGGATCAAGTTGCCGGCGTTCATGGCTGCCGCCACGACGTAGCCGCCGTGCTGGTGAAGGCTGGCGGCCGTCGCCCATCCTTCGCAGATGCAAAGCACGCAACCCGGCTCGATGATGCCCAGCGGTGAGTACGTGCCTTTAATCCGGCCCCCGAACAGGAAGCGCTTCTCGCCTCCGGAGCAATTCGTTGCAGGTTGACCAAGCGACCATCCAGATACAGCGGGATCAACAGATCAGCGCCACGCTGGCGTAGGCCGTAGGAGCGAACCGCCTTGGCGATCAAGTACGGATGGTCGGGCGCGGCTCGGCGCGCATTGCGCCACCAGTGGTTGGCCTTCTCGGCGGCCTGCTGCTGGCGCCGGTGTTGTTCGGCTTCGCGCTGACGCCGGGCCTGGTCAACCCGCTCGCGGATCTGGGCCGCTTCGCGGGCGTCCACCGGTTCGCGACTACACCAGGTGCTGGCGCCTCCGGCCTTCCAACTGCCGAACGCTCCGGATGCAATGCCGTCCAGGTACAGCACATACCAGCCGTTGAGGGAGCCGGGCTTATCCTCAGGCACGCGGAACCGGTGAATGTGGCCATCAGGTTCTGGCATCCAATCGAGCAAACCGTAGACGGACTGAAGGGCATCACGGAACTGGATGGTTGCGTCAGTCATGCGGCCCCCTTCGGCGGGGTGAACCGCTTGGCCAAACTTTCCAGTTTCTGAGTCAGGCGCTCGAGCTCATCGCAGTGCCGGCCTTGGTCGCCTTCCGACATACGCAGCTCCAGGAAGCCGACCAGCGTTTCCACCAGCAGCACATAGCTGGCGCTGTCGATATGGGCGCCAGCAGCGGGTGGGCCGCCACTGCTCTTGCGATTGATTGGGGTCACGTTACCCATGGCTGGCCTCCTGTCGATCAGCGCCAGCAAAGGCCCGGCAAACCTGGCCGTTGTTCACGCCGTGCCAGTGGGTGATGTCGTCGATTGAGTCAACCAGGCAGGCCGTTACCTGAACATCAGCACTACGCATAACTACGCGCCCGCACTCAGCGTCAGCCTCGGTCAAAAATGGCCCCAGCAGCGCCTTGGGCACCTTTGGGTGGGTGACGTAAAACAGTTCGGTGGCTTTCTTTAGGCAAGCCGATCCCGTCGACGCAAATGCGCCGTTTTGAATTTTCATGTTTTAAATCTCTTCGAAGTCTTTCGGTTCGAACCGTGCTGCGCCGCCGCGAATCACGCGCAAACCAAGTACCGCAGCACGTGCCACGCGATCTATAAATCCGAGTTCAAGATTGGTGGTGCGCGCGCCCATTCCGGCAATGGCAAACTGAATAGCGTTGAACGCTTCTGTTTCGTCGTGGGTGGCCAGCTCGAATACTTCGCCTTCGAAGAACTCGAGACCCTTCTGCCAGTCGGCCGCCACGCCGGGATTGTTCCGAGGCCAGTTGATCAGTCGTCCTTCAGGATCGCGCTTCGTGAAGCTCAGGTGCTCCCGTGATCGGATTGAGGCACTCATTTGGCCACCTCCGTGGCATCCAGCGCTTTCTGCATCTGCTCGACTTCGCTATCTACATAGTTTGCCCAGTCGTACCCGAGGAAGCTGCCCAGGCTGGCCAGCTCTTCGATATCGTGCGACTTGCCGTGCTTCAGGTCCTTCGAGATCGCGTTGAACAACACCCGCATATTGCTGATGCGTTCGTGTGTGGCGCGCAGCAGCTCAAGGGCATCGTCGGCGATGCGAGCGGTTGGCTGGCTCATTGCACGCTCCCTGAGGTTTCCAAAGTGCGGACGATGGTCATGTGAGCGTTGTAGCGGGCGAGGCGGACGGAGAGGGACGAGTTTGTGCGGAGAGCGCTCAGAGCCATACGGCGGTGAGCAAAGGCGCGAATTGCGGACGGAATGAGGGCCGGCATCTGTAAAGCTCCTTCTGCTAATGAGGAGCTGCCACGATCCTTCCTACGGGATTGGGTGGCAGCTGTGCGCGGGGTAGGAATACCGGGGCAAAAGGAGCCCGGCCAGGCCGAAGCCTGCCCGCACACAGCCGCCATAACACGGAACTGCAAGCGAAAAAAAACGCCTGCAGAAGTGATCTGGGCGCTGTTGCGCCTTTTGCTTCTCGGGTTCCTACGCCCGGTCGCTGAATTTGCAGCGACTGGCGAACCATACCGACGGGCGCGACTGCTGGCAAGAAAAGTTATCGACTGTTCATCCCCGATAATGAGCAAGGCGTTCATGCGGCATCACTCCGAAGGTGCTTGGAGGTAAGGCTTTGGACATAGCGCAATAGGGATGCTTTGCGGGCTGCGAAGTCCTTCCCCTGGCCAATCAGCAACACGTCGCGGATCTCAATCAGAGTGACCAGCACCAGCTCATGCGCGCTGAGTTGATCGCGATTGCGGCCGGCGAATTGTCCGGTGATTGCCTGGTTGATTAGCTTGGCTTCGTTGATGAAGTGGTGCCGCTGGGGAGTCTTGCCGCTCTCCTCGTGGGCGATCGCCAGCGCTTCACACAGGCCGCGATAGCCAATAGCCGACTGCTGGCGTGCTTGTTGCCAATTCGCCTGGTCGCCGTGTATCAGCGCCTCGATCTGCATGTCACACCAGACAGAGAACTTGGCATCACACCAGCGGGCGAACGCCACTGCCAGCTTGGGGTGGAACCAAGTGCCGCCGGCGTTACCGCGGCGAGATTTCAAATACCCGGATTTCCGGGTATTCACGATAGTGGACGGCCCCGAGCCGGGATGCTGAATCTCATCCAGCGCACGGATGTACTCGAGTGTCTCAGCGTTGTCGAGCCAATGATCCAGGCGCTTGCCGAAGCGTTCAGCGATCACGGTCGCGTGAAGCCAGCCTTCGGCGTTGAATGTGACTGTGTGGCCTTGGTAGTCGAATGGGATTATGCGGACTGTCATGCCGCCACCTTCGCACTTGGTTCACCGATCAGTGTGTAAACGGCAACACCGCGGTGGATGCGCCCCCATTCATCCGTCATCGTTATGCGGTTGGTGATGATCTTGTAGCCGGCATTACGCAAGTCGCAGATACGGGCACCAGGACGGCAGATGTTCAGCTCGCGCATGATGGTGAAGGTGTCAGCAGGCCCCTCGCGAAGACGCGGAACAAGCCGTACTAGTTGGGCGTGGTTACTGGTATCGTAGAGGTGAGTTTTTTCTGGGCTGGCCTTATTGGGTTGGCCTTTTTTTTGGTCGGCCATTTATGCGGCCTCCACTCGCAGAGCGACCAACGAGTCGCACCAAGCAATAACTTCTGCCTCGATCCAGACGGCGGACTTGGGCCCCAGCATTACTTGCTTAGGGAAGCGCCCTGCGGCGATACGGCGATAGATCTCTGACGTGGAGAGGGTGGTCAGGGCCTTGACCTCGCCCAGCTTGATGAAGCGCCGAGGCTGTTCAACTGCGGGGATGGACTGTTCGGATTTGCGAATAGGGTGGGCTTGAGTTGCCATCGTCTGCGCCTCCTGGGGCGTTGTTGGTAATCGACGATGGCAATGCTGGCGCTTAAGGCAGAGGGCAAACAGATAACAGGTGGGATTTAACGTGTCATACGTGAAGTGAATTGCGGTCAGAGAGGTAGCTACAGGTCAGGCAGATGAAGGGCTGCAACCTGTCACCCCTTATTAGATGATCTGGCGATGGCGCCGCCTTTTTTGCGCGCTGCTCCGGTAAGTGCGGTGACGAACAATCTCACCTTCACGGCTGGAAGGGTAACTCCGCGGGTCTTAAACCACTTGTTAACGGTTGCGCCCCAGCCGACGCTCGGTGCGATTGTTCCGTTCTGCGTTACGTCGCACCAGCACTCAACAATCAATCGCCCATCCGGTGGTGATAGTTGATTGTCTTGATTCATGAACTCGGCAAGGCCCATGACGTGCTCGAGCTGCTCCTCTATCCGGATGCTTTCGTCTTCTGCTTCGCGCCTGGCCCGTCTCTCCTCGTTAAGTTCGCGGCGCTGCAACTCCAGCTCATCTATGAGTTGCTGGTTTTGAGCTGTTTTGGTTTCGAGCTGCGCCGACAGCTCGACTACTTTTTGCTCAGCCTTTTCCCTGGCGATCTGGAGCTCTTCGAGTTGTTCGCACGCGCTCTTTTCACCCTCGCGGCGCAACTGTGCTTGTTGCGCTTTGAGAACTATCGAGGAATTGCTCGGTATTAGGGGGGCGGGGGCGTGGCTAGTTGCAGCAGAGCCATTGACTGCCATCGAGACAGATACGCTGTCGTTTGCCGGTTGAGCGAACCCAGCGGCGAGTTCCGTGCGTGCGGTTGCCTCATCAACTAAGCGCTCAATCCATTTTCGCCATATCAGCACGTCAGCCGCAGGTATCGGGCCTGAGCCAGTGGAGATAGTCGTCGCAGCTCTGCCGTTGCTGGCTGCGATGAAGTAGTCGGCGAGCGCGCCGTGAGTGATTTGAATGTTTCTGTCGGAGCGACCATCTGAAAAGACGCTCGCATGCAGAGGCTGAATCGGCTGATCTAATGGTGCCAGCGTACTAAGGGTTGCGGCGAGCTCGAAGGCCAAGAGCCGGGGGTTCAGATGGTGACCTGACGCCCAGTCAGAATAGATCCCGTCGAGCTTCATACGCCCGAAAGGTCCTATCAGATTGTCTCCATCGGCTCCCGCCATTCGATTAGCTCATATGTGGTCGACTGTATGAATAACCAGCCGTGGCCAATATGTTAACCGCCCGAGACTTGAAAAAGGAGCCCTTGGTGCTCATTGGGAATGATTAATTGGATTTCAACGTCTCAAGCACGTTTGATACTCACCACGTTGGCACCGTTGCACAGTGCGTCAATAGAGTCGGCCCAAGCTTGCATCATTTCCCGGCGCTGCTCGACATAGGCCGCATGGTTGTAGGTCCCACGGATCTCGTCGGTATCACCGTGGGCAAGCTGGCGCTCAATCCAATCTTTGTTGTACCCGCGGCCATTTAACTCGGTGCTGAGTAAGTGGCGAAAACCATGGCCGGTCTGCCGACCTTCGTAGCCCATCACCCGCAACGCTTTGTTCACTGTGTTTTCGCTCATTGGCCGATCGGGATTGGCGCCAGCAAAGACCAGTGCATAGCTTCCAGTGATCTCTTGAAGCCGGCGCAGGATCGCAACAGCCTGGCGGGGCAGGGGGACGATGTGAGGACGGCGGGCTTTCATGCGTTCGGCTGGAATTGTCCAAGTTGCGCGATCCAGGTCGAACTCTGCCCAGGGGGCTTGGCGAAGTTCGCCCGGGCGAACTGCCGTTAACGTCAGCAGGCGAATGGCGTGCCGAGTCAGTAAATGGATATTCGCGGCTTCGCTCTTCGCCAAGAGCTCGGGCAATTCGGCAAAAGTAATGTACGGGTGATGGCGGGCAGCTTTCGTTGGCGCAGCTACCACGTTGAGGTCGGTGGCCGGATTGACCTCAACGACGCCCTTGGCCAGTCCGTACCTGAATATCTGGTGTAGCCATTGGCGGATCTTGCCTGCGGCGTTGAGCGTGCCCCTGGCTTCTACCCTGCGCACCAGTTCCACCAGATCGGGCCGGGTGATTGCTTTAATCGGGCGGGCGCCGATACCCGGAATCAAATCGTTCTCCAGATACAGCTTGGCCTTGTAGGTGGTGCTCTCAGCCCAGCGGGGAGCATTGTAGGCAAACCACTCTCGCGCCAGTGTCTCGAAAGTCAGCCCCTCGACCTTCTGTGCTTGCTTGGCCGTTTTCTTCTGCTCGCCTGGGTCAGTGCCCTCAATTAGTAGCTGGCGCGCTCCATCGCGAAGCTGGCGGGCTTTCAGAAGGGTGACCGCAGGGTATGCGCCGAGCGCCAACATCTTCGCGCTGCCGTTGAAGCGGTACCGATAGCGCCACAGTTTGGAGCCGGTCGGGGTTACTTCAAGGCATAAGCCGTTGGCGTCGGTCAGCCGGTAAAGCTTGTCCTTCGGCTTGGCGGTACGGATGGTGGTATCTGAGAGTGGCACGCTGCCTCCTTGCAGGCCACACCAGCCGGGCTTTTGCCACGGTGGTGTGAGTAGATTTGTAGACCGAACTGGATCTACTCACGAATCTACTCACATATGTTTGGGCTTACAAGGGAACGGTCGGGAACCGCAGAAAGCAAAAAGCCCGCACGAGGCGGGCTTCTTGTGTGCTTTCAGGTGTGCTTGGCATCACCTGAAAACGAAAGGTGGTGCCCAGAGACGGAATCGAACCGCCGACACGGGGATTTTCAATCCCCTGCTCTACCGACTGAGCTATCTGGGCAACGGGGCGCATTAAAAGGGTTTTTCGGATTCTCGTCAACGACTTTTTTAAAATTTCTTAAATTAATTCCGTCGCTTACGATCCGACCCCCGATTTTGCGGGATTACTCTGCTGGCGGAACGTAGCCTTCGGCCTTGGCGTATTCCTCGCCCGAGAAGTACTTGTCCATCTCGCCCTGAAGATATTTGCGATCTTCAGCGTTCATCATGTTCAGGCGTTTCTCGTTGATCAGCAGGGTTTGGTGTTTCTGCCAGTCTGCCCAGGCCTTGGCCGAGACGTGGTCAAAAATATCCTGACCTTTTGCGCCCGGGAAAGGAGCGCGTTCCAGAGCGGGCAGTTCTTCTTTGTACTTACGGCACATGATGGTGCGGGTCATGCTGACTCTCCTGCATTCAATACGGCGGCCGCGCGTTCGAGCAAGGTTTTGACCGGGGCGGCAAGGCCCAGGCGCGGCGGGGTGGCGAGGTTATACCAGAGCCAGTCGGCCTCGGCCACGTGATGGCTGGCCTCCTGTACCTGAACCAGCCAGGGTTCGATGGACAACTGGAAATGGCTGAACGTGTGTACGAGGTTCGGCAGTGCTTGTTGCTCGCCCAGCTCCAGCGAGTGCTGATCGGCGAGATGTTGCAGGTCGTCGAGGTCGTCGAGTTCCGGCAGGCTCCACAAACCGCCCCACAAGCCCGTCGATGGACGGCGATAAAGCAGAATCGCACCGTCGCCATTGGCAAGCATCGGCATCAGCGTGCGTTTTTGCGGAATGGCTTTGCGCGGCTTTGGAATGGGGTAGCGTGTTTCCAGGCCGAGCATGTGCGCCTCGCAGCCACGTTCCAGCGGACACAGCAGGCAACTCGGTTTGCTGCGGGTGCACAGCGTCGCGCCGAGATCCATCATCGCCTGGGTGTAGGCGTTGACCCGATCGTGCGGCGTAAAGCGCTCAGCGTTGGCCCACAGTTGTTTTGCAACCTTCGGCTCGCCAGGATAGCCCTCTTGCGCGGTAAAGCGCGCCAGCACGCGTTTGACGTTGCCGTCGAGGATCGGCGCGCGCAGGCCCATGCTGATGCTGGCAATGGCGCCAGCGGTGGACAGGCCGATGCCTGGCAGGTCCGTAAGCTTTTCTACGTCGCGCGGAAACTCGCCGCCGTACTGGCTGACGACTATTTTCGCGGTCTTCTGCAAATTGCGCGCGCGGGTGTAGTAACCCAGGCCCGTCCACAGGTGCAGCACTTCGTCTTCTGGCGCCTCTGCCAGCGCTTCGACCGTTGGCAGTGCGGCCATGAAACGGTCGAAGTAATTGAGCACCGTGCTGACCTGCGTCTGCTGCAACATGATTTCAGACACCCACACCCGATACGGGTTGATGTCCTGCTGCCAAGGCAAATCGTGGCGGCCGTGGCGGTCAAACCAATCCAGCACCGCCTCTGAAAACTGCTCCGCTCTCATCGCTTGAACAGCCCCTTCAGTGCGTTTTTCAGTTCCGGGCTGACCTTGTCGCCCAGTTTTTCGTCGATTTTTTCGCTTAACTTGTCGCCGGCGAGTTTGCTTGCGACCTGGCCAAGGCGTTCGTTGTCCACGCGGCAGGCTTTTGCGCCCAGCTCCAGCGGGCCGCGGCAGCGCAGCGGCCACTCGACACCGACGAATTTATCGCCGACCTGGCAGGCCGGGTCCGGCATGGCGCTGGTGTCGCCTTCGACGACGATGCCAACGCGGTAATCCATGCCCAGCACGCGCAAATCGATATCACCGTCACCGTTGACGGTCATGCCCGGGATTCGCACTTTCAGATCAGGGTTGCTGGCGATGCCGTTGCGGAACGTCAGGTTGCCCTTGAGCTCCTGGAACGGCGTGTCCTTGCCGCGTGGTTCGCCGCTGAGGGTTTTGCGATTGAGCGTGGCGATGCCTTTGCACAGTTGCTGTTCAAGGTTGGCGTTGAGCAACACGCCGTTGTTGATCACGAAGCTGGCGTTGCCGTTGAGAGAGTCGATCAGCGCCTGTTGGCTGTTGCCGCTGCCGGTGACGTTGCTGGTGAGGTTCACCAGGCCTTTGACCGGTGGGTTCTTGCCCTGGCTTTCGAGGATTTTTTCCACCGGCACGCGGTTGATCCGGGTTTGCAGGTTCAGTACCGGCGCAGTCGGGCGCACGTCGAGGGTGCCTTTGGCGTCGAAGTCGCCGTTGTACAACTCACCACGCAGGTTCTCCAGGGTCAGCAGACCGCCCTGGCCGGTGGCCTTGAGCGCGGCGTTCTGGATTGGCAGCTTGTCGAGGGTCAGTTGGCCGAAGGTCAGGTCGGCGTCGACGTCGAGTTTGGCCAGACGCTCAACCGGCAGCAGGCGCTCGGTGCTCCAGGCGCTTTTGCTCGGTTTGTCCGGCAGCGGCGTGGAACCTGCGCCTGCCATGGCATCGGCTTCGGTACTGGCGACTTCGGCCTGACGCACTTGTGTGGCGCTGGTGGCTTTTTCTGATTTCGGCGGCAGGTAGCGGTCGACGTTGAAGGTGTCGGCCTTGAGGATCGCCCGCAGCGATTGCTTGGCGAAGTCTTCGACGGCGATGCGGCCGCTGAAGCTGCTGTCGTCGAGTTTCAGGTTGATGTTGTCGAAAGCGACGCTGGTCGGCGTCGCCGCAACGCGACTGACCAGTTCGACCTTGCTCAGGCTGCCCTCGGCCATGGAAGGCAGTTTCTGACCGATGCTGTCGACGAATTTCGCCAGATCGAACTGGGCGATCGAGATGCCGCCAGTGATCTGGGGCGTCTTGTCGAGATCGTTAGCCTTCAGTTCACCCAAGGCGCGCAACTGGTTGGCGGAGATCTTGATGCCAGTCCATTCGGCGACGTTTGCCGCTTTGTCCAGCAATAGCTGACCCTGAGCGGAGAAGGTCATGGTTTTGCCTTGCAGCGGATCACCGGCCAGTTCGCCGGAGAGCTTCATGTCTTCGAGCTTGTAGCGTTGCAGGGCGCGCTCGAAGCGCAGTTCACCGTTGAGTTCGGTACGCACCCGCAGCACAGGCTGATTGGTGCCGAGGAAAGCGGTCGCCTTGATCGGAATGTTGGTCGAATCGTGCACCGGGCCGGTGCTCAACTGGATGCTCTCGGCGCTGAACTGCTTGCCGGTGAGTTCGTCGTTGTACTCAACGCGGGCGTTGTTGACGGTCAGGCTGTCGATGTCGAGGCGGATCGGTTGCGCCGGTTTCTCCACGGCGACCGGGGCGTCGCTGGCGGGTTGGCCAGGAGCAGTGGCAGGCGGCGTTGCACCAGGCGCGACCGGCACCTTGCCGATGTCTTCCCAGTTGCCATGGCCGTTCTTGTCGCGGTTCAGGCGCAGGTTGAGGCCTTCGACACGCACATCGCTCATCTGCACTTCGCGGCGCAGCAGCGGCAGCACACGCACGGACAGGCCGAGCATCTGCAAATCGGCAAAAGGTTCGGCAGGCTTGGCCAGCGTGGCGACGCTGGCTTCGTGCAATTCCAGGCCGAGCCACGGGAACAGGCTCCAGCCGATATCGCCATTGAGCGTCAGCTCGATGTGGGCCTTGTCGCGGGCTATCTGGCGGATCTCGTCTTTGTAATCGTTGGGATCGAAGAGGTGGGTCAGGGCAAAGCCTGCCGCCACGATGATCAGCAACAGCCCGAGAAGTACCAGACCCAGGATTTTGCCGAACGCTTTCATGGGCGAGTCCTTGTAGTTAGTCGAATTCGTAATTTAGCCGGGGAGTATAGCGCTGCAACGGCCCGGTTCGGTGTGACGTCATGTTGCCGGTGCCGCCAGCGGTGCCTGCAACTTTGCCGCGATTGCCTGAGCCTCAAGATGCCCGGCAGGCGCCAAACGGTGCAGTTCTGCCCCCGCTTGCGACGCCATTTTCGGCGCTTGGTTCACCAATCGCTCTGCGATCCCACGGTGTTGGGTAACTCTTCGCACGCATAAATGGGACAAATACCAAGCGCTGTCGTGCCTTTGCAGATGACAGGCACTGAACAAGCGGTCGTTGAAGCTTCGGCGATCAGTGAGCCGTCGGCCAGAGCGCTTTCGATCAGGTCGTTCTCCCCGGGAAACGGCGTAAACAGCCATTCGGGCGCGTCGCGATAGATCGTCTGCAAATCCTGCTGACCCGGATATTTAGCGTCCTTAAGCGCTTGGTCAATGATCGGCATGGCGTTTTCCAGAGGGGTACGAGATCAGGTGACATAAAAAAGGTGATATCAGTTTGGTTTTTCTGTCACCTGCAAATGGTAACCTTCGCCGGTTCGTCCGTCCTTCTGCGACTTAACGTCGCGCCTTCAAGGAGCTTCACCCAAAAAAAGGTCATGCCTGCGTGCATAAGGCCGAGGGTGAACAGTGGCTGGCGAACCATTCTAATAATTGGGGGATACACAATGAGCACGAGCATCACGGCGGACGGCCTTCGCGCTGACCAGCCTGCGTTCCTGTCCAAGGAACGCATCATCGCCAAGCCCGGTTTCAACCGCTGGCTGGTTCCACCGGCCGCTCTGGCCATCCACCTGTGCATCGGCATGGCCTACGGCTTTTCGGTGTTCTGGTTGCCACTGTCCAAGGCGCTGGGCGTCACTAAACCGGTAGCCTGCGCGCCGGACATGA
Organism: Pseudomonas sp. FP2196; assembly: GCF_030687715.1. Taxonomy (GTDB): domain Bacteria; phylum Pseudomonadota; class Gammaproteobacteria; order Pseudomonadales; family Pseudomonadaceae; genus Aquipseudomonas. Next base: position 347,966 of record NZ_CP117445.1, read on the forward strand.
GCTTCATCGCACAAGTCTTCTCTTCGCAATGCGACTGGCCGATCTCGATGCTCGGCTGGATCTACACCCTGTTCTTCATCTTTCTCGGCTGCTCGGCCGCGATCTGGGGTGGCTGGCTTGAACACGCAGGGCCGCGCAAGGCTGGTGTTGTATCGGCGTTGTGCTGGTGTGGCGGTCTGCTGATTTCGGCGCTGGGTATTTATACCCACCAGATCTGGCTGATGTGGATCGGTTCTGGCGTGATCGGCGGTATCGGTCTGGGCCTGGGCTACATCTCGCCGGTGTCGACCCTGATCAAGTGGTTCCCGGACAAGCGCGGCATGGCGACCGGCATGGCGATCATGGGCTTCGGTGGTGGCGCGATGGTCGGTGCGCCGTTGGCGACGGCGCTGATGAGCCACTTCGCCTCGCCTGAAGGTGTTGGTGTGTGGCAAAGCTTCGTGGCCATGGCTGCAATCTACTTTGTGTTCATGATCGGTGGCGCCCTGGCCTACCGCGTGCCGCCAACCGGCTGGAAGCCTGAAGGCTGGACTGCACCGGCGAAGAAAGCGTCGAACTCGATGATCACTCATCGTCATGTGCACGTGAATGTGGCTTGGAAAACTCCGCAATTCCGTCTGGTGTGGCTGGTGCTGTGTCTGAACGTATCGGCGGGTATCGGCATCCTCGGCATGGCTTCGCCACTGTTGCAGGAAGTGTTCGGTGGCAAGTTGCTCGGTGTTGATGTGCCGTTCGGTCAATTGGATGCCGGGCAGCTGGCTTCGATTGCCGCGATTGCTGCCGGTTTCACGGGTTTGCTGAGCCTGTTCAACATCGGTGGCCGGTTCTTCTGGGCATCGTTCTCGGACTACCTGGGCCGTAAAAACACTTACTTCGTGTTCTTTGCACTGGGTTTTGCCCTGTACGCGTTGATCCCGAACCTCGGCCACTTGGGCAACGTTGCGCTGTTCGTGGCGGCGTTCTGCATCATTCTGTCGATGTACGGCGGTGGTTTTGCGACTGTTCCGGCATATCTGGCTGACTTGTTCGGCACGCAGATGGTCGGTGCGATTCATGGTCGCCTGTTGACTGCCTGGGCTGCGGCTGGCGTGCTCGGCCCGGTGCTGGTGAACTACCTGCGTGAGTATCAACTGAGCATCGGCGTTGAACGCGCCGCCGCTTACGACATCACCCTCTACATCCTGGCAGGCCTGTTGGTGTTGGGCTTCCTGTGCAACCTGCTGGTGCGCCCGGTGGCCGACAAGTACTTCATGACCGACGCCGAACTGGCTGCCGAACAGGCACTGGGTCATGACAAAGGTGCTGATGCGTCTACTGTTCTGGAATGGAAAGCCGCGCCGGGCACCAAGCCATTGGCGATCGCTGCGTGGCTGGTGGTGGGTATTCCGTTGGCGTGGGGTGTGTGGGTGACTCTGCAGAAAACGGCGGTATTGTTTCACTAAGTAAACGCTAAAACGCAGTACCCCTGTAGGAGTGAGTCTGCTCGCGATAGCGGTCTGACAGTCACAGAAATGTTGCCTGTCAGGCCCTCATCGCGAGCAGGCTCACTCCTACAGTTGTTTCCGGGTGTCCAAAATGAGTTGTATGGACATGTCTACCCGCGACAGCCGGGCGTTCTATCCGTCTGCCATATCACCTCGCGTGTTTCTGTTTCGGCCTCGCGCCCCTATAATGGCTGCCTTTTTCGCCCAATGATTTTGCGGAGCTGGTGATGGCCGAACGTAAGGCGTCTGTCGAGCGCGACACTCTGGAAACCCAGATCAAAGCCTCGATCAACCTTGATGGCACCGGAAAGGCCCGATTCGATATCGGTGTTCCTTTTCTTGAGCACATGCTGGATCAGATCGCCCGTCACGGGTTGATCGACCTGGATATTGAATGCAAGGGCGATCTGCATATCGACGACCACCATACGGTGGAAGACGTCGGTATCACTCTCGGCCAGGCCTTCGCCAAAGCCATCGGCGACAAGAAAGGCATCCGTCGTTACGGCCACGCCTACGTGCCGCTCGATGAAGCGCTGTCGCGCGTGGTGATCGATTTCTCCGGTCGTCCAGGCCTGCAGATGCACGTGCCTTACACCCGTGCCACCGTGGGCGGCTTCGACGTTGACCTGTTCCAGGAATTCTTCCAGGGCTTCGTCAACCATGCACTTGTCAGTATTCACATCGACAACCTGCGCGGTACCAACACTCACCACCAGATCGAAACCGTGTTCAAGGCTTTCGGCCGCGCGCTGCGCATGGCTGTAGAGCTGGATGAGCGCATGGCCGGGCAGATGCCGTCGACCAAAGGCGTTCTGTAATGCAGACGGTTGCAGTTATCGATTACGGCATGGGCAACCTGCACTCGGTGGCCAAGGCCCTCGAGCACGTCGGCGCCGGTAAAGTGTTGATCACCAGCGATGCGGCCGTGATCCGCGAAGCCGACCGCGTGGTGTTTCCGGGCGTCGGCGCGATTCGCGATTGCATGGCGGAGATTCGTCGCCTCGGTTTCGACTCGCTGGTACGTGAAGTCAGCCAGGACCGGCCGTTCCTCGGTATCTGTGTCGGCATGCAAGCCTTGCTCGACACCAGCGAAGAGAACGACGGCGTCGATTGCATCGGCCTGTTCCCGGGCGCGGTGAAGTTCTTCGGCAAAGACCTGCACGAAGACGGCGAACACCTGAAAGTCCCGCACATGGGCTGGAACGAAGTGAAGCAATCGGTGAGTCACGCGCTGTGGCATGACATTCCGGACATGGCGCGTTTCTACTTTGTGCACAGCTATTACATCGCCGCCGCCAATGCGCGGCAGGTGGTGGGCAGCGGTCATTACGGCGTCGATTTCGCCGCAGCACTGGCCGAAGGCTCGCGCTTTGCCGTGCAGTTCCACCCGGAGAAGAGCCATACCCATGGCCTGCAATTGCTGCAGAACTTCGCCGCGTGGGACGGTCGCTGGTAAATGGCCGCCAAGAAGTCCAAGCCGCCGATCCTGACCCTCACTCCCGAGCAGGAGAGTGAGGCCAATCACAAGATCAAACGCTTCATGGAAGATCGTTTCGAACTCGACCTCGGGTCATTCGAAGCGGCCGAGATTCTTGAGTTGTTTACCCGCGAAATTGCTCCGCACTATTACAACAGGGCGATTTTCGATGTGCAGACCCACCTCAAGGAGCGGTTTGACAGCATCGAAAGTGACCTGTGGGCGCTCGAGAAAAACTGATTTCCGAGCCAAGCTGAACATTCAAATTTGAAGGTTTGCCAGATGCTGATTATTCCCGCTATCGATCTTAAAGACGGTGCCTGCGTACGTCTGCGCCAGGGCCGCATGGAAGATTCCACAGTGTTCTCCGATGACCCGGTGAGCATGGCTGCCAAGTGGGTGGAGGGCGGTTGCCGTCGCCTGCATCTGGTCGATCTGAATGGCGCATTCGAAGGCCAGCCGGTCAACGGCGAAGTGGTCACCGCCATCGCCAAGCGTTACCCGACCCTGCCGATCCAGATTGGCGGCGGCATTCGCTCGCTGGAAACCATCGAGCACTACGTCAAGGCTGGCGTGAGCTACGTGATCATCGGCACCAAAGCCGTTAAAGATCCGGCGTTCGTGGCTGAAGCCTGCCGTGCGTTCCCGGGCAAAATCATTGTCGGTCTGGATGCCAAAGACGGTTTTGTCGCTACTGATGGCTGGGCTGAAATCAGCACCGTGCAGGTAATTGATCTGGCCAAGCAGTTCGAAGCCGACGGCGTGTCCTCGATCGTTTATACCGACATCGCCAAAGACGGCATGATGCAAGGCTGCAACGTGCCGTTCACCGCCGCGCTGGCTGCGGCCACGAAGATCCCGGTAATCGCTTCCGGCGGTATTCACAACCTCGGTGACATCAAGTCGCTGCTCGACGCCAAGGCGCCGGGCATCATCGGCGCAATCACCGGCCGGGCGATCTACGAAGGCACCCTCGATGTCGCCGAAGCGCAAGCTTTCTGCGATTCGTACCAAGGCTGAGGACTGACCATGGCGCTGGCCAAACGCATCATCCCTTGCCTGGACGTGGACAACGGCCGGGTCGTCAAAGGTGTGAAGTTCGAGAACATCCGCGATGCCGGCGACCCGGTGGAAATTGCCCGTCGCTATGACGAGCAGGGTGCCGACGAGATTACCTTTCTCGATATCACCGCCAGCGTCGATGGCCGCGATACCACGCTGCATACCGTCGAGCGTATGGCCAGCCAGGTGTTCATCCCGCTGACCGTCGGCGGTGGCGTGCGCACCGTGCAGGACATCCGCAATCTGCTCAATGCCGGTGCCGACAAGGTCTCGATCAACACCGCTGCGGTCTTCAATCCGGAGTTTGTAGGCGAAGCGGCGCAGCATTTCGGCTCGCAATGCATCGTCGTCGCCATCGACGCCAAGAAGGTTTCCGGTCCTGGCGAACCCCCGCGCTGGGAAATCTTCACTCATGGCGGGCGCAAGCCGACCGGCCTCGACGCGGTCGAGTGGGCGAAGAAGATGGAAGGCCTCGGCGCCGGTGAGATCCTGCTGACCAGCATGGACCAGGACGGCATGAAAAACGGTTTCGATCTCGGCGTGACCCGTGCCATCAGCGATGCGCTGGGCATTCCGGTGATTGCTTCCGGCGGCGTCGGGAATCTGCAACATCTGGCCGACGGTATCCTCGAAGGCCACGCCAGCGCAGTGTTGGCGGCGAGTATTTTCCACTTCGGCGAATACACCGTGCAGGAAGCCAAGGCATATATGGCCCATCGCGGAATTGTAATGCGCTAGCCAACCCCAAAAGCATACAGGCCAGTGGACAGCATGGCGTACCCAAGGCACTCTTGGGCACGCCATGGATTTCGGTAGCCCGACATGATCAAACGCCTGCTTCTTGTTCTCGCCAGCGCCTCGATGTTGCTCATCAACACGGCCCGCGCCGAGGACAGCCCCGACACCGATCTGGTGCTCCTCACCGAAAACTTCCCGCCGTACAACATGGCGAAGAACGGCAAGAACTTCGCCCAGGGCGAGAACATCAACGGTATTGCGACCGATATCGTGCGCGAGATGTTCCAGCGTGCCGGCCTCACCTACAGCCTGACGCTGCGCTTCCCATGGGAGCGGGTTTACAAGCTGGCGCTGGAAAATCCCGGTTACGGTGCGTTCGTGATGGCGCGTTTGCCGGATCGCGAAAAACTCTTCAAATGGGTCGGCCCGATCGGCCCCGACGACTGGATCCTGTTGGCCAGGGCCGACAGCAAGATCACCCTCGAAACCCTCAATGACGCGCGCAAGTACAAGGTTGGTGCCTATAAGGGCGATGCGATTGCCGAGACGCTGACCAAGCAAGGCTTGAAGCCGGTGGTGGTGCTGCGCGATCAAGACAATGCGAAGAAACTGGTCAGCGGGCAGATCGACCTGTGGGCAACGGGTGATCCTGCCGGCCGTTATCTGGCGCGGCAGGAGGGTGTGACCGGACTCAAGACCGTGTTGCGCTTCAACAGCGCGCAATTGTATCTGGCGCTGAACAAGGACGTTTCCGACGACGTCGTCGCCAAGCTGCAGGCGGCCCTCGATCAACTGCGCGAAGAAGGTGTAGTTGACGACATCATGGCGCGGTATCTATAGCGATCGGCAATTCTGGCTCTGATAGTGGAGCGATGATTTCGGTATCTGCCACGGGAGTTTCCGTAGCCAGTTCCACGGCAGGTTCTGGCACAGAAACCACAGCGACTTCTGGCTCGACCGGTGTGTACTGGCTGATGTGCAAGCTGCCGCCATCGGTATAGCTGAATACACTGGTCACCGACGTTCCGTCCGCGCGCAGCAGCTTGTAATCGCTCTGGATCAGGTAAACCGCCACGGATTTGTGTTTATCCACGACAGCCACTACGTCAATCGCTGCTGCGTTGAGCCAATCGTTCGAATGTATTTCGCACTGGGTGAAATCATGGCCCAGTCGCGCCGAGAACTTGAGCGCGTTGTTCAAGTTGCTTTGCCATTGGGCGCCAAACTCGACAGAGGTGGTATTGGTGAATGTCCGCAGGTTTGCTGTTCGTTGCGCTCGGGGCGTGGTCCACCTGAATTTCTGGACTTGGTTTTCGGTGTTGTAAGCATGACCGACGAGCACGTATCGATCAGTACGGTGCAAATGATAGAAGGGTGAGTGGCGTAGTTGCTCAATGCCGGAGTACCTCGGGTCTTTCATCGTGAACCACGGAAGAATGGCGATGTAAGCAGGTTCGTCCGAAGTGTCCAGAGGTGGCAGTGTTTCGCCGCAAAGGACTGGCGCCGTTGGTCGCGGATTAACTTCAAGCGTGATCTGCATGCGCAAGGAATAGGTGGGGAAATTTGCCGGTTTGGAGTAACCGCTCGAAGCAACGAAAACTCCCGGTGCCAAGTGGATTTCACCCTGTGCTGCGACGGGTGGAACAACACTCCAGGCAGTGACACTCTGCCGCGCACCGCTGCCCTTGTCGTTCCAGACGTGCTCGATGAGGCCTGAGGCGATGACGAGGTCCTCGCGGACACAACGAACAGCGTTTAAAGAAGGCTTTTCGTGGCTGCTCGAGCAAACCGATCCCAGTGCCACGTAGCCCTCGGGTGGTATCGGGCGCCAGATCGACAGATCTCTTTTTGATCCTGAGCCAGAGTCTTTCCAGATCAACTCGAAATCACGAGGTGGACGCAATGCCCAGCCTTTTCCCTGTACTGCGCTCGGTGTGCCCGCTTCGCAAGCCACCGCCACTATTGTTTTCCCGTTGATATTGCCGAGGCCGGCGGCTGCTACATCGCCCAAGGGAAAGTAACCAGGCAACATATCGGGGGCGGGAGTGGGGTGCCAGAAGGCAGCGGGTTTTGCCTGTGAACCGGTGGTATCCCACACGCGGAGAAATTCCGTTGTGAAATTGATCAGCAGGTTGTCGATTCTGATGGGTTCAATCCGCCCAAAGGGCGTCGAGATCGGGGTATAGGTCGTCATAGTCAGTCCAGATAGTTGAAGGCGACTCGAGGGAGTCGCGACCTGTTACAGGTCTCACTATCCGGAAGTGGGCCAGGTGTCTGGCGGTAACTATCTATGGGCAGTCGTGACCGGGTGTTACCGATACACGCCGTCTTTGCCATGACCCGCCATGGCGCGATTGCTGCGCACGCTGATCATCTGTTTGACGTCGATCCACTCGATGCCCTGCGCTTTGAGTTTTGGCAACTCGCGCTCAAGTACGGCCAAAGTTTGAGGATACGGGTGGCCGATCATGACGGCGGAACCCTGCTTGTGCGCCAGGCTGATCGCCGTCTGCAATTGGGTGAAAATCGCCGCTTCGGTGCGCTCGTCATCGAGAAATACATCCCGCGACACACTCGCCAGATCGATCTTCTGCGCCTGTTGCGCGGCAACGGTCTGCGCGCTGGTGCGGCTGTCGACGAAGAATTTATGGCGGCGCTGTAGCTCAGCCATCAACCAGGCCATCGCTACCGGTTGCGCGGTCATGCGGCTGCCCATGTGGTTATTGATGCCCGCGGTGTAGGGGACCATTTTGAACGCGGCGTTGAGGCGTTTTTCGAGTTCTTCGATGGGCAGTTCGGGGTGCCAGGCGAACGGGCCGGTGGCCGGGTCCATTGGCATGTGCAGGATGACGATCTTGCCGGCGCGATGGGCTTCGCGGGCAAATTCGGTGGCGTGCGGGGTGTCGGGCATGATCGCTGCGGTCACCGGGCCGGGCAGGGCCAGCACACGGCGATCCCGAGGCAGGCTCTGCCCCAGGTCGTCGATGATCAACGTCAGGTAGGCTTTGTGCGGCATTGGCTTGGCGGGCTCTGCGTGAGCAGTACCCGCCAGACAGCACAACAGGACGAAGAGGAACCGCAAACCCATCCTCAACGGCCGGAAGTGATGCTCAGACCTTTGAGCAGGCTCAGGGCCTGGGCCAACTGGTAATCATCATCCTGCGGCATCGCTTTGGCCTTGGTGCCAGAACCAGTCGGTTTGTCGGCGCCGCCGTTGCCATTGCCCAAGTGACCTTGCAGGTCGGCTTCCTTGAAGTAATCGCCGTCCGCCTCGTTGGTGATCTTCGCCTTGCGCACTTCGATGTCCGGGACGATGCCCTGCGCCTGGATCGAGCGACCGTTCGGCGTGAAGTAGAGCGCGGTGGTGATTTTCAGTGCGCGATCGTTGTTGAGCGGCAGCACGGTTTGCACCGAACCTTTGCCGAAACTGGTGGTGCCCATGACCACGGCGCGTTTCTGATCCTGCAACGCACCGGCGACGATTTCCGACGCCGAGGCGCTGCCACCGTTGATCAGCACGACCATCGGCACGGCTTCACTTTCGTCTTTGCCGGTGGCGGAGAAACGCAACTCGGAGTTGGCGATCCGGCCTTTGGTGTAGACGATCAGGCCTTTGGTGATGAAGTGGTCGACCACTTCCACCGCCGCTTGCAACACGCCGCCGGGGTTGTTGCGCAGGTCGAGAATGATGCCGTTGAGCTTCTTGCCGTTGTCCTTGCGCATCTTCGCCAGGGCCTTGGAGACCTCTTCACCGGTTTTGACCTGGAACTGGGTGATGCGGATGTAGCCGTAGCCCGACTCAAGCAACTGCGCCTTGACGCTCTTCACTTGAATCACGGCGCGCGCCAGAGTCACGTCGAACGGCGTGCCGCCGTCGCGCACCAGGGTCAGGGTGATCTTCTGGCCAATCTTGCCGCGCATCTTGTCGACGGCTTCGGTCATGGTCTGGCCGCGCGTCGGCGCGCCGTTGATCTTGACGATGAAGTCACCGGCCTGAATGCCGGCCTTCGACGCAGGCGTGTCGTCGATTGGCGAGACGACTTTGATGAAGCCGTCTTCGGCACCGACTTCAATGCCCAGACCGCCAAACTCGCCGCTGGTGCTTTCCTGCAGCTCGGTGAAATCTTCAGGACCCAGATAAGCGGAGTGCGGATCAAGGTTGCTGAGCATGCCCTTGATCGCGTTCTCCAGCAGGGTCTTGTCGTCCACCGGCTCGACATAGGCGGCTTTGATCCGGTCCATGACCTCGGCAAAGGTGCGCAACTCTTCCAGCGGCAGCGGGGCCTTGGAGGTGGCGGCAGTGCCTGCCGGCGCGACGGCCGGGGCCGGTTGAGCGGCGAACGCCAAGGGCGCGCCGATCACCAGGGCGATCGTCAGGGCCAGCGAGGTAAGGCGGGACAAATGCAGCATGTCTAACGAACTCCTGAAATTTGGTAACTCAACGCCTATCCTTGCGCGCGGCACCATTGCGCCGGATCACTCGGGTGACCCTGCTGACGAATTGCAAAATACAGCGCTGATGTGTCCTGGCCGCCACTGTTACCGACAGTGGAGATGGACTCACCGGCTTTAACCACGTCGCCGGCCGACTTGAGCAGCGTCTGGTTGTGACCGTAAAGACTCAGAAAACCATTGCCGTGATCGAGGATCACCAGCAGTCCGGCGCCACGCAACCAGTCGGCGAACACTACGCGGCCACCGTGTACAGCGTGCACCTGGCTGCCAGCAGAGGCGCTGATCATTACGCCGTCCCACTTGGTACGGGCATCGTCGCCACGGCTTTCGCCGAAGCGTGCCAGTAGTCGACCATCAACTGGCCACGGAAGTTTTCCCCGGGTTGCAGCAAAAGGGCCACCAAAGGTCTCGCCGCTGCTGGACACCAGCGCGCCGGGCGTTGATCTGGCGGTTTTTCGTGGGGCGTCGCTGTTTTCAGCCTGCGCCTCACGCAAGCGCTTTTTTTCCGCTTCCTGCTGGGCGATCAGCGCTTTCTGCCGCGCTTCTTCTGCCTCACGAGCCTGACGGGCCAGGGTTTCTTCAATGGTTTTAAGGACTTTAGTCAGGTCTGCCTGATCCTGCTCGCGAGCGACGAGTTTCTGGTCGCGTGCCTTCACGTCATCGTTGAGCTTGGCGAGGACTTGCTGGCGTTCCTTGCGAACCTTGTCGAGCTCGTCACGCTGGCTGTCGAGGCTGCTTTTCTGCACGAGCAATTGCGCTTGCTGCAAGCCGATGTCTTTTTCGACATTAGCCAGTTGGCGCAAGGTTTCGTTGAAGTTCTTCAACTGCTCCAGGCGGGCCTGGCTCAGGTAATCGTAATAGGTGAGGGTGCGGGCGAATTTCTCGGGGTTTTGCTGGTTTAGCAGCAACTTGAGGTATTCCTGACGGCCGTTCTGGTAGGCCGCGCGGGCCTGGATGGCAATCAGTCGCTGCTGTTCAGTGCGCGCGCTCTGGAGTTTTTTTTTCTCCGCATCGAGCCGCTGTAGCTCGGATTCACTCTTCTGCAATTCTTTCTGCAGGGCGTCGACCTGTTTCTGCAGCTTGCCCATCTCGGTTTCAGTGCCCTTGAGCTCTTTCTGCACGCCGGATTTTTCTTCCTGGAGCTTGCCCAGCAGCTTTTTCAGCTCGGCAATATCCTGACGCGTGGCATCCAACTGTTGTTGGGTTTGCGCGCGCTCGTCAGCGAAGGCCGGTTGGAGCAGGCAGGTCAGAGCGAGGGCAATCAGGACGCGAAGCATAGGGGCGGGCGGCACCAGGGTAAGGGACGGCCTAGTATGCCCGCCCGACGCTGCAAAAAAAACGCCCAATTGGGGCTGTGTGATAACTGGAGCGCCAGACAGGCGTAATTCCATTTCGAAAACCCCATAAACCACTGTGGGAGCTGGCTTGCCAGCGATGGCGTCTGCACATTCAACATAGATGTTGGCTGTCAGATTGCTATCGCTGGCAAGCCAGCTCCCACAGGGTTTTGCGGTGTTTTGGCGATTCGGGTCAGACCAGAATGGAAGTACCGGTCATTTCCGCCGGTTTTTCCAGTCCCAGCAGCTTCAGCATGGTCGGTGCCACGTCAGCCAGCACGCCACCTTCACGTACTTTCAGGTCGCGCTTGCCGACGTAAATGAACGGCACTGGCTCAGTGGTGTGCGCGGTGTGCGCCTGCCCGGTGGATTCGTCAGCCATTTGCTCGACGTTGCCGTGGTCAGCGGTGATCAGTGCCTCGCCACCGACCTGCTCCAGCGCTTCAACGATGCGGCCAACGCAGGTGTCGAGGCATTCAACAGCCTTCACTGCCGCGTCGAACACACCGCTGTGGCCGACCATGTCGCCGTTGGCGTAGTTGACCACGATCACGTCGTAACGCTGGTTTTCGATGGCGTCGACGATGCGGTCGGTGACTTGCGGCGCGCTCATTTCCGGCTGCAAGTCGTAAGTGGCGACTTTCGGCGACGGGATCAGGATGCGCTCTTCGCCCGGGAACGGTTCTTCACGACCGCCGGAGAAGAAGAAGGTCACATGGGCGTATTTCTCGGTTTCAGCGATGCGTAGCTGGGTCTTGCCGTTTTTCGCCAGGTAGTCGCCCAACACGTTTTCCAGGCTGCCGGCGGCGAAGGCGCAAGGCGCGGGAATGCTCGCCGCGTATTGGGTCAGCATGACGAAACCGGCAAGTGCAGGCTGGCGTGCGCGTTCGAAGTCGTTGAAATCGTCTTCGACGAATACCCGGGTCAGCTCGCGTGCGCGGTCGGCGCGGAAATTCATGAACACCACGGCATCGCCGTCTTCGACTTTCACCGGCTCGCCGATGGTGGTGGCTTTGACGAATTCATCGCTCTCGCCGCGAGCGTAAGCGGCTTCCAGGCCTTCCTGAGCAGTGGCGGCGTTGAATTGGCTGTTGCCGTCGACGATCAGGTTGTACGCCTGAGCCACGCGGTCCCAGCGGTTGTCACGGTCCATGGCGAAGTAGCGGCCGACGATGCTGGCGATGCGACCCTTGCCGAGGGCCTGGAACGTCGCATCGAGCAGCTCGATCGACGACGCGGCGCTTTTCGGCGGGGTGTCACGGCCATCGAGGAAAGCGTGCAGGTAGATTTTTTCGGCGCCGCGCTTGAAGGCCAGCTCCGCCATGGCGATCAGGTGATCCTGGTGGCTGTGCACGCCGCCATCCGACAGCAGGCCCATGAAGTGCACGGCTTTACCCGCAGCCACGGCTTTATCCACAGCGGCGCAAATGGTCGGGTTTTCAAAGAACTCGCCGTCGCGGATCGATTTGGTCACGCGGGTGAAATCCTGATACACCACGCGGCCGGCGCCGAGGTTCATGTGGCCGACTTCGGAGTTGCCCATCTGACCGTCCGGCAGGCCGACGTCCATGCCGCTGCCCGAGATCAAGCCGTTCGGCACGGTGGCCCACAGGCGATCCAGCACGGGCTTCTTCGCCGCGAAAACGGCATTCGATTCGGGGCTGTCGCTGTGACCGAAGCCGTCGAGAATGATCAGGACCAAAGGTTTAGGCGTGGTAGTCATGGAATCCACTCGTGGCTAATAAAGAAGAAGGCGATGGAAAAGGGAGTTGGAGTTTAAAGCCAAGTTCAATCCACGTCACCGCCGGACGGGGTTTGGCCCACCATAGTGGCTGTGTATACTGGCCGACATTTTAACGCCCTGGAACCTCCTTCGATGGTTGCTCACCTGATTGAATTTGCCACTAACCACTACATTCTTGTCGGTATCTTCGTCGTACTGCTGGCTTTGCTGCTGGCGCACACGATGCAGGGCGGCGGTAAAAGCCTGAGCACCGGCGAGCTGACCGCACTGGTCAATAAAGAAGCAGGCGTGGTGGTGGACATCCGTCCGGCGAAAGATTTCGCTGCTGGCCACATCGTTGGCGCGATCAACATTCCTCAAGACAAGCTGGCCGCGCGCACTGGCGAGCTGGAAAAACACAAGGCCAAGACCATCATTCTGGTCGACGCCCTGGGCCAGACCGCCGGCACCCACGCCCGCGAACTGATGAAGACCGGCTTCACCGCCGCCAAGCTGTCCGGCGGGATTTCCAGCTGGAAAGGCGACAACCTGCCGTTGGTGAAGTGATATGAGCGAAGTCATCGTCTACTCCAGCGATTACTGCCCTTATTGCTCGCGAGCCAAGTACCTGCTCGAGAACAAAGGCGTGGCCTTCAAAGAGATCAAGGTCGATGGCAAGCCGCAGGTGCGCGCCGAAATGACCCAGAAGGCCGGCCGCACATCCGTGCCGCAGATCTGGATCGGCAGCAAGCACATCGGCGGTTGTGACGATTTATATGCCCTGGAACGCGCCGGCAAGCTCGACGCGCTGCTCAAGGCCTGAACGGCTGCACCCACGTACAGCAATCCCTAAAGACCCAAGATCAGAAAGGATCTGAGATGACTGACCAACAGAACACTGCAGCCAGCGAAGAAGAAACCGCACCGCAATTCTCCTTGCAGCGCATCTACGTACGCGACTTGTCCTTCGAAGCCCCGAAAAGCCCGGCGATCTTCCGCCAGCAGTGGGATCCGAGCGTCGGTCTGGATCTGAACACTCGCCAGAAAGAGCTGGAAGGCGATTTCTTCGAAGTCGTGCTGACCCTGTCCGTTACCGTGAAAAACGGCGACGAAGTGGCCTTCATCGCTGAAGTGCAACAGGCCGGTATCTTCCTGATCAAGAACCTGGACCCGGCTTCGATGAGCCACACTCTGGGTGCGTTCTGCCCGAACATCCTGTTCCCGTACGCTCGTGAGACTCTGGACAGCCTGGTGACCCGTGGTTCGTTCCCGGCGTTGATGTTGGCGCCGGTGAACTTCGACGCCCTGTACGCGCAAGAGCTGCAGCGCATGCAGGAAAGCGGCGAGACGCCAACCGTTCAATAAAAGCTTCGTTTGCCCATGAAAAAAGCGCCTTCAAACGGCGCTTTTTTCATGGGGCAAACGAAACCTTCGTGTAGGAGCTGCCGAAGGCTGCGATCTTTTGATCTTGATCCCCGAAAAACAAGATCAAAAGATCGCAGCCTTCGGCAGCTCCTACAGAGGGTTGATAGATCCGCTGCAGTGTTACTTGAAGTCGTTCTGCCGCCACGCCTCATACACGGCCACCGCCACGGTGTTGGACAGGTTCAGGCTGCGGCAGCCTTCGCGCATCGGCAGGCGCAGGCGCTGTTCGGCCGGCAGGGCGTCGAGCACTTCTGGTGGCAGGCCTCGGCTTTCCGGGCCGAAGATGAACGCATCGCCCGGGACGAACGCGGCATCATGAAACGGTCGCGAGCCCTTGGTGGTGAAGGCGAACAGGCGCGGGTTGCCCAGGCTTTCCAGGCAACTGGCCAGGTCCGCGTGACGTTGCAGCGTGGCATATTCGTGGTAATCGAGACCGGCACGGCGCAAGCGCTTGTCGTCCATCTCGAAGCCCAGCGGTTCGATCAAATGCAGGTGGCAGCCGCTGTTGGCGCACAGCCTGATAACGTTGCCGGTATTCGGCGGAATTTCTGGTTGAAAAAGGATGACGTGAAACATGCACGGCTCCGAAGGTAAAGATGAGCGGCATTCTACGCCGCCTGTGGACAACCGTTCGAAACTATTCCCTCGCGTGATCGGTTCGCTGGCGATTGTCGGCCTGATGATCGGTTTGATGATCGGCCGTCTGACCACGCCGGATCCGAGCGTTTTGCAGCAGGTCGAGGTGACTGACGGCGGTCTGGTTGTCTGGTTCAACAACGAGCCGAAACTGCACGGCGAGATCGTCGACGGCGCGGTGGCGTTGTTGTTTCAGGCAGAGGGCGCGGCGCAAAATGGCCAGCTCAAGCTCAACGGCAAGGATGTGAACTGGCGCACGCGAACGAGTGATGCCGGGTTGTTGCTGACGGTGCTGGCGGCGCGGCCGCTGCAGGGAGACTGGGTCGGGAGCGAGGTCGATGATCGCTGGCGGCTGGAGATCCATCTCCGGGAGCAATAAAAGCGGGAATCCCTGACCTGCCTGTATCAGGGCTCCCAAAAGGCTGGACTTCGCTGGCAGCGTCGGTCCGGTGTAAAGAGGGAACCCCCGGCCTGCCTGTACCAAGGATCCCAAAAAGGTGGGTGCATCGCGTAGCGGTGCGGGCCCGGTGTAAAGAGGGGAATCCCCGGCCTGCCTGTACCAAGGTCCCCGAAACGGGTGGTGAAACGAATCACCTGTGAGAGGTATTGCAGGGGACGTGCCAGGTTTTAGCATTTGGAAACAGGAAATATCTACGGATATACAAAAGCCCCGTTTTCCGGGGCTTAAAGGGTTTTGACGCTGGACTTTCGGTTAGTTCAGACGGGATTTTGAAAAGCCTGCCGTGCCCGGTTGCGGGTCATCGTGCATTGATGCGGTGCATGTAGACTCAAAAAGCATTGCGAGCAGGCTCACTCCTACAGGGATTTGAGGTGTTCACATGATTGTGAACCCCACACAGTCAACTGTAGGAGTGAGCCTGCTCGCGATTGGATGTCTCTGTCAGCGAAGACCCAAAGGCTGATTAACCCTCATCCCCCTCATCATCATCCCCACCATCTACTTTCATTCCCAGTTCCTTGATCTTGCGCGTCAGGGTATTACGCCCCCAACCCAGCAACACCGCCGCGTCACGCCTACGCCCAGCGGTATGTTTCAACGCCGTTTCGATCATGATCCGCTCGAACGCCGGCACTGCACTGTCGAGCAGACTCGACTGGCCGCGCGCCAACGCCTGATCCGCCCACTGGCGCAACGCCTGCTCCCAGTTGGTCACCGGTGCCGAGTCCTGCGGCAGGTTCAGCAGTTCCGGCGGCAGGTCGCTGATGTGCACTTCGCGCCCGGACGCCATCACGGTGATCCAGCGGCAGGTGTTCTCCAACTGACGTACGTTGCCGCCCCACGGCAGGTTTTTCAGGTATTCCTCGGTTTCGCTTTTCAGCAGCTTCGGCTCCACCGCCAGTTCCTGCGCGGCGCGGCTGAGGAAGTGCTTGGCCAGGGTCGGAATGTCTTCTCGACGATCCGACAGGCGCGGAATGTGGATGCGGATCACGTTGAGGCGGTGGAACAAGTCTTCACGGAATTTCCCGGCGTGCACCAGGGTTTCCAGATTCTGGTGGGTCGCGGCGATGATCCGCACGTCGACCTTGACCGGTACGTGACCGCCAACCCGATAGAACTCGCCGTCCGCCAGTACGCGCAACAGGCGCGTTTGCGTATCCGCTGGCATGTCACCGATTTCATCGAGAAACAGCGTGCCGCCGTCGGCCTGTTCGAAGCGCCCGCGACGCAGGTTGGCCGCGCCGGTGAACGCGCCTTTCTCGTGGCCGAACAGCTCGGACTCCATCAGATCCTTGGGGATCGCCGCCATGTTCAGCGCAATGAACGGCGAGGCCGCGCGTGGGCTGTGGCGGTGCAGGGCGTGGGCGACCAGTTCTTTACCGGTGCCGGATTCGCCGTTGATCAACACGGTGATGTTGGAGTGGCTCAAGCGGCCGATGGCACGAAACACTTCCTGCATCGCCGGCGCTTCGCCGATGATTTCCGGAGTACGGGTCAGTGCAGGCACGACCTCCAGGCCTTGCTGCTCTTGCGCATGCTGATTGGCGCGCTTGACCAGCGAAACTGCTTCGTCGACGTCGAAGGGCTTTGGCAAATACTCGAATGCGCCGCCCTGATAAGAGGCGACAGCGCTGTCCAGATCGGAGTGAGCGGTCATGATGATGACCGGCAACCGTGGGTGCTGCTCGCGAATCCGCGCCAACAGGTCCAGACCGC
This sequence comes from Pseudomonas sp. FP2196, assembly GCF_030687715.1. Taxonomy (GTDB): domain Bacteria; phylum Pseudomonadota; class Gammaproteobacteria; order Pseudomonadales; family Pseudomonadaceae; genus Aquipseudomonas. The sequence continues at coordinate 364,482 of NZ_CP117445.1, forward strand.
TGGCGCCCGGCATGCGAATGTCGGAAATGATCACGTCAGGCTGCTGACGGGCCAGGCGACTCATCACGCCATCGGCGCTGTCGAAACTCTGGGTGGTCATGCCTTCCTGCTGCAAGGCCTTTTCCAGAACCCAACGGATAGAACGGTCGTCATCGACGATCCACACGGTTTCACTACGGCTCATGTCGATGTGGCTCCTTGTTCCAGTGGCAGAAAGATCGAGAACGTGGTGTGGCCTGGGTGGCTGTCACACTCGATCAGGCCCTGGTGCTGGCTGATGATGTTCTGGGTAATGGCCAGGCCCAGCCCGGTACCGTCCGGACGGCCGCTGACCATGGGAAAGAAAATGGTTTCCTGGAGTTCCGCCGGAATGCCCGGACCGTTGTCGATGATCTCGATCTTGGTTACCAGACGATGGCGGACGTGGCCGATGGTGAACTGGCGCATGGTCCGTGTGCGCAGACTGATACGACCCAGGCGCAGCTCGTTCTGGCTGCTGATCGCCTGCATCGCATTGCGCACAATGTTCAACACGGCCTGAATCATTTGCTCGCGGTCGATCAACACATCGGGAATGCTTGGATCGTAATCACGCACCAAGGTGATGCAGCCCTGACTTTCCGCTTCAACCAGTTGGCAAACGCGCTCGAGCACTTCGTGAACGTTGCACATAGCCAGTGACGGCAACTTGTTCGAACCGAGCATGCGGTCGACCAGATTGCGCAGGCGGTCGGCCTCTTCAATGATCACATTGGTGTAGTCGCGCAGGCTGTCTTCCGGCAGCTCGCGGGCCAGCAGTTGCGCGGCGCCACGGATGCCACCGAGAGGGTTCTTGATCTCGTGGGCGAGGCCGCGTACCAGCATTTTGCTGGTCTCCTGCTTGGACAGTTGCGCCTCTTCCTTGGTGATCCGCAGCAAGCGGTCACGCGGGTGGACTTCGAGCAGAAGCATGGTCGCGCCGTTGCTGAGGATCGGCGTCACCGCGTAATCCACCGTCAGGGTCTGGCCGGTGAGGGCGGTGAGCATCGCTTCGCGCTTGGTGAACGGGTGCGCCTGCTCCACCGCTTGGCGCAGGGAATTCAGCGCTTCGGTGGATTCGGTGAACAGCTCACTGATGAACTGGCCATGACTGCGCTGACCGCTGATGGCGAGCAGCATCTCCGCCGCCGGGTTCATGTACTCGAGGCGCAATTCGGCGTCGAGCAGGATGGTGGCGGTGGTCAGGTTGTCGAGCAGCAAACGATGAATTGCGTCACTTATAGTCATCAGAGCCTCTTTTGGGGGCGGAGCGTGCGCAAGAAGCAGGCGTCGTTAAATGGAAAATGCAAAAACCAAACCAAGGCTCCGAAAAGAAGCGTTCAACCCCTGAAACGGGCGTTTGACGCTCGTTTGCGTGGCAGTTCGCCAGCGCTTGCGGGTACTTTCGAACCAAAATGGGTTGGAATATGGGAAGAGTGCAGCTTGTTGCACCAATATAGTGCGTAAAGCTGAGTGGCGTTAAAAGAAACGCAGGAAGGGGTTTTTCGGTTCTTCAGGTTTGTCTTTAAGCGGACACTCCGGACGCACCCCGTAATCGTCCTTCGTGCAGGGTTTGACCTTGCGTTTTTGCGCCAGCGAGATGCGCAGCATGTGAAAGGGTTGATTGGCGGTACGTTCGACGGTACGTCCCTGCGCATCAACGATCTCGACCGAAAGGTTATGGCTGCCACGGTCGATATTGCTCAGCGGGAAAACCGGGCTCAGGCCAGGCTCGCCGGTGGCTTTGCCATCCAGCAAAAGGCGATAGAGATGGCCCCTTTGCAGGGCGGGCTCGCTGGTAACGCTGACAATCAGTTCACCGGCGCTGCTGCGGATGGTTGCGTCAGGCTCGGGCACCAGAACGCGGAGCATGTCGTAGTGGAACAGCGGTTGTACCGAGGATTTTTTCGCCGTGGCGATCGGCGCCGCACCCGTCGGGTTGGCCGGCATGCGATTGCTGGTCGCCAGCGGCACCCGTTTGGCGTTGCCGCGCGGTTGGTCGGTGTAGACGCGATTGCCCTGGGCATCGACGTAGGTGAACACCTCGGCCGAAACTTGCAGCGCCGTCAGTGCCAACACGGCGATCAGCCACGCGCGGCTCATGGCTTGTGCACTCGTTGCACGGTAAACACCACCACCGGGCTCTGCTGGATGATCGATTGTCCGTCGATGACCTGCACAGCCAGACGATGCTCACCACGATCGACATTCACTAATTGCAGGATCGGCACGTTGCTCGGCTGCCCGTAAGGCTCGTCATCCAATACCAGTCGTAATTGATGCGGCGGTTGCAGACGCGGCTTGATCAGTACGGTGACGGTGAAGGTGCCGTTGTTGGCACGCAGGGCTTCTTCGGTGGGCAGGCCGGCGAGCTCGAGAATCTCGTAGGCGCTTCGTGGAGGCCTGGCGTTGTCGACACTGGGTGCGGCGGGTGCGCTGGGTGCTTGCGGCTCGACACGATTGAGCGGTGGCAGCTCCACCGGCTGTGCTTTTACACCGTCCGGCGAATGATCGCTGTACACCGTGTTGCCGTTGGCATCGGTGTATTTGTAGATCTGCGCGGCGACGGCGGGCAGGGTGATCAGTAGCAAGATGAAAAAAAAGGTGCGACCCATGAAATCGACCGGGAAAGAGAGCGATGGGGTGCAGCATAGGTCAGGTGTGGCAGTTGTCCCAACTCGGGACGCATTTTGCCAAGCATTACTGAAACCGTTGAGGCGCTTCAGTCCCTTGAGTGCGAGCTTGCTCGCGAAGGCGTCGTGTCAGACAAGATTGCTTTTAATGACCCACCGCTTTCGCGAGCAAGCTCTCCCACAGGATTCATCGTCTGCCATAAAGCCGCGCAATAAAAAAGGCCTCCCGAAGGAGGCCTCTTTTTGTCACGCCGCGTAGCGCAGCGCTACCGGATCAGCAGCTGTAGTACAGCTCATATTCCAGTGGGTGTACGAAGGTGCGGACCTTGATTTCTTCTTCGGATTTCAGCGCGATGTAAGCGTCGATGAAGTCGTCGGAGAACACGCCGCCCTTGGTCAGGAACGCACGGCCCTTGTCCAGCTCTTCCAGGGCTTCTTTCAGGCTGCCGCAAACTTGTGGGATCTCTTTGGCCTCTTCAGGCGGCAGGTCGTACAGGTTTTTGTCAGCGGCATCGCCTGGGTGGATCTTGTTCTGGATACCGTCCAGGCCGGCCATCAGCAGTGCTGCGAAAGCCAGGTACGGGTTGGCAGCCGGATCCGGGAAACGTGCTTCGATACGACGGCCTTTAGGGCTGTTGACGTAAGGAATACGGATCGAGGCGGAACGGTTGCGAGCCGAGTAGGCCAGCATTACCGGCGCTTCGAAGCCTGGCACCAGACGCTTGTAGGAGTTGGTAGCCGGGTTGGTGAAGCCGTTCAGTGCCTTACCGTGCTTGATGATGCCGCCGATGAAGTACAGAGCGGTTTCGGACAGGCCGGCATAGCCTTCGCCCGCGAAGGTGTTCTTGCCATCTTTGGAGATGGACATGTGTACGTGCATACCCGAACCGTTGTCGCCGTACAGCGGCTTCGGCATGAAGGTAGCGGTGCGGCCGTAAGCGTCGGCAACGTTGTGTACAACGTATTTCAGAGTCTGAACTTCGTCAGCTTTCTTCACCAGGGTGTTGAACTTGACACCGATTTCGTTCTGACCGGCAGTCGCCACTTCGTGGTGGTGAACTTCAACGGTCTGACCCATTTCTTCCAGTGCGTTGCACATGGCGGTACGGATTTCGTGGTCGTGGTCGAACGGCGGAACCGGGAAGTAGCCACCTTTGACGCCTGGACGGTGACCCTTGTTGCCGCCTTCGATGTCCTGGTCGGACATCCACGAGCCTTGCTCGGAGTAGATTTTGAACATCGAGCCGGAGATGTCCGACTTGAACTTCACTTCGTCGAAGATGAAGAATTCTGGTTCTGGACCGGCGAAGACGGTGTCACCGATACCGGTGGTCTTCAGGTATTCCTCTGCGCGGTGAGCGATGGCGCGCGGGTCACGATCGTAGCCTTGCATGGTCGACGGTTCGATGATGTCGCAGACCAGGATCAGGGTCGCGTCTTCGGTGAACGGATCGAGAACGGCAGTTTCGTCGTCCGGCAGCAGGATCATGTCGGAGGCTTCGATGCCTTTCCAGCCAGCGATGGAGGAACCGTCGAACATCTTGCCGACTTCGAAGAAGTCATCTTCCAGCGCATCGCGAGCCGGCATGGTCACGTGGTGCTGAGTGCCTTTGGTGTCCGTGAAGCGCAGATCAATCCACTTGACGTCATGATCTTTGATGAGTTGAACCGACTTCGACATAGTGTCCTCCGGGTGAATTAGGGCTGGTAGTGGATGCCCTTAATAGTGGTGATGCCGGCGCGAATACTCTGCCAAGGCAACCTGCCTCACAAGGGAGCAAATTGCATGCCAGTGCCCCAGCATGGGTTTTTTGCGCCAAATTCACGCTTACAAAGGTGCAAAACGCCTTAGCGGCGAAATTCTCGCCCTTTAATGTAGCGTCACAATCGATAAATGACCTGTTTTGGTGCATGCAAAACCTTCTGCACATTAACTGGTTAAACCTTGAGCAATTTCCGCTATAATCCGCGCCCCCCTTTTTCGGCTGGCCCTGCGCGCGCTGTTTTCATGAAACTAATCGTAAAAGTCTTCCCCGAGATCACCATCAAAAGCCGACCTGTCCGGACGAAATTCATCCGCCAGTTGGCCAAGAACATCCGCGCCGTGCTCCGCGATCTGGACCCGGCTGTGGTGGTGAACGGTGTGTGGGACAACCTCGAGCTGGAAACCCGCGTTACCGACCCCAAAGCCTTGAGAGAGATGGGTGAGCGCCTGACCTGCATGCCGGGCATTGCGCATTTTTTGCAGATCGACGAGTACCCGCTGGGCGACTTCGACGACATCACCGAAAAGTGCAAACAGCACTATGGTGATGCGCTGGCCGGTAAGGTTTTCTCGGTGCGCTGCAAGCGTGCAGGCAAACATACGTTCAGCTCGATGGACGTTGAAAAATACGTCGGCAGCAAGCTGCGTCGTGAGTGCGGTGCTGCCGGTATCGACCTTAAAGCGCCGCAAATCGAAGTCCGCATCGAAGTTCGCGACAAACGGTTGTTTGTCATCCACAGCCAGCACAACGGCATCGGCGGCTACCCGCTCGGCGCGTTGGAGCAGACCCTGGTATTGATGTCCGGCGGCTTTGATTCGACCGTTGCGGCCTACCAGATCATGCGACGCGGCCTGATGGCGCACTTCTGCTTCTTCAATCTGGGCGGCCGTGCACACGAATTGGGCGTGATGGAAGTCGCGCATTTCATCTGGAAGAAGTACGGCAGCTCGCAACGCGTGCTATTTGTCAGTGTTCCATTTGAAGAAGTGTTGGGCGAAATTCTCGCCAAAGTCGATAACAGTCATATGGGCGTCATTTTGAAGCGTATGATGTTGCGCGCTTCCTCTGCCATCGCTGACCGCTTGCATATCGATGCGCTGGTCACCGGTGAAGCGATCTCCCAGGTATCGAGCCAAACGCTGCCGAACCTGTCCGTGATCGATTGCGTGACCGACAAACTGGTCCTGCGCCCACTGATCGTTGCGCACAAGCAGGACATCATCGACACGGCCAATGAGATCGGTACCGCCGATTTCGCCCGGCACATGCCGGAATACTGCGGCGTCATCTCGGTCAATCCGAAGACCGCCGCCAAGCGTGGCCGCGTTGAGCACGAAGAGAAAGAATTCGACATGGCGGTGCTCGAGCGTGCGCTCGCCAACGCCAAGCTGGTGGCAATCGATCGCGTAATCGACGAATTGGGCCAGGATTTGCAGATTGAAGAAGTCGGCGAAGCGCTGGCCGGTCAGATCGTCATCGACATTCGTCACCCGGATGCCGCTGAAGACGAACCGCTGGAGCTTGCCGGCATAGAGGTACAGACGATGCCGTTCTATGCAGTGAACGCACGTTTCAAGGAACTGGACCCTACTCGCCAGTACCTGCTGTATTGCGACAAAGGCGTGATGAGTCGCCTGCATGCCCACCATTTGCTCAGTGAGGGGCATGCCAATGTGCGCGTTTATCGACCGAGCTAAGTGCCCGGGGCTGTTTGCCTGTGGCCTGCGTCACCGGCCCCCCGACACCGCCGTCAAGCTGTAACGGCCATGCCGGACACTACTGCTAATCGCTGCCAAGACTTGTCAGCAAACCGAATCCTCTGATCGAGATACACAAGTGATCGAAAATCTACGCAACATCGCCATCATTGCTCACGTTGACCATGGTAAGACCACCCTGGTAGACAAACTCTTGCGTCAATCCGGCACTCTGGAGCGCAACGAGCTCAACGACGAGCGCGTGATGGACTCCAACGACCAGGAAAAAGAGCGCGGTATTACCATTCTGGCGAAGAACACCGCCATCAACTGGAACGGCTACCACATCAACATCGTGGACACCCCGGGCCACGCCGACTTCGGCGGCGAAGTTGAACGCGTAATGTCTATGGTTGACTCCGTTCTGCTGCTGGTTGACGCTCAAGACGGCCCTATGCCGCAAACCCGTTTCGTGACCAAGAAGGCTTTCGAAGCCGGCCTGCGTCCGATCGTGGTCATCAACAAGGTTGACCGTCCAGGCGCGCGTCCGGACTGGGTTCTGGATCAGATCTTCGACCTGTTCGACAACCTCGGTGCTACCGAAGAACAACTGGACTTCCAGGTTGTTTACGCCTCGGCCCTGAACGGCATTGCCGGTCTGGATCACACCGCCATGGCTGAAGACATGACCCCGCTGTACCAAGCGGTCGTCGACCACGTTCCGGCTCCAGCCGTTGACCGTGACGGTCCGTTCCAGATGCAGATCTCCGCTCTGGACTACAACAGCTTCCTGGGTGTTATCGGTGTTGGCCGTATCGCTCGTGGTCGCGTCAAGCCGAACACCCCGGTTGTTGCTATCGACGCCAACGGCAAAGAGCGCAAAGGCCGTATCCTGAAGCTGATGGGTCACCACGGTCTGCACCGCATTGACGTTGAAGAAGCTGCTGCCGGCGACATCGTCTGCATCAGCGGCTTCGACGAGCTGTTCATCTCCGACACTCTGTGCGACCCACTGGCTGTCGAAGCGATGAAGCCGCTGACCGTTGACGAGCCAACCGTTTCCATGACCTTCCAGGTAAACGACTCGCCATTCTGCGGTAAAGAAGGCAAGTTCGTGACCTCCCGTAACATCAAGGAGCGTCTGGACAAAGAGCTGCTGTACAACGTTGCACTGCGCGTTGAAGAAGGCGACACCGCTGACAAGTTCAAGGTTTCCGGCCGTGGTGAGCTGCACCTCTCGGTACTGATCGAAACCATGCGTCGCGAAGGCTTCGAAATGGCCCTGGGCCGTCCGGAAGTGATCATTCGTGAAGTGAACGGCGTCAAGCAAGAACCGTTCGAAAACGTGACCATCGACATCCCTGAAGATTCGCAGGGCAAGGTCATGGAAGAGATGGGTCTGCGTAAAGGCGACCTGACCAACATGGTTCCGGATGGTAAGGGCCGTGTTCGTCTGGAATACAACATCCCTGCTCGCGGTCTGATTGGTTTCCGTAACCAGTTCCTGACCCTGACCAACGGTGCTGGCATCCTGACCTCGATCTTCGATCGTTACGACACCGTCAAGTCGGGCCACATGTCCGGCCGTCAGAACGGCGTTCTGGTTTCGGTTGAAACCGGCAAGGCTCTGACCTACTCGCTGGAAACCCTGCAGGCTCGTGGCAAGCTGTTCGTTGAACACGGTCAAGAGATCTACAACGGTCAAATCGTCGGCCAAAACAGCCGCGACAACGACCTGGGTGTAAACCCGACCAAAGGCAAGAAGCTCGACAACATGCGTGCTTCGGGTAAAGACGAAACCATCGCTCTGGTTCCACCAGTGAAGTTCACTCTGGAACAAGCTCTGGAATACATCCAGGAAGACGAGCTGTGCGAAGTGACTCCTAAGTCCATCCGTCTTCGCAAGAAGATCCTGGACGAAAGCGAGCGTACCCGCGCTGCCAAGAAAGCCAAGGCGTAATTTAGCCCAGGCTTAAAAAAACGCCCCCGGTCGCGAGACCGGGGGCGTTTTTGTTTGTCTGGGATTTAAAGGCAAAAAAAATCGCAGCCTGCGGCCGCTCCTAAGGGAAAATGCATTCCCCTGCAGGAGCGGCCGCAGGCTGCGATCTTTTGATCTTTAAAAGCGCTCGATTGCCCGGAAATTCTGCACCCGCTCCACTTCCTTCGGCTTGTACGCACAATATCCCGGCCGTGGGCCGATCTTCGGGTGGTTGCGGCAGGTGTCCGGGCGCTTGTCATAAATGGTGCACAGGCGGCTCTTACGATCCAGGTAGTAGCAATCGTTGTTGCTCATGCGCTGGAGGGTGAAGATGCCCGACTTCTGATTGAAGCGCTCGACCAGCCCTTCCTTTTGCAGGCGCTTGGCGATGTTCTTCGGCGGATCGCCCAGCTCGAATTCATCGACCACGCCGATGCGCACCAGATCCTTGATCTTCACCTCGACCGGCAGCGTGCAGCAGCTGGACATGCAAGAGCCGCACATCGGGGCCGAATATTTGGCCCACGTATCGAGACGATCGATCTCGGCGGCGGCAATCAGGTTGGGCTTCATCATCGGGAGTTACCAGGCGTGTGTGCATCAGGGCGCGCGATCATACCGGGACTGGTGGATTTTTGAACAACCTTTCGCCAGATTTTTTCTACACGTCCAATTTCGGCACGACAATTCGGCACGGCCCCTGCATTCATTAGCGCATTCGCCAAACGATTGCCGGACGATCTCACCGTCTCCGGAAAAACTGCCGAACCAGAGCCGCTACCGTCGGTCAGACCGTCTAGGCTCAGACAATTCCCCGCTCGCCCGAGGTCCTATCGATGACTCAAGAACCACTAGTTCGCGAAGCAGAGGTGGCCGCATTTCGCGACGCCGTCCTGACCAAACTCACCTATGCGGTGGGCAAAGACCCCGATCACGCCTTCGATCATGACTGGTTCGAAGCCATTGCCCTGGCAGCGCGAGATCACATGGTCGAGCACTGGATGGACCACACCCGGCAGATCTACCGCAAAGGTCAGAAGCGGGTGTATTACCTCTCGCTGGAATTTCTCATCGGCCGGCTGCTCTACGACAGCCTGAGCAACCTCGGCCTGCTCGACGTTGCCCGTGAAGCCCTGACCGAGCTCGGTGTCGATCTGGAGCGTATTCGCCTGCTGGAGCCTGACGCGGCGCTCGGCAACGGTGGCCTCGGACGACTGGCGGCATGCTTTATGGAAAGCATGTCGACCCTCGGCATCGCCGGCCATGGTTACGGCATTCGTTACGAGCACGGCTTGTTCCGGCAGGCCATCGTCGATGGCTGGCAACAGGAGCAAACCGAACACTGGCTGGATTTCGGCAACCCGTGGGAGTTTGAACGGCCGGAAGTCGTTTACTCCATCGGCTTCGGCGGCAGCGTTGAAACCGTCACCGATGCCAGCGGCAAAACCAAACAAGTCTGGTCTCCCGCCGAAACCGTCCGCGCGATTGCCTACGACACGCCGGTAGTCGGCTGGCGCGGGGCGAGCGTCAATACCTTGCGTCTGTGGCGTGCCCGGGCCATGGAAGATTTGCACCTGGAGCGTTTCAACGCCGGTGACCACCTCGGGGCCGTTGCCGAAGTGGCCCGCGCCGAAAGCATCTCCCGCGTCCTCTACCCAGCGGACAGCACCGAGGCCGGGCAAGAGTTGCGCCTGCGCCAGGAATATTTCTTTGTCGCCGCGTCGTTGCAGGATTTGCTGCGTCGCCATCGCAACATGCACACCTCGGTGTTGACCTTGGGCGATCATGCCGCGATCCAACTCAACGACACCCACCCCTCGATTGCCGTCGCCGAATTGATGCGCCAACTGGTCGACGTCTACGACGTGGCCTGGGATGCGGCGTGGCAAGTCACCGTCGACACGCTGTCGTACACCAACCACACGCTGCTGCCGGAAGCGCTGGAAACCTGGCCGGTGGGCTTGATGGAACGCATGCTGCCGCGGCACATGCAAATCATTTATCTGATCAACGCCCAGCACATCGATTCGCTACGGGCCAAAGGCATCCACGATTTCGACGTGCTGCGCGCCGTATCGCTGATCGAGGAAGACAACGGTCGCCGTGTACGCATGGGTAACCTCGCATTCCTTGGTTCGCACAGCGTCAACGGCGTGTCCGGATTGCACACGCAACTGATGCGCAGCACGGTGTTCTCCGAGTTGCACAAGTTGTATCCGGATCGGATCAACAACAAAACCAACGGCATCACCTTCCGCCGCTGGCTGTATCAGGCCAACTCTGAGCTGACCTCTATGCTGGTCGACGCCCTCGGCCCGGAGTTGCTCGACAACCCTGAAGAGCGCCTGCTCGACCTGGAACCGTTCGCCGAAAAAACCGCGTTCCGCAAAGCCTTCGCCGAGCAACGTCTGCATAGCAAAAAGGCCTTGGCTTATCTGATTCACGAGCGGCTGGGAATCGCGGTCAATCCGGCGGCGATGTTCGACGTCCAAGTCAAACGGATCCACGAATACAAACGCCAGTTGCTCAACTTGATGCACACCGTGGCGCTTTATCAGGCGATTCGCGCTGAGCCTGAAGTGGACTGGGTGCCGCGCGTGAAGATCTTTGCCGGCAAGGCAGCGGCGAGTTATCACCAGGCCAAGCTGATCATCAAACTGACCAACGACATCGCCCGGGTGGTGAACAACGACCCGACCGTGCGCGGCTTGCTGAAAGTGGTGTTCCTGCCCAACTACAACGTCAGCCTGGCGGAGAGCATTATTCCGGCGGCGGATTTGTCCGAGCAGATTTCCACCGCCGGTTTCGAGGCCTCCGGCACCAGTAACATGAAATTCGGCCTCAACGGTGCACTGACCATCGGCACGCTGGACGGTGCCAACGTGGAAATGTGCGAGCGCATCGGCGCCGAGCACATGTTCATCTTCGGCCTCAGTGCCCAGCAGGTTGAAGCGCGCAAACAGAACCACGAGTTCAGCGCGGCGCCGGACATCGCGGCGTCCCACCGCCTCAACGATGTGTTGCAGGCAATCCGCAGTGGCGTGTTCTCGCCGGATGACACTTCGCGCTACACCGGGTTGATCGATTCGCTGGTGGACTACGATCGCTTCCTGGTCTGCGCCGACTTCGATTCGTACTGGGAGGCGCAGAAGCGCGTCGAAGAGCATTGGCACGACAGCGACAACTGGTGGCGTTCGGCGGTGCTCAACACCTCGCGGATGGGCTGGTTTTCCTCTGACCGGACGATTCGCGAGTACGCCACGGATATCTGGAAAGCGCTGGAGTAACTTTTCGCTCGGCTCGATATACTGGCGCCCCGGAAAAGATCGCAGCCTTCGGCAGCTCCTACACAGGTCATGTGAACCCCTGTAGACGCTGCCGAAGGCTGCGATCTTTTTCGATCAGGCTGCGCTAATCTTCCCGGATTGGCCTTTGCGCTTAGGGATATCGACCATGCAATGGATGTTCATGTTGATCGGGCTGGTGCTCGGCTGGCTGCTCGACGAGTCGTTCAGCGCGGCGTTGTTGGGCGCGCTGCTGGGGCTGGCGATCGGGCAAGCGCTGCGCATCGCGCGGCTTGGCTCGCAGGCTGCGCATCAGCAGCATCAACTTGAACAGGCGAAGGTTGCCTTGCAGGGCATTGAGCAGCGCCTGTTTCTGCTCGAAGGTGCGCCGGTTCGTGCTACTGCCCCACCAAGCGCGGCACCGGTCAGCGAGCCATTGGTCGAACCTGTCAAAGTCGTTGAAGAGGCTCCGGCCCCGGAACTGGTCTGGGAACTGCCGGCCGAACTCGAACCGACATCCGCTGTAGCCAACCAAACCAGCCAACCCTTGCCGGACGATGTCTGGCGTCTGGACGCCGTCACGCCCGAACCTGAACCACAACGCACCGCCGAACCCCGTGGCCCGAGCCTTATCGAGCGCGGGATCAGCGCCGCGCGCAACTGGCTGTTCGGCGGCAACACGGTGTTGCGGGTCGGCGTGGTGCTGTTGTTTTTCGGTCTGGCCTTTCTGCTGCGCTACGCCACTGAAGGCATGGTGGTGCCGATCGAATTGCGTTATGCCGGGGTCGCGGCTGCGGCGCTGGGCTTGCTGGCATTGGGCTGGTGGCTGCGGCACCGCAACAACAGCTATGCGTTGATGCTGCAAGGCACCGGCATCGCGGTGTTGTACCTGACGGTGTTTGCGGCGATGCGTCTGCATCCGCTGCTTGATCCGTCTGCCGCGTTGGGATTGCTGGTGGCGGTGACGGTGTTCTCGGCGATTCTGGCGATTACCCAGGATTCCCTGGCGCTGGCGTGTGTCGCCGCGCTGGGCGGGTTTGCCGCACCGATCCTGACGTCTACCGGCGCCGGCAACCATGTCGCGCTGTTCAGTTATTTCGCTTTGCTTAACGCCGGCATTCTCACCATCGCGTGGTTCAAGGCCTGGCGGCTGCTCAACCTGATCGGCTTCGTCGGCACCTTCGGTATCGGCTTCGCCTGGGGCCTGCGCTCTTACGCGCCGGAGCTTTTGTGGAGCACCGAGCCGTTCCTGATTCTGTTCTTCCTGATGTATCTCGCCATCGGCCTGCTGTTTGCCCGGCGGAAACTGCTTGATATGCCCGATGCCCCGGCGGATGGCGATCGTGAAGCGCTGCTGAAATGGTCGGCGCGCAAGGGCGATTATGTCGACGGCACGATGCTGTTTGGCCCGCCGATTATCGGCTTCGGTTTGCAGTTTGCCTTGGTCCAGCATCTGGAATTTGCCGCGGCGTTCAGCGCCCTCGCGCTGGGCATGATCTACATGGGCCTGGCCAAGGTGTTGATGGGCGGGCGCGCTGTGTTGCTGGGCGAAACCTGTCTGGCGCTGGGGGTGATTTTCGCCAGTCTGGCGATTCCGCTGGGTCTCGATGCGCGCTGGACTTCGGCAGCCTGGGCCGTCGAAGGTGCGGGGATTTTCTGGCTCGGTTTGCGTCAGCATCGACCGTTTGCCCGGGCCTTTGCCTTGCTCCTGCAATCGGGTTCGGCGCTGGCGTTCATCAGTCAATTGAATGTCGGCGAAAGCAGCTTGCTCGATGGCGCTCCGCTGGGCGCGCTGATGCTCGGCATGGCGTTGCTGTTCAGTTTCTACCAACTGCGTCAGGCCTCGCCGGAACAAGTGTCGCCGTGGGAGCGTCAGGCCTTGCCGGTTTTGGCGTGTCTGGGCCTGACCTTCCTTTATCTGCTGGCGCCGTTGTTCTTCTTCGTCCAAGGCACCGCGATCAGTTGGGCGCTGGCCGGTCTGGCGACGTTGTTTGTCGGCCTGCGCCTGCAATCGCGGACCTTCCTGTTTACCGCGTTTGCTGTGCAACTGCTGGGTGGCGCGTTGTTCCTGCTGCGGCTGCAAGGCGCGAGCGAGGATTCGGCGGCGGTGTTCAGCGCCGGCTGGAGCGGTTTGCTGAGCGCGTCCCTGATCGGTCTGGCATTGATCGCTGGCATGCTGATGGCCGCTCGTGACGAGATGGTGCGCGGCGATGTGCGTCTGTTGCGCGGCTTGTCCGTGGTGCTGCTGGCCGGTCTGGTGCTGATCAATCTGGCGGTGTTGTTTGTCCTGCCTTGGCAGACCGCGAGCGCGGTGTGGGCGGCCAGTGGTTTGCTGATCATCTGGTTGAGCCTGTACCTCAAGCAGCGCGTGAGTTTTGTCTTCGGTCTGCTGTTGCAGGTGATCGGCGGTGCGGCGTTCTTGCTGGCCGGTCCCGAGTTGCTCGGGCCGCTGTCCAGCGAAGGTTTGAAACCGTTCGCCCATGGCGGATTCTGGACGCCGCTGGTGCTGGGTCTGGCCGCAATGATCGGCGCATGGCGCCTGCAACTGGGCAATCACGCCTCGGCGTTTGATGCGCTGAGTTTGCAGCGCTTGTCTGAGGTGTTGCTGGTGTGGGGCGCCGGTTGGTGGGCGTTGGCGTGGGTCAGTGAGGTGCTGCGTTTTGCCCCGCTGAATCTGCAAGGCACTCTGTTGTTGCTGGTTGCGGCGCTGAGCGTGGCGTTGTGGACGCTGCTATCGCTGCGCTTTAAATGGCCGGCGCTGGGCCTGCTCTGCACGCTGCTGATTCCGGCAGCCGGGCTGGTGCTGCTGGCAGCCTGGCACTCGCGTTATCACCCGGCGGCAGACTTCGGCTGGCTGGCGTGGGCCGCGGTGTTCGCAGTGCATTTCTTCAGTCTGCGGCGCTTGGCGCCGATGCTGCCGGCGCGGGCCTTGAGCGCGGCCCATGTACTCGGCTGCTGGCTGCTGATCGGCGTGTTGGCGCTGGAGTTGCGCTACGGCTTGCTGCTGTTGTCCGAGCAATACAACGCCTGGCGCTGGTTGGGCTGGGCGATTTTGCCGAGCTTGTATCTGTTGCTGGCAGCCGCACCGCGCAACTGGCCGTGGCCGGTGGCAACGTTCGCCCGCGAGTACCGCTTGTACGCCGCCGCGCCGCTGGCGGTGTTGATGCTCGGCTGGTTCTGGCTGGCCAACGGCGTCAGCGATGGCAATGCCGAACCGCTGCCGTATGTGCCGCTGCTCAACCCACTGGAGCTGGGCCTGCTGTTCGCATTGTTCGGCGTTTACGTGTGGTCGCGCAGTGCGGTGTCGCAACTGTCGATCCGCCAGGACTACGCCGATTACGCCACGCAACTGGTCGCCGGCGTGTCGCTGTTCGCCTTCGGCACCGCGCTGGTGACGCGCGCCGCGCACCATTGGGCCGGGATTCCGTTCGAACTCGATCAATTGCTCGCCTCGATGTTGGTGCAGGCCGGGTTGTCCATCGTCTGGACGTTGATGGCGCTGGGGCTGATGATTGGCGGGCATCTGCGCCATCGTCGCGAGGTGTGGCTGATCGGCGCGGCGCTGATTGCGCTGGTGGTGGCCAAACTGATTTTTGTCGAATTGAGCAACCGTGGCGGCCTCGCCCGGATCGTCTCGTTTATCGGCGTTGGCGTGCTGTTGCTGGTGGTCGGCTACTTCGCGCCGCTGCCACCGAAACGCGGCGAAGCTGAGCCGGCGGCGGACAAACCGGCCCCGGACACCGAAGGAGTTTCATCTTGAGTCGCATGCGTAATCTGGGATGGTTGGCGTTGGGCGTGGTGATGGTTGCCGGCGCCCAGGAAAAACCGGCGGACTTCACCACGCAGGTGCCGCTGACGGTGACGGGCGATGGCCCGTGGTATCGCCTCGAACTGCCGCTGAATGTGCAATTGCAGGCGCGCCAGACCGATCTCAGCGATCTGCGCGTCTTCAACGCTGCCGGCGAAGCCCAGGCCTATGCCCTGGCCCGCGAATCGGCGCAAACCCGAGACGACGGCCAGTTGCATGACGTGAAGTGGTTCCCTCTCTACAACGCAGCCGACGCCACTGAGCGCGCGCCGAATGTGCGCGTGCAATCCACCACCACTGGCACGCTGGTGGAAGTGCAGCCGTCCAGTCAGTTGGAGGCCGGTGAAGAAGTGCTGCGTGGTTGGCTGCTCGATGCCAGCTCGATCAAGGCGCCGTTGCAGCAACTGATCCTCGACTGGACCAGCGAGCGCGACGGCTTTCAGCGTTTCAGCATCGAGGCCAGCGACGACTTGCAGCACTGGCAGCCGTGGGGTGAAGGGCAGGTCGCGCGCCTGACCTTTTCCGATGAGCGCATCGAGCAGCACGAAGTGACGTTGCCTGGCCAATCGGCGCGTTATTTGCGTTTGTTGTGGGATTCACCGAATTCGGCGCCGATCCTGACTTCGGCACAACTGAAAAGCAGCGACCCGCGCAATCTGCCGCTGCCATTGGTCTGGTCCCAGGCATTGGCCGGCAGCAGCACCAAGGCCGGGGAATACTCTTGGCAGTTGCCGATGGGGCTGAATGTCGAGCGGGTTCAGGTTGAGTTGAAACAACCGAACAGTCTGGCGCCGGTGACGTTGGCCGGGAGGCGTGAAAGCAGCCTGCCTTGGCAGACGCTGAGCAGTGGCTTGCTCTATCGCCTGACCCAGAATGGTCAGGACGTGGTGCAGAACGAATTGCAACTGTACGGGCAGACCGTGCAGCAGTTGAAGCTGACGGTGGATGAGCGCGGTGGTGGTCTGGGCGAGCAGGCGCCGAGTGTGAAGTACGCGGTGCGGGCGACGCAGGTGATTTTCCTCGCGCGCGGGGCAGGGCCTTACAGTCTGGCGCTGGGCAATCCAAGTGTGAAAACCGCTAACTTGCCGTTGTCGACGCTGATCCCGGATTTCAAGCCGGAGAAACTGGCGACGTTGGGCAAGGCGACGGTGCAGGGTGAGGCGGTAATCACGCAGACTTCGACCGCGACTACGGCGGCCGTGGCCGACACCAATTGGAAGAAGATCGGCTTGTGGGCGGTGTTGCTGGTGAGTGTGGTGTTTCTCGGAGCGATGGCGTTCAGTCTGCTGCGCAAGCCTCCCGCCAACTCCTGAAAAAGGCGGGTGCTGCGCACCCGATCGCGAGCAGGCTCACTCATACAGGCGGCGTATTTCTTCAGATGGAATGCGACCTCTGTAGGCGTGAGCCTGCTCGCAATAGCGGTCTATCAGCCAGCAAAAATCTTCGAACTGTTGCCGTCAGCCAAGCACCACCCGTCTCGAACCGGTCTACGCTAAACCCGGTGCCTGAACTCTCCGGGCCCGAGCACGTCTGATAGATGCAATTACACCCCAACGCACGTTACCGGGCGTCTTCGCTCGCTACGTTTTCAGACTCCCTGTAAACTGCGCGGGTTTTTAGCCCCCCATTCCACCGGAGCCGTCCATGTCCCGCGTTACCTTGAGTCGCTATTTGATTGAGCAGACCCGCAGCAACAACACTCCTGCCGATCTGCGCTTCCTGATCGAAGTGGTGGCGCGTGCCTGTAAGGAAATCAGCCACGCCGTATCCAAAGGCGCCCTGGGCGGTGTTCTGGGCAGCATGGGCACTGAAAACGTGCAAGGCGAAGTGCAGAAGAAGCTCGACGTGATCTCCAACGAGATCCTGCTCGAAGCCAACGAATGGGGTGGTCACCTGGCCGGCATGGCGTCCGAAGAAATGGACAATGCCTACCAGATCCCGGGCAAATACCCGAAAGGCGCCTACCTGCTGGTGTTCGACCCACTGGACGGTTCGTCGAACATCGACATCAACGCCCCGGTCGGTACGATCTTCTCGGTACTGCGTTGCCCGAACGAATACCTGACCCAGAACGAGCCGCTGAACGAAAAAGCGTTCTTGCAGCCAGGCACTCAGCAAGTGGCTGCCGGTTACGCGATCTATGGCCCGCAGACCATGCTGGTGCTGACCTTGGGCGACGGCGTCAAAGGCTTCACCCTCGACCGCGAAATGGGCAGCTTCGTGTTGACCCACGAAGACATCACCATTCCTGAGTCCACTCAGGAGTTCGCCATCAACATGTCCAACCAGCGTCACTGGGAAGCCCCGGTACAGCGCTACGTGGGCGAGCTGCTGGCCGGTGAAGAAGGTCCGCTGAAAAAGAACTACAACATGCGCTGGGTCGCGGCGATGGTTGCCGACGTGCACCGCATCCTGACCCGTGGCGGTCTGTTCATGTACCCGCGCGACAGCCGCGAGCCATCCAAGCCCGGCAAACTGCGTCTGATGTACGAAGCCAACCCGATGTCGTTCCTGGTGGAACAAGCGGGCGGCGCGTCCACCGACGGTCACCAGCGCATTCTCGACATTCAGCCGGAAGGCCTGCACCAGCGCGTAGCAGTGTTCCTTGGTTCGAAAGAAGAAGTTGCCCGCGCCACGGCTTACCACAAGGAATAAACCATGAACGCGCCCTGGCAGCCGTTGCTCGATTGGTGGTTCGGTCAAGCCGAATCACCGGACGAAGTCGCGGCTGACAAGGGCAAGTTGTGGTTCGGCAAGCGTGACAGCCAAGACCTCGAAGCGCGGACGCGTTTCGGGGTCTTTGTCGATCAGGCCCTGGCTGGCGAATTGACCGAGTGGACGCAACGTCCCGAAGGTTGGCTCGCGGTGGTACTGCTGCTCGATCAACTGCCGCGAATGATCTTTCGCGACTCACCCAAAGCGTTCTCCGGTGATCTGCGTGCGCAGAAGCTCGTCGCGCAAGGCATTGCTGCGGATTTCGATCGGCAGTTAAAGCCGATTCAGCGAGTGTTCATTTATCTGGTGTTCGAACACTGCGAAAACCTCGCGGTGCAGAACGAAGCGGTTTCCCGATTCATGGAGTTGGTGGCTGAACAGCCGGAAGCGGAGCGGGCAGTGTTTGCCGACAATCTGGATTATGCCGAGAGGCATCAGAAGGTGATCGCGCGGTTTGGAAGGTTTCCGCATCGCAATGCAGTGTTGGGGCGAGAGTCTACGGCTGAGGAATTGGTGTTTCTGTCTGGGCCTGGTTCACGGTTTTAAATCTTCTGTTCGGCTGAGGCCCAATCGCCAGCAGGCTGGCTCCCGCAATGGATTTGTGAACGACACAGATCAAATGTGGGAGCCAGCCTGCTGGCGATTGGGGCAGTGGCAGCGTCCTAAATACGGAAACTACCCACCAACTGCTTCAACCGAGCCGCCTGCTGCTCCAGATCCGAACAAGCCCGCAACGTCGCCTGCAAGTTTTCCACACCTTCCTGATTCAGCGTGTTGATCTCGTTGATATCAACATTGATCGACTCGACCACAGCGGTCTGTTCTTCAGTCGCGGTCGCTACCGACTGGTTCATCCCGTCGATCTCGCCGATGCGCTGGGTCACACTGCCCAGACGTTCGCCGGCCTGGTTGGCGATGCCGACGCTGCTTTCGCTCTCGCGCTGGCTCTCGGTCATGATGCTGACCGCCTGACGTGCGCCGACTTGCAGTTCTTCGATCATCTTCTGCACTTGCTGCGCCGAATCCTGGGTGCGGTGCGCGAGGTTGCGCACTTCATCCGCGACCACAGCAAAGCCACGGCCAGCCTCACCGGCACGGGCGGCTTCGATCGCGGCGTTGAGGGCGAGCAGATTTGTTTGCTGCGAGATGCTGGTGATCACTTCAAGAATCTGGCCGATGTTCACCGTGTTGCTGTTCAGGGTTTCGATGTTGCCGCAGGAGTCGCTGATCTTCGCCGACAGTTGCTGCATCGCGTGGATGGTTTTATCCACAACCTGCTGACCGTCGACCGCCAGGCTGCGCGCATCGCTGGAGTGCTGCGAGGCGAGGGCGGCGTTCTGGGCGATTTCCTGGGCGGCGGCGCCGAGTTGGTTGATCGCCGCCGCCACACTGTTGGTACGGCTGGATTGTTGATCCGAGTTGTACATCGACGAGTTCGACGCGGCGACCACGCGCAGGGCGACTTCATTGACCTGGCCGGTAGCCGAGGCGACTTCGCGGATCGAGGTGTGGATACGTTCGACGAAACGGTTGAACGATGTGCCCAGCGCGCCGAATTCATCGTTACCGTGGATCACCAGGCGCTTGGTCAGGTCGCCTTCACCTTCGGCGATGTCATGCATGGCTCGGCCCATGGTCAGCAGCGGTTGCATCAGCACGCGGATCAGCATGCCGAGCAGGGCGATGATGATCACCACGGCAATGACCATGGCGATCAGCGCCGAGGTGCGGAATTCGCTGAGCATGGAAAACGCGGTGTCATTATCCAGCACCAGCGCCACGTACCAGTCGGCCGATGGTACGCCGTTGACGTGGGTGAAGGAGATCAACTGAGTCTTGCCGTCGAACTCGACTTCCTTCAGGCCCGGGCTGACTTTTGGCGCACCGTTTGGATAGGCCTCGGCGAGGGTCTTGAGCACCAGTTTGCTGTCCGGGTGGATCAGGATCTTGCCCTCGGCACTGACGATGAACGCATGGCCGTGGCCGCCGAAGTTCAGCGAGTTGATGATTGCACTGACGCTAGTCAGGTCGATGTCGGCACCGGCGACGCCGAGCATCTGGCCCTGACGCTGTACCGGGGTGGCCACGGTGATCACCAGTTTTCCCGACGAGGCGGCGATGTACGGTTCGGTGACGATGGTCTGCTGGGCGCTGTTGGCCGCTTTGTACCAGCCGCGGGCACGCGGGTCGTAATCCGGCGCACGGTTGCCCGCGGGCACGGAGAACATCACGCCGTCCGCACCGCCGAAGTAGCTGAGCTGGAAGTTTCCGGTGTAGGCGGGCAGGTCGATGATGCGTTTCAGGCTGGCAGGCGCATTGCCGTCGACGACAACCTGTTGGGACAGCGATTGCAGTAACTGAATGCGGCTTTCCAGCCAGGTCTGGATGTTGCTGGTGGTCAGGCTGCCCAGCTCCTGCATCGAGGCTTCGGTGCTGGTGTTCAGGGCTTCGCGTTGTCGATAGTCGTTGAACAAGATGAAACAGGCGAACGCAACGGCCACCACGAGGGCGGCAGCCAACAAGATTTTGTGGCTGAATTTCATGTTTCTGGTCATCGAATGAACTACCGCGAAGGTGCTGGTCAAGAAAGGGCGGCAATTTGCCACACTCGGGGGCTTTGCGCTGCTCTTATTTCGACCGCCGCGCGCCAAAGATTAGGCATCTCTCATGAAATGCGACGAAATGCTCAATAGCCCTACAAAGTGTCTGATTTAAAGGCAAAAGCCAGACGGGCGGGCTAATAAATAGCCGTCCGCTCAGGGAACCAGATGAGGGTTTTCTCTTCTAAGCTTCTGGTTGGCACCATGCCATCCCCCCTCGTTCCAGGAGTTACACCATGTCGCTGCGATCTATCGCCCTTCTGTCGTTTTGCGTGCTGTTGGCCGCATGCAGCAAGGTCAATCAGGAAAACTATTCGAAGCTTTCTGCCGGTATGGCCAAGGCCGAAGTGGAGACGCTGCTCGGCAAACCCACCGATTGTTCGGGCGCGCTTGGCATGTCCAGTTGCACCTGGGGCGACAAGAACAGCTTTATCAGCGTGCAGTACGCTGGTGACAAAGTGCTGATGTTTTCCGGCCAAGGCCTGAAGTAAACCGGGGCTTCGCGCCCACGGAGAAGAAAAATGAAGCGGTTATTGCTAATCCTTTTTGCCGGCCTGGTACTGGCCGGCTGCGCCAGTTCCGGCGTGGATCCGTTGGCGCCGAAAACCGTCAACAGCGTCAATCTCAAGCGTTACCAGGGCACCTGGTATGAACTGGCGCGCTTGCCGATGTACTTCCAGCGCAATTGCGCGCAATCCGAAGCCCATTACACCCTCAAGCCTGACGGTAATGTCGCGGTGCTCAATCGCTGCCTGACTCCGGACTGGCAATGGGAAGAAGCCAAGGGCACGGCTTATCCACAGGTGCCGGGCAAGACCGACAAGCTATGGGTCGAGTTCGATACCTGGTTCTCACGGTTGATTCCGGGTGTGGCGAAAGGCGAATACTGGGTGTTGTACGTCAGCGATGACTACAAGACTGCCATCGTCGGCGATCCGAGTCGCAAGTACATGTGGCTGTTGTCGCGCACACCGACCGTCAACGGTGTGGTGCGCGAAGAGCTGTTGAGCAAGGCGCGTCAGCAGGGTTATGACACCACGCGGTTGATCTGGCGGGCGTCAGATCGGCAGATGGCCAAGACCTCGAATTAACAGCGAAAAGATCGCAGCCTTCGGCAGCTACAGGGTGGACACATTTCCCATGTAGGAGCTGCCGAAGGCTGCGATCTTTTGCTTTTCTAGCCTAAAAGGTCGCGCAGGACTTGGGTGAAGGCGCGAGCGCTGTCCTCTTCCCCGGCATGCCGCCCATCACGCACCACCCACTGGCCATTGACCAGCACATCGCGAAACTGACGATCGCCGCCGGCAAACAACCAGCGATTCAAAATCCCGTCGCCAGTGGCTGTCGCCAGATACGGATCGTTGCCATCGAGCACAATCCAGTCCGCACGTTTGCCAACCTCCAGCGCACCAATCGGTTGCCCCAGTGCCTGAGCGCCGCCCTCCAGCGCCGCGTCGTACAGAGTGCGCCCGACCATAGGCTGATCCGCGCCATACAAACGGTTGCGTCGCTGATCGCGCAGACGCTGGCCGTATTCCAGCCAACGCAACTCTTCCACGACGCTGAGCGACACATGGCTGTCGGAACCGATGCCCATGCGCCCGCCCTGTGCGAGGAAATCCACCGCCGGGAAAATCCCGTCGCCGAGGTTGGCTTCAGTGGTCAGGCACAGACCGGCGATGGCGCGACTCTTAGCCATCAGCGTGACTTCTTCCGGGTTGGCGTGAGTGGCGTGAACCAGGCACCAGCGCTGATCGACTTCGGTGTTTTCGTACAGCCATTGCAGCGGACGACGACCGCTCCAGCTCAGGCAGTCATCGACTTCCTTCTGCTGTTCGGCGATGTGAATGTGCACTGGGCATTGTTTGTCGCTGGCGGCCAACACTTCACTGATTTGCTGCGGGGTGACCGCGCGCAACGAGTGGAAACACAGACCCAGCGATTGCGCCTTCTGTTGCGCCAGCAGCGGCTGCAAACGCGATTGCAGATTCAGGTAATTTTCGGTGCTGTTGATGAAACGGCGCTGGCCATCGTTGGGTAACTGGCCGCCGAAACCGGAGTGGCTGTACAGCACTGGCAGCAAGGTCAGACCAATGCCGCTTTCACTTGCCGCCTGGCTGATACGCAAAGCGAGTTCAGCCGGATCCGCATAAGGCTGGCCATTGCTGTCGTGGTGCACATAGTGGAATTCAGCGACCGAGGTGTAACCGGCCTTGAGCATTTCGATGTACAGCTGTCGGGCGATGACGCCGAGTTGATCGGGGCTGATTTTTCCGACGAGCCGGTACATCAAATCGCGCCACGTCCAGAAACTGTCGTTGGGATTACCGGCCACTTCGGCCAAACCGGCCATTGCTCGCTGGAACGCGTGGGAGTGCAGATTGGGCATCCCCGGCAGCAGCGGGCCGCTTAACCGTTCGGCGCCATCTGCGGTGGAATCGGCCTGGATTTGGGTCAACACGCCATCGGCGCTGACCTCAAGACGTACATTGTTGGCCCATCCGTTAGGCAGCAGCGCGCGTTCGGCAAAGAAAGCGGACATGGTTCAGCACCCCATCGTGTGTTATTTGTATATACATATACAGACGTTTGCCTGCCCGGTAAACTCCGGCAAGCTAGCAACCTCTACCGACGAACAAGGATCCACCGTGCCGACTCCGCCTCCAGTTTCCCCGTTGGCCGCGAACATGGGCGACAGTCCGGCGCCCTTGTACGCCCGCGTCAAACAGATGATCACCCAGCAGATCGACAGCGGTAACTGGCCGCCGCACTACCGCGTGCCGTCGGAAAGCGAACTGGTCAATCAGCTCGGTTTCAGCCGCATGACCATCAACCGCGCGCTGCGCGAGATGACCGCCGACGGCCTGCTAGTGCGTATGCAAGGCGTCGGCACTTTCGTCGCTGAACCGAAGAGCCAGTCCGCGCTGTTCGAAGTGCACAACATCGCCGACGAAATCGCCTCGCGCGGCCATCGCCACACTTGCCAGGTCATTACCCTCGAAGAAGAGGCCGCCGGCTCCGAACGCGCACTGGCACTGGACATGCGCGAAGGGCAGAAGGTGTTTCACTCGCTGATCGTGCATTACGAAAACGACATTCCGGTGCAAATCGAAGACCGTTTCGTCAACGCGCTGGTCGCCCCGGAATACCTCAAGCAGGACTTCACCCTGCAAACGCCTTACGCCTACCTCAACCAGGTCGCGCCGCTGACCGAGGGCGAGCATGTGGTTGAAGCAATCCTGGCCGAGTCGTCCGAGTGCAAGTTGCTGCAGATCGAAAAAGGCGAGCCGTGCCTGCTGATTCGCCGTCGCACATGGTCGGGCCGTCAGCCGGTGACTGCGGCGCGGTTGATCCACCCGGGTTCTCGTCATCGTCTGGAAGGTCGGTTCCATAAATAGAGAGCATAAATGAGTGAAGTTAAGGTTTTACGCGCCGAAGGCTATCCGCGCATGCCGTGGAAAAACGGCGGCGGCAGCACCGAAGAAATCACCCGTGACGCTGGCGCAGGGCTTGATGGTTTTGGCTGGCGCCTGTCGATTGCCGACATCGCCGAGTCCGGCGGTTTCTCAAGCTTCGCCGGATACCAGCGCGTAATCACCGTGCTGCAGGGTGACGGCATGACGCTGTGTGTCGACGGTGACGACACCCGCCCATTGTTACCCCTCGACCCGTTTGCTTTCAGTGGTGAGAGCCAGGTTTCCTGCACGCTGCTCGGCGGTTCGATCCGCGATTTCAACCTGATCTACGCGCCGCAGCGTTACCGCGCGCGGTTGCAATGGCTGGAGGGTGAGCAGCGGTTTTTCAGTTCGGCGGGGACGGTGCTGGTGTTCAGTGTCAGTGAGTTGCTGCAAGTGCAGGTCGGTGAAAGTGTTTCGCAGTTGGGGCGACATGATTGTCTGCAACTGGACGGTAACAGTGGGTTGGTCGAAGTTGCCGTTGATGCGGGTTGCTGTGTCATTGAGCTGACGGCACGCTGATCCAAAAATCTTAAAAGATCGCAGCCTTCGGCAGCTCCTACAGGGTGTATATCAATCCCACTGTAGGAGCTGCCGAAGGCTGCGATCTTTTGCTTTTAGGGTGTTCCCAACCCACGCACCAACTTGTTACCGAACGCCCCAGCGTGGCGCAAAATCACGCTTTCGTAACAATCCCCCAACTCCCCAAAATACTCCCGCGAAAAATTTCATCCACGCCAGAACCCTTGATTCAGGCGACCTCCAGCCCTGCGCGCAATTTTTCTTGTACACCCCTCCAATAAGTTGGCCGCTTGATTGCATATGCTTGTATGTACAAGTAAAGACGTATGCGTATAAGCCGCAGCGTCCACTGATTCGCTTGCCGCGCATTGAAGCGCGCAGGCTGCTTGCCCACTGCCAGGGTTGGTTTGAATTGATCGCTGAGGAGTCTTTTTCGTGACTGACAAGAAAACTACCGCCGCTTCTTATACAAAGCATCGTGACGTTGAAATCCGTGCCGCACGCGGCAACAAGCTGACCGCCAAGAGCTGGCTGACCGAAGCGCCGCTGCGCATGCTGATGAACAACCTCGACCCGGAAGTGGCCGAGAACCCGAAAGAGCTGGTGGTCTACGGCGGTATCGGTCGCGCCGCCCGTAACTGGGAGTGCTACGACAAGATCGTCGAGAGCCTGACCAACCTGAATGACGACGAGACCCTGCTGGTGCAATCCGGCAAGCCGGTCGGCGTATTCAAGACCCACAGCAACGCCCCGCGCGTACTGATCGCCAACTCCAACCTGGTGCCACACTGGGCGAGCTGGGAGCATTTCAACGAACTCGACGCCAAAGGCCTGGCCATGTACGGCCAGATGACCGCCGGCAGTTGGATCTACATCGGCAGCCAAGGCATCGTTCAAGGCACCTACGAAACCTTCGTTGAGGCAGGTCGTCAGCACTACAACGACAACCTCACCGGCAAGTGGGTGCTGACCGCCGGTCTGGGCGGCATGGGCGGCGCTCAGCCGCTGGCCGCAACCCTGGCCGGCGCCTGCTCGCTGAACATCGAATGCCAGCAGGTCAGCATCGATTTCCGCCTGAAAAGCCGTTACGTCGACGAGCAAGCCACCGATCTCGACGACGCGCTGGCGCGCATCGCCAAGTACACCAAAGAAGGTAAAGCGATCTCCATCGCGCTGCTGGGCAACGCTGCAGAAATCCTGCCGGAACTGGTCAAGCGCGGCGTGCGCCCGGACATGGTCACCGACCAGACCAGCGCCCATGACCCACTCAACGGCTACCTGCCGGCCGGCTGGACCTGGGACGAATACCGCGCCCGCGCCAAGACCGAACCGGCCGCTGTGATCAAGGCTGCCAAGCAGTCGATGGCCGTGCACGTCAACGCGATGCTGGAATTCCAGAAGCAAGGCATCCCGACCTTCGACTATGGCAACAACATCCGTCAGATGGCGCAGGAAGAAGGCGTCGAGAACGCGTTCGACTTCCCGGGTTTCGTGCCGGCTTACATCCGTCCGCTGTTCTGCCGTGGCATCGGCCCGTTCCGTTGGGCGGCGCTGTCGGGTGATCCGCAAGACATCTACAAAACCGACGCCAAGGTCAAAGAGCTGATCCCGGACGACGCCCACTTGCACAACTGGCTGGACATGGCCCGCGAGCGCATCAGCTTCCAGGGTCTGCCGGCACGTATCTGCTGGGTTGGCCTGGGCCTGCGCGCCAAGCTCGGTCTGGCGTTCAACGAAATGGTCCGCAGCGGTGAGCTGTCGGCGCCGATCGTGATCGGGCGCGACCACCTCGATTCCGGCTCGGTGGCCAGCCCGAACCGTGAAACCGAATCGATGCAGGACGGTTCCGACGCCGTGTCCGACTGGCCACTGCTCAACGCTCTGCTGAATACCGCGAGCGGCGCGACCTGGGTTTCCCTGCACCACGGCGGTGGCGTCGGCATGGGCTTCTCCCAGCACTCGGGCATGGTGATTGTCTGCGACGGTACGGACGAAGCGGCCGAGCGTATTGCCCGCGTGCTGCACAACGACCCGGCCACCGGTGTCATGCGTCACGCCGATGCCGGTTATCAGATCGCCATCGACTGCGCGAAGGAACAGGGCCTGAACCTGCCGATGATTACCGGTAAATAAAACGCAAAACCCCTGTAGGAGCTGCCGCAGGCTGCGATCTTTTGATGTTGTTTTTTTAAGATCAAAAGATCGCAGCCTGCGGCAGCTCCTACAGAGAATCTAACAATCCACAGAGGTTGAACCATGGCTGTCAGTCCCGATCGTGCAGGCAACAAACCGTTGATCGAAAGGCGTTCGATCGACTACATCCCGGAAGCGGAAAGACACGGTCGTCTGTTCAGCCAATTCACCTTGTGGATGGGTGCCAACCTGCAAATCACGGCGATTGTCACCGGGGCGTTGGCCGTGGTGCTGGGCGGTGATGTGTTCTGGTCGTTGATCGGTCTGTTGATCGGTCAACTGCTGGGCGGCGCGGTGATGGCGCTGCATGCGGCGCAAGGGCCGAAACTGGGTCTGCCGCAGATGATTTCCAGTCGCGTGCAGTTCGGGGTTTATGGCGCAGCCATCCCGATCGTGCTGGTGTGCCTGATGTACCTGGGCTTCACCGCAACGGGCACGGTGCTTTCCGGCCAGGCACTGGGCCAGTTGTTTGGCGTCAGCGACAGCATCGGCATTCTGATTTTCGCCAGTGTCATCGTGCTGGTGACGGTGATGGGTTATCGAGTGATCCACTGGATTGGCCGCGTCGCCAGCGTCATTGGCGTGATTGCCTTCGTTTTCCTGTTCTGGCGTCTGATGAGCCAGACCGACGTCGGCGCACTGATGCAAATCCGCCACTTCAGCTGGAGCAGCTTCCTGCTGGCGGTGTCGCTCGCGGCCTCCTGGCAGATCGCTTTCGGCCCTTACGTGGCGGACTATTCCCGTTACCTGCCGAGCAAGACCTCAGCGGTGAAAACCTTTTTCGCCGCCGGCGCCGGTTCGGTGATTGGCGCACAAGTGGCGATGATCCTCGGTGTATTCGCTGCCGCTTCGGCCAACGACCAGTTCGCCGGCCATGAAGTGGCTTACATCGTCGGTCTGGGTGGGACCGGTGCCACCGCAGCGCTGCTGTACTTCAGCATTGCGTTCGGCAAGGTGACCATTTCGACGCTGAACTCCTACGGCAGCTTCATGTGCATCGCCACCATCATCAGCGGTTTCAAAGGTCATCTGCAGGTCTCGCGCATGCAGCGTCTGGTGTTCGTGCTGTTCATCGTCGGCGCGGCGACGCTGATCGCGTTGCTCGGTCAGCATTCGTTCCTCGGTGCGTTCAAGTCTTTCATCCTGTTCCTGCTCGCGTTCTTCACGCCGTGGAGCGCGATCAACCTGGTGGACTACTACTGCATCACTCGCGAGCGCTATGACGTGCCGGCGCTGGCCGATCCGAACGGTCGCTATGGTCGCTGGAACATGCTCGGTATCAGCGTCTATGTCTTTGGCGTGCTGGTGCAGTTGCCGTTCATCTCCACCAAGTTCTACACAGGTCCCTTGGTAGCTGCCCTCGGTGATGTGGATATCTCCTGGATCATCGGTCTGGTGCTGCCTGCCGCTGTGTATTACGTGTGCGCAAAAAAATGGCACAGCCCAGTACCCGATCAACTGATTCTGCCGGTCGAGCAGGACAGCGTTGTACAACCTAAAACAAGTGGGGCCGTTCGCGCTGCGGCGCAGGCCTGATTGGACGTGGACAGGGCTGGATGCCTCTTGACTGCCGTAAGCCAATTCATGATTAGGAGCGTCGCAATAATGAAATCGAACAAGACCCTGCTGACTACATTGCTGTCCATGGGCCTGTTGGCCAGCGCTGGCGCAACTCAAGCCGCCGGCTGGTGCGAATCGGGCAAACCGGTGAAATTCGCCGGTCTGAACTGGGAAAGCGGCATGCTGCTGACCGACGTCCTGCAAGTGGTGCTGGAAAAAGGTTACGACTGCAAGACCGACAGCCTGCCAGGCAACTCCATCACCATGGAAAACGCCCTGAGCAGCAACGACATTCAAGTGTTTGCCGAAGAGTGGGTCGGCCGCAGCGAAGTCTGGAACAAGGCCGAGAAGGCCGGCAAGGTGGTCGGGGTTGGCGCTCCGGTCGTCGGCGCCGTTGAAGGCTGGTACGTGCCGCGTTACGTGATCGAAGGCGATGCCAAGCGCAAGCTTGAGCCGAAAGCCCCGGATCTGAAAAACATTGCCGATCTGGGCAAATACGCCGCCGTGTTCAAAGACGCCGAAGAACCCTCCAAAGGCCGTTTCTACAACTGCCCGGCCGGCTGGACTTGTGAGCTGGACAACAGCGAAATGCTCAAAAGCTACGGCCTGGAAAGCAGCTACACCAACTTCCGTCCGGGCACGGGACCTGCGCTGGATGCGGCGGTGCTGTCGAGCTACAAGCGTGGCGAGCCGATCCTGTTCTACTACTGGTCGCCAACCCCGCTGATGGGCCAGGTCGATCTGGTCAAACTGGAAGAAAAACCGGGCGTCGACAAGACCGTGAGCATCAAGGTTGGCCTGTCGAAAACCTTCCACGACGAAGCCCCGGAACTGGTGGCGGTGCTGGAAAAGGTCAACCTGCCCATCGACCTGCTGAACCAGAATCTCGGGCGCATGGCGAAGGAACGTATCGAGTCGCCAAAACTGGCGAAAATCTTCCTCAAGGAACATCCTGAAGTCTGGCACGCCTGGGTGAGCGAAGACGCAGCCAAAAAGATCGACGCGGCCTTGTAGGTCGAGTTTCTCCGGCTGCCGGCCACGGCAGTCGGACGCTTGATCGCAACCCCTTGATTGAGAGTCTCTTATGTTTCCCGAAAGCTTTACCTTTTCCATCGCCGACTGGGTCAACGGTTGGGTCGATTCGCTGGTCACCAACTACGGTGATGTGTTCCGTCACATCTCCGACACCCTGCTGTGGGCCATCGTCAATCTCGAAGGCCTGCTGCGTGCAGCGCCGTGGTGGTTGATGCTGGCGATTGTCGGTGTCGTCGCCTGGCATGCAACGCGCAAAGTCGTGACCACCGCCGTCATCGTCGGTCTGCTGTTCCTGGTGGGTGCTGTCGGCCTGTGGGACAAGCTTATGCAGACCCTGGCGCTGATGATGGTCGCAACGATCATTTCGGTGCTGATCGGCATACCGCTGGGGATTCTCTCGGCGCGCAGCAATCGCCTGCGTTCGGTGCTGATGCCGCTGCTCGACATCATGCAGACCATGCCAAGTTTCGTTTACCTGATCCCGGTGCTGATGCTGTTCGGCCTGGGTAAGGTCCCGGCGATTTTCGCCACGGTGATCTACGCCGCGCCACCGCTGATTCGCCTGACTGATCTGGGTATTCGTCAGGTCGACGGCGAAGTCATGGAAGCGATCAATGCCTTCGGTGCCAATCGCTGGCAGCAACTGTTCGGCGTGCAACTGCCGCTGGCCCTGCCGAGCATCATGGCCGGGATCAACCAGACCACCATGATGGCCCTGTCGATGGTGGTGATCGCCTCGATGATCGGCGCCCGTGGCCTGGGTGAAGATGTACTGGTGGGGATTCAGACCCTCAACGTCGGACGGGGTCTTGAGGCCGGTCTGGCGATCGTGATTCTCGCAGTGGTCATCGACCGCATTACTCAGGCGTACGGTCGGCCACGGCATGAGGTGAGCAAATGAGCAACGCAACCGTGAGCAAGATCGAAGTCAAAAACGTCTTCAAGATTTTCGGCAACCGCGCCAAGGACGCCTTGGTCATGGTCGGCCAGGGCAAGACCAAGGATCAGGTGCTGAACGAAACCGGTTGCGTGGTCGGGGTCAACGACCTGTCGCTGAGCATCGGCACCGGCGAGATCTTCGTGATCATGGGCCTGTCCGGTTCCGGCAAGTCGACGCTGGTGCGCCATTTCAATCGCCTGATCGACCCGACCAGCGGCGCGATCCTGGTCGACGGCGTGGACATCCTGCAATACGACATGGACGCCCTGCGCGAATTTCGTCGGCACAAGATCAGCATGGTGTTCCAGAGCTTCGGCCTGCTGCCGCACAAGACCGTCCTCGACAACGTCGCCTACGGCTTGAAAGTGCGCGGCGAGAGCAAGCAGATGTGCAACGAACGCGCGCTGCACTGGATCAACACCGTGGGCCTCAAGGGCTACGAAAACAAATACCCGCACCAGCTTTCCGGCGGCATGCGTCAGCGTGTCGGCCTGGCCCGTGCATTGGCGGCAGACACCGACATCATCCTGATGGACGAAGCGTTCAGCGCCCTCGATCCGCTGATCCGCGCCGAGATGCAGGACCAGTTGCTGGAGCTGCAAAAGACTCTGCACAAGACCATCGTCTTCATCACCCACGACCTCGATGAGGCCGTGCGTATCGGCAACCGCATTGCGATTCTCAAGGACGGCAAGCTGATTCAGGTTGGTACGCCACGCGAGATCCTGCATTCGCCGGCGGATGAGTATGTTGACCGGTTCGTGCAGCGGCGGGCGGCGGTGGTCTGATCTGGGTTTTGCAGTGCAATGACTGGCCTCATCGCTGGCAAGCCAGCTCCCACAGGGAATGTGTGAACCCTGAGGACTCTGTAGGGCTGGCAGACCCAGGTCTTACAAAGATTGTGTGAACACTGGGGGCTCTGTGGGGGCTGGCAGGCCCAGTTCCTACAGAGATTGTGTGAACACTGGAGATCCTGTGGGAGCTGGCTTGCCAGCGATAGGGCCAGTGAAACTGCATCAATATTATGGTTGAGGTTAAAGATGTCCCAGGCTGAAAAAGTCGTGATCACCGGCGCCCACCTGCGCTGGCAAGACGTAGTCGCCGTTGCCCGTCACGGCGCACAACTTGAGCTGTCGGGCGACACGTGGGCGCGCATCGAAAACGCTCAGGCCATCGTCCAGCGCATTGTCGTCAGCGGCGAGCGCGCTTATGGCGTCAACACCGGTCTGGGCGGGTTGTCCAACGTCTCGCTGAAAGACGAACAACTCAGCCAGCTCTCGCGCAACACCTTGCTCAGCCACGCCTGCGGCGTCGGTCCGGTACTGCCCGACGAGCAGACCCGCGCCATCATCTGCGCCGCGATCCACAACTACAGCCATGGCAAGTCCGGCCTCCATCGTCGGGTTGTCGAAGGGCTGCTGGCGTTGCTCAATCGCGGCATCACCCCACAAGTGCCGTCGCAAGGTTCGGTGGGTTATCTGACCCACATGGCACACATCGGCATCACGCTGCTCGGCGTGGGTAATGTCAGCTATCGCGGACAGGTTGTTTCTGCACAACAGGCCTTGGCCGAAGAGGGCCTGCAGCCGGTGCAACTGGGCGCGAAGGACGGTTTGTGCCTGGTCAACGGCACGCCGTGCATGACCGGCCTCAGCTGCCTGGCGATTGCCGACGCCACGCGTCTGGTGCAATGGGCCGATGTCATTGGCGCCATGAGTTTCGAAGCCCAGCGTGGGCAGATTGACGCGTTCGACGCCGAGATCATCGCGTTGAAACCGCATCCGGGCATGCAGCAAGTTGGCGTCAATCTGCGTGCGTTGCTTGATGGCAGTGAAGTGATTGCTTCGAGCAAGGGCATTCGCACTCAGGATGCGCTGAGCATTCGCTCGATCCCGCAGGTGCATGGCGCCGCGCGCGATCAACTCGAGCACGCCATCAAACAGGTCGAAGCCGAACTCAACGGCTGCACCGACAACCCGTTGCTGCTGGGTACGCCGGACGATTTCCGGGTCATGTCCCAGGCCAATCCGCACGGTCAGTCAGTGGCGATGGCGGCGGATCTGCTGGCGATCGCCGTGGCGGAAATCGGCTCGATTGCCGAGCGTCGTCTCGATCGTCTGGTTAACCCGCACGTCAGCGGTCTGCCGGCATTTCTGGTGGCCAATCCGGGGGTGAACTCCGGGATGATGATCGTGCAATACGTCGCCGCGTCGCTGTGCGCGGAAAACCGCCAATTGGCGCAACCGGCGGTGCTCGACAACTACGTCACCTCGGGCTTGCAGGAAGACCATCTGAGCATGGGCACCACTGCGGCGCTGAAGCTGCATCGGGCGCTGGAAAACTGCACGCAGATCCTCGCCATCGAATATCTGCTGGCGGCGCAGGCGTTTGAATTCTTGAAAGCGCAGCGCTTTGGCACGGGCACTGATATCGCGTGGCGCCTGCTGCGTGAGAAAGTCCCGGCCTACGATCAGGACCGTTGGCTGGCGCCGGATATCGCCGCCGCAGCGAGCGTTTTGAAAACCCCGAATTTGCTGCACAACGTATTACCGAATTTGCATTGACAACTACCCATACCAGCGTGCCAAGGCGTGGATCGTTCACAAGACGAAAAACGACGGATAACGGAATGCTCCGGAGCGACTGGTAGTTAATAACAATGTTCAAAAGGAGCATTTTAATGACTGCGCTAAACCTGATCCCCGGCCAACTGAGCCTGGCTCAACTGCGTGACGTTTTTCAGCATCCGGTCAAGCTGAGCCTCGATAACAGCGCATCGCAGCAGATCGAAGCCAGTGTTGCCTGCGTCGAGCAGATCCTCGCCGAAAACCGCACCGCCTACGGCATCAACACCGGTTTCGGCCTGCTGGCCTCGACGCGCATCGCCAGCGAAGACCTGGAAAACCTCCAGCGCTCGCTGGTGCTGTCGCATGCCGCCGGTGTGGGTCAGCCGATCAGCGATGACTTGGTGCGTCTGATCATGGTGCTCAAGGTCAACAGCCTCAGCCGTGGTTTCTCCGGCATCCGCCGCGTGGTGATCGATGCGCTGATTGCGCTGATCAATGCCGAGGTCTATCCGCACATTCCGCTGAAAGGTTCGGTGGGGGCTTCCGGTGACCTCGCGCCACTGGCGCATATGTCGCTGGTGCTGCTGGGCGAGGGCAAGGCGCGTTACAAGGGCGAGTGGATGGAAGCCACTGAAGCGCTGAAAGTGGCTGGCCTGACGCCGCTGACGCTGGCGGCGAAAGAAGGTCTGGCGCTGCTCAACGGCACTCAGGTGTCGACTGCGTTTGCCTTGCGTGGCCTGTTTGAAGGTGAAGATCTGTTTGCAGGCGCCATTGCACTGGGTGGTCTGACGGTTGAAGCGGTATTGGGTTCGCGCTCGCCGTTCGACGCACGTATCCATGCCGCCCGTGGCCAGAAAGGCCAGATCGATGCCGCCGCTGCTTACCGTGATCTTCTCGGTGAGCGCAGCGAAGTGTCCGATTCGCACCAGAACTGCGAGAAGGTCCAAGACCCGTACTCGCTGCGTTGCCAGCCACAAGTCATGGGCGCCTGCCTGACCCAGTTCCGTCAGGCTGCTGAAGTGTTGGCCGTCGAAGCCAACGCCGTATCGGATAACCCGTTGGTGTTCGCCGCTGAAGGCGATGTGATTTCCGGCGGCAACTTCCACGCCGAACCGGTGGCCATGGCCGCTGACAACATGGCCCTGGCCATCGCCGAAATCGGCTCGCTCAGCGAGCGCCGCATCTCGCTGATGATGGACAAGCACATGTCGCAACTGCCGCCGTTCCTGGTGGCCAATGGCGGGGTCAACTCCGGCTTCATGATCGCCCAGGTGACAGCGGCGGCACTGGCCAGTGAAAACAAGGCGCTGTCCCATCCGCATTCGGTGGACAGCCTGCCGACCTCGGCCAACCAGGAAGATCATGTGTCCATGGCGCCGGCTGCCGGCAAACGCCTGTGGGAAATGGCCGAGAACACTCGCGGGATTCTTGCGGTGGAGTGGCTCGCTGCGGTGCAGGGGCTGGACTTGCGTAACGGTCTGAAAACCTCGGCGAAGCTGGAACAGGCCCGGGCGATTTTGCGTCAGGAAGTGCCGTTCTACGAGA
This sequence comes from Pseudomonas sp. FP2196, assembly GCF_030687715.1. Classification (GTDB taxonomy): domain Bacteria; phylum Pseudomonadota; class Gammaproteobacteria; order Pseudomonadales; family Pseudomonadaceae; genus Aquipseudomonas. Next base: position 398,798 of record NZ_CP117445.1, read on the forward strand.
AGGACCGGTTCTTTGCGCCGGACATCAATGCGGCGACTGAGTTGTTGGCTTCGCGCTGCCTGACCGAGCTGGTGCCGGCGAAATTTTTGCCTAGCCTGTAAGGGCCTCTTCGCGAGCAGGCTCGCTCCCACAGTTGGAATGCGTATCCCTGTGGGAGCGAGCCTGCTCGCGAAATCGATTTTGAATAGTGTGGAGACTAAGGGATGAAAACCCTCTGGCAACACTGCCACGTCGCAACCATGGCGCAAGGCGTCTACTCGATCATCGAGGATGCGGCCATCGTGACGTCCGGTGCGCTGATCGAGTGGATCGGCCCGCGTAATCAACTGCCCTCGGGCGAATACCCGGCGGTCAATGATCTGCAAGGCGCGTGGGTCACCCCCGGCCTGATCGACTGCCACACCCACACCGTGTTTGGCGGCAACCGCAGCGGTGAATTCGAAAAGCGTCTGCAAGGCGTCAGCTATGCCGAGATCGCGGCGCAGGGCGGTGGCATCGCCAGCACCGTGCGGGCGACCCGTGAAGCCAGCGAAGACGAATTGTTCGCCAGCGCCGCCAAACGCCTGAAAAGCCTGATGCGCGATGGCGTGACCACGATAGAAATGAAGTCCGGCTACGGCCTCGATCTGGCCAATGAACGCAAAATTCTGCGAGTCATCCGTCGCCTGGCCAAAGAGCTGCCGATCAGCGTGCGCAGCACCTGCCTCGCCGCTCACGCGCTACCCCCGGAATACAAGGATCGCGCCGACGATTACATCGATCACATCTGCGCCGAAATGTTGCCTGCTCTGGCTGCCGAAGGCCTGGTCGATGCCGTGGATGCGTTCTGCGAATACCTGGCGTTCTCTCCGGAACAGGTCGAGCGCGTGTTCATCACCGCTAAAGAATTAGGTTTGCCGGTGAAGCTGCATGCCGAGCAATTGTCGTCGCTGCACGGCTCCAGCCTGGCCGCGCGCTACCATGCGTTGTCCGCCGATCACCTGGAGTTCATGGACGAAACCGACGCCATCGCCATGGCCGCATCCGACACCGTCGCGGTGCTGCTGCCGGGCGCGTTCTACTTCCTGCGTGAAACCCAGCTGCCGCCGATGGACGCCTTGCGCAAGCACAAGGTCAAGATCGCCATCGCCAGCGATCTCAACCCCGGCACCTCGCCGGCGCTGTCGTTGCGCCTGATGCTGAACATGGCCTGCACCTGTTTCCGCATGACCCCGGAAGAAGCATTGGCCGGGGCGACCATTCATGCCGCCCAAGCACTGGGTATGGCCGAGACCCACGGTTCGCTGGAAGTCGGCAAGGTCGCGGATTTCGTCGCCTGGCACATTGATCGTCCGGCGGATCTGGCCTATTGGCTGGGCGGTGATCTGGACAAACGCGTCGTGCGTCACGGCGTTGAATCAAGTCTGTAGGAGAGCGGTTGTGGATAAGGTTCTGAGCTTCAAACAAGGTCGCGTGCCGCTGCTGATCAGCATGCCCCATGCAGGTCTGCGCCTGACGCCTGCGGTCGAGGCTGGGCTGATCCCGGATGCGAAAAGCCTGCCGGACACCGACTGGCATATTCCGCAGTTGTACGACTTTGCAGAAGAACTGGGCGCCAGCACTCTGGCCGCGCAATATTCACGTTTCGTCATCGACCTCAACCGGCCGTCCGACGACAAGCCGCTGTACGCTGGCGCCACCACCGGGTTGTATCCGGCGACCTTGTTCGACGGCATCCCGTTGTTCAAGGAAGGTCTGGAGCCTTCGAAAGAGGAGCGCGCGACCTATCTGGAACAGATCTGGACGCCGTACCACCGCACCTTGCAGGAAGAGCTGGCGCGGCTGAAGGCCGAGTTCGGTTACGCGCTGCTGTTCGACGCGCACTCGATCCGCTCGATCATCCCGCACCTGTTCGACGGCAAGCTCCCGGACTTCAACCTCGGCACCTTCAACGGCGCGAGCTGCGATCCGCAACTGGCCGCGCAACTGGAAGCCATCTGCGCGCGTCATGGTGAATACAGCCATGTGCTCAACGGTCGCTTCAAGGGCGGCCACATCACCCGTCATTACGGCAACCCGGCTGAAAACATCCACGCCGTGCAACTGGAACTGGGCCAGTGCACGTACATGGAAGAGTTCGAACCGTTCCGCTATCGCGCCGATCTGGCCGAGCCGACGCGGGTGGTGCTCAAGGAGTTGCTGCAAGGCTTCCTCGCCTGGGGCAAATCCCGCTACGCCGCCTGACCCGCTTCCTGTAGGAGCTGCTGCCTCACCACAGGTTTTGATTCGTGTTCTGAAGCATGCTCATTGACGTAAATCGGGTTTATGATGCCCAACGGCAGAATAATAGAAGTCCCCCCAGGGATGACCTCGACCCCTTACGGAGCGCGCAATGCAGACTTTGTTTCCGCAGATCAAACCACACGCCCGGCACGATCTGGCTGTCGATGACACGCATACGCTGTACGTCGACGAAAGCGGTTCGCCGGAAGGCTTGCCTGTCGTGTTCATCCACGGCGGCCCGGGTGCCGGGTGCGATGCACAGAGCCGCCGTTATTTCGATCCGAACCTGTACCGCATTGTTACCTTCGACCAGCGCGGCTGCGGACGCTCCACCCCGCACGCCAGCCTGGAAAACAACACCACCTGGGATCTGGTCGCCGACCTTGAGCGCATCCGCAAACACCTGGGCATCGACAAATGGGTGCTGTTCGGCGGCTCGTGGGGTTCGACCCTGGCACTGGCCTACGCGCAAACCCATCCGGAGCGCGTTCACGGTCTGATCCTGCGCGGGATCTTTCTCTGCCGTCCGCAGGAAATCGAGTGGTTCTACCAGGCCGGTGCCAGCCGTCTGTTCCCCGATTATTGGCAGGACTACATTGCGCCGATCCCAGTGGACGAGCGCGACGACCTGCTCAACGCTTTCCACAAGCGCCTGACCGGCAATGATCAGATCGCCCAGATGCACGCAGCAAAGGCCTGGTCGACCTGGGAAGGGCGCACCGCGACCCTGCGGCCGAACCCGCTGGTGGTCGATCGTTTCTCCGAACCGCAACGCGCCTTGTCGATTGCGCGGATCGAATGCCACTACTTCACCAACAACGCGTTCCTTGAGCCGAACCAACTGATTCGCGATATGGGCAAGATTGCTCACTTGCCCGGCGTGATCATCCACGGCCGTTACGACGTGATCTGCCCGTTGGATAACGCTTGGGAATTGCACCAGGCATGGCCGAACAGTGAGCTGCAAGTGATCCGCGATGCCGGTCACGCTGCGTCCGAACCCGGTATCACCGACGCATTGGTACGTGCCGCCGGTCAAATGGCCCGACGCCTGCTCGACCTGCCGCCCGAAGAAGCATGAAGGGGCTTTTACAACGCGTGCGTGGCGCGCGAGTCGAAGTGGCGGGAGAGGTGGTTGGCGCGGTCGATCAGGGTTTGCTGGTGCTGGTGGCGGTCGAACCCGACGACACGCGTGCCAGCGCCGACAAACTTCTGCATAAGCTGCTTAACTATCGTGTATTCAGTGACGCTGAGGGCAAGATGAACCTGTCCCTCGCGGATGTGGGCGGTGGGTTGCTGCTGGTCTCTCAGTTCACCCTCGCTGCCGACACCAAAAGCGGGTTGCGCCCGAGTTTCTCGACCGCCGCCCCTCCGGCGCTGGGCGAGGAATTATTCGACTATCTATTAAGCAAAGCGAAACAGGTGCATGGCACTGTGGCATCAGGTAGATTCGGCGCCGATATGCAGGTGCATTTGGTCAACGATGGCCCGGTTACCTTTTTGTTACAGACCTGAAAGCGCCTGAAACACCTTTTTAGGAAATTTCGACTGTTTTTAGGGTGTTTTCGCGATAAATACTTTGTTACCCCTGATGCGTTGTCACGCGGGCTACTAGATAATCGCGCGCTATGGGGATCAGCGTTCGTTGGTCCATTTTTGACTTAGGTAGAGACTTGTCTGGATCCGATTGGGGAATCATTTTGCCCCAGCGGAGTCGGAACAATGCTCGCCAACTTGGCAAGGGTGCTCTGGTAGGTCGGTTTTTCAATGCCGATACCTTTAAAGACACTTCATCTGGCCGTTGGTTTTTTGATCTGTTTTCGGCGAGGGTTGCTCGTGATCGTTAGTCCCTGTAATGCAGCAAAAATGTCTGCCAAACGCATGCGAAGTGCCCTGGTAGCGGGTTCGGCGCTCCTGTGCCTGCTCAGCGCCGGTCAGCTTTGGGCGTTCAATCTTGACGATGTATCCGCCAAGGCTAAAGAGCTGGCCGGGCAGAAATTCGAAGCCCCGCGCAGCAACCTGCCGAACGAGTTCCGCGACATGAAGTTCGCGGATTATCAGAAAATCCGCTTCCTCACCGAAAAGGCTGAGTGGGCTGATCAGAAGACGCCGTTCAAACTGTCCTTCTATCACCAGGGTATGCACTTCGATACACCGGTGAAAATCAACGAAATCACGGCGAACACCGTCGAAGAGATCAAATACGATCCTTCGCGCTTCGATTTCGGCGACCTGAAATTCGATCCGAAGGCCACCGAACAACTGGGTTATGCCGGTTTCCGTGTGCTGTACCCGATCAACAAGGCCGACAAGCAAGACGAAATCATGACCATGCTCGGCGCGAGCTACTTCCGCGTCGTTGGCAAGGGCCACACATACGGTCTGTCGGCCCGTGGTCTGGCGGTCGATACCGCGCTGCCGTCGGGCGAAGAATTCCCGCGTTTCCGCGAGTTCTGGATTCAACAGCCGAAGCCGGGCGACAAGCATCTGGTGATCTTCGCCCTGCTGGATTCGCCGCGTGCCACCGGTGCCTACCGTCTGATCCTGCGTCCGGGCAGCGACACCATTGTCGACGTCAAGGCGCAGATGTTCCTGCGTGACAAGGTCGGCAAACTGGGCATCGCGCCGCTGACCAGCATGTTCCTGTTCGGCGCCAACCAGCCATCGAAAGTCCTCAACTACCGTCGTGAGCTGCACGACTCCAGCGGTCTGTCGATCCATGCCGGCAACGGCGAGTGGATCTGGCGCCCACTGAACAACCCGAAACACCTGGCCGTGAGCAACTTCAGCGTCGAGAACCTGCGTGGTTTCGGTCTGCTGCAGCGTGGCCGTGACTTCAGCCACTACGAAGACCTCGACGACCGCTACGACAAGCGCCCAAGCGCCTGGATCGAGCCGAAGGGCGATTGGGGCAAAGGCACCGTCGATCTGGTCGAGATTCCGACCGCCGACGAAACCAACGACAACATCGTTGCGTTCTGGAGCCCGGAAAAAATGCCGGAGCCAGGCCAGCCGCTGGACTTCGCTTACCGCATGCACTGGACCATGGACGAAGCGGCGATTCACGCGCCGGACAGCGCCTGGGTTGCGCAGACTCTGCGTTCCACCGGTGACGTCAAACAATCGAACCTGATCCGTCAGCCGGACGGCAGCGTTGCCTACCTGGTCGACTTCGAGGGCCCATCGCTGGCCGCTCTGGCGCCGGATGCCGACGTGCGCAGCCAGGTCAGCGTTGGCGACAATGCCGAACTGGTCGAGAACAGCGTGCGCTACAACCCGGAAACCAAGGGCTGGCGCTTGACCCTGCGGATGAAGATCAAGGACGCGAGCAAGTCGACCGAGATGCGTGCCGCACTGGTGCAGCCAGTCGTGACCGCTGATCTGGCCAAGTCTTCGGTGCCGGCGTCCAACTCGTCCGTCGCCAAGGCCGACAAGGTTGCCGCCAAGCAACAAGAGAAACTCGACAAGGAAGCCAAGGCAGCCGAGGCCAAGCAGGCCGACGCCAAGCCAGCCGCAGATGCCAAGGACAAGGCCAACAAAGACGCCAAGCAGCCAGTCGCTGCGGACGCGGCCCCAGCCACACCGGAATCGGCGCCGACTGAAGAAGTCCTGACCGAGACCTGGAGCTATCAGTTGCCTGCCGATGAGTAACTCTCAAGTACAGCCAGAGACTCTGTCCGAGTATCTGGCGCATCTGCCGATGACCGACCAGCAGCGCGCGGAACTCGCGGGCTGCCAGTCGTTCAGCGAACTGCATCAACGCCTGTCGTCCTCGACGTTCGACGCTCCTGCCGAAGCCGCCCAGGCTTCGGTGGGCAAGCGCCTGACCCTGAGCACCGCCGAAGAGCTCGAAGAAGCGGAAATGCTGGTGCTCGACGCCAGCGGTCGAGTCAGCCTCAAGGCAACGCCGCCGATTCGTCGGACCAAGGTCGTGCCGGAGCCATGGCGCACCAATATTCTGGTGCGTGGCTGGCGTCGTATGACCGGCCGCACCAATCCGCCGCAGCCGCCGAAGGACGAGAATGTCCTGCCGGCCGCGCGTTGGCGCACCGTCGGTTCGATCCGTCGCTACATTCTGTTGCTGCTCATGCTCGGCCAGACCATCGTCGCCGGCTGGTACATGAAAGGCATCATGCCGTACCAGGGCTGGTCGTTCGTCGATCTGGAAGAAGTCCTGCACCAGCCGCTGCTGCAAACCGCCACGCAAGTGCTGCCGTATGCGTTGCAAACGAGCATCCTGATTCTGTTCGGGATTCTGTTCTGCTGGGTGTCGGCCGGTTTCTGGACGGCGCTGATGGGCTTTCTGGAGTTGCTCACCGGTCACGATAAATACCGCATCTCCGGTAAAAGTGCCGGCAACGAGCCGATTGCCAAAGACGCCCGTACCGCGCTGGTCATGCCGATCTGCAACGAAGACGTGCCACGGGTATTTGCCGGTCTGCGTGCGACATTCGAATCGGTTGCCGCTACCGGTGATCTGGATCGTTTCGACTTCTTCGTACTCAGCGACAGTAACGACACCGACATCTGCGTGGCCGAGCAACAGGCCTGGCTGGACGTCTGCCGCGAAGCCAAGGGCTTCGGCAAGATCTTCTATCGCCGCCGCCGCCGCCGCGTAAAACGCAAAAGCGGCAACCTCGACGACTTCTGCCGTCGTTGGGGCGGTGACTACAAGTACATGGTCGTCCTCGACGCTGACTCGGTCATGAGCGGCGAGTGCCTGACCAGTCTGGTGCGCTTGATGGAAGCCACACCGGACGCCGGGATCATCCAGACCGCGCCGCGTGCGTCGGGCATGGACACCCTTTATGCGCGCATGCAGCAGTTCGCCACACGCGTTTATGGCCCGCTGTTTACCGCCGGTCTGCACTTCTGGCAGTTGGGTGAATCCCACTACTGGGGTCACAACGCGATCATTCGCATGAAGCCGTTCATCGACCACTGCGCCTTGGCGCCGTTGCCGGGCAAGGGTGCGTTCTCCGGGGCGATCCTGTCTCACGACTTCGTTGAAGCCGCGTTGATGCGTCGTGCCGGTTGGGGCGTGTGGATTGCCTACGACCTGCCAGGCAGCTACGAAGAACTGCCGCCGAACCTGCTCGACGAACTCAAGCGTGACCGCCGCTGGTGCCACGGTAACTTGATGAACTTCCGTCTGTTCCTGGTCAAAGGCATGCACCCGGTACACCGCGCGGTGTTCCTCACTGGCGTGATGTCGTACCTGTCGGCGCCGTTGTGGTTCTTCTTCCTGGTGCTGTCGACCGCGCTTCTCGCGGTGAATACGCTGATGGAGCCGCAGTACTTCCTCGAACCGCGTCAGCTCTATCCGCTGTGGCCACAATGGCACCCGGACAAGGCGATTGCGCTGTTCTCGACGACCATCGTGCTGCTGTTCCTGCCGAAACTGTTGAGCATCATCCTGATCTGGGCCAAGGGCGCGAAAGAGTTCGGCGGCAAGTTCAAAGTGACGCTGTCGATGCTGCTGGAAATGCTGTTCTCCATGCTGCTGGCGCCGGTGCGGATGATTTTCCACACCCGTTTCGTCCTGGCCGCGTTCCTCGGCTGGGCCGCGACCTGGAACTCGCCGCAACGTGACGACGACTCGACGCCATGGAGCGAGGCGGTCAAGCGCCACGGTCCGCAGACCCTGCTGGGTTTCTGCTGGGCGCTGCTGGTGATCTGGCTGAACCCGAGCTTCCTGTGGTGGCTGGTGCCGATTGTCGGTTCGCTGATGCTGTCGATCCCGGTGTCGGTGATTTCCAGCCGTGTCGGTCTGGGCCTGAAGTCCCGTGACGAGAGCCTGTTCCTCATCCCTGAGGAATACAATCCGCCGCAGGCGCTGCTGGCGACTGACCAGTACACCCACGAGAACCGTTGGCATGCGCTGAATGACGGCTTTATCCGTGCAGTGGTCGATCCGCAGCAGAACGCCTTGGCGTGCTCGCTGGCGACGTCCCGTCACGGCCAGGCCGAGCCGATCGAATGGCTGCGTCAGGAGCGTGTTCGTCACGCGATCAAGGTTGGCCCTGCCGGGTTGAATAACCATGATCGTCTGCAACTGCTGAGCGACCCGGTTGCTCTGGCGCGCTTGCACGAGCAGGTTTGGGGCGAAGGCCATGCCGAGTGGCTGGATGCATGGCGGGCTTCGGTGAAAGCCGATCCGCATGCGCCGTTACTGCCGCTGCGACCGGTGAGCATGCAGGCTCAACCGGCCTGATAAGAAGCCCCGCGAAAGCGGGGTTTTTTTTGCCCTGACGACAGTGGGCGCTGATCTGTAATCGATCAAAAAACCTTGTGCAAACGAACGAGTGCGTTAGCATCCGTCCCCGAATTGGCGCACCCGGGCTTTTTTGCCCGTCTCTGTTGGTTTTCGCGCCGCAAACGCAATGGTTTTGGGGACTTGAAGATGAAGAAGTATCTGTCGATGCTGCTGGTCGGCGTCACGGCACTCGTTGCAGTCACTGCGGCGCAAGCTGGCGCAATTGATGACGCGGTCAAGCGCGGCACCTTGAAAGTCGGCATGGATCCGACCTATATGCCGTTCGAGATGACCAACAAGCGCGGCGAGATCATCGGCTTTGAAGTCGACATCCTCAAAGCCATGACCAAGGCCATGGGCGTCAAGCTGGAGCTGGTCTCCACCGGTTACGACGGCATCATCCCGGCGCTGATGACCGACAAGTTCGACATGATTGGCAGCGGCATGACCCTGACTCAGGAACGCAACCTGCGCCTGAACTTCAGCGAACCGTTCATCGTCGTCGGCCAGACCCTGCTGATCCGCAAGGAACTGGAAGGCACCATCAAGTCGTACAAAGACCTGAACACCGCCGACTACCGCATCACCTCCAAGCTCGGCACCACCGGCGAGATGGTCGCCAAGAAGCTGATCTCCAAAGCCAAGTACCACGGCTACGACAACGAGCAGGAAGCCGTGCTCGACGTGGTCAACGGCAAGGCCGACGCCTTCATCTACGACGCGCCATACAACGTTGTCGCGGTGAACAAGGTCGGTGCCGGCAAACTGGTGTTCCTCGACAAGCCGTTCACTTACGAGCCACTGGCCTTCGGTCTGAAGAAGGGTGACTACGACAGCCTCAACTTCATCAACAACTTCCTGCACCAGATCCACGAAGACGGCACCTACGATCGCATCCATGACAAGTGGTTCAAGAGCACCGCGTGGCTCAAGGACATGGAATAAGCCCGGTCAGATAGACCGCGTTGCCTCGATCGCGAGCAGGCTCACTTCTACAGGGGAACGCATTCCAATGTAGGAGTGAGCCTGCTCGCGATGAGGGCCTCCAAGGCGATACAGAATCCGGAACCTGCAATGAAACATAAAAAAGCCCAATGGCCCTGGCACGTCCTCACCGTGCTGGTGCTGATCGGCCTGGCCGGCGCGTTGTATTACGCCACGTCGCTGATGTCTTACGAATGGCGCTGGAATCGCGTGCCGCAGTACTTCGCCTATCAGGCCGAAGAAACCCAGCGCGCCGCCGACATTTCCACCGTCACAGAACTGGTGCGCAAGGGCAGTAGCGCGCAAGTCACTCTGCGCAACGATGCCGGTGACGAGCAGCACCTGACCGTCGACGAGAACAGCCTGCAATTCGCTCAGGGCGACGATGTGGCCGAAGGCGACGTCGTGGGTGTCACTCGGCATTGGGCGGCAGGGCCGCTGTTGTGGGGCCTGTGGACGACGCTTTGGCTGTCGGTGGTCTCCGGCATTCTCGGTTTGCTGATCGGTCTGGTTACCGGGCTGTGCCGCTTGTCGAGCAACCCGACGTTGCGCGACCTGTCGAGCATCTACGTCGAACTGGTGCGCGGTACGCCGCTGCTGGTGCAGATCTTCATTTTCTACTTCTTCATCGGCACGGTGATGAACCTGTCCCGGGAGTTCGCCGGGATCGCCGCGCTGTCGCTGTTCACCGGCGCCTATGTGGCCGAGATCATTCGTTCTGGCGTGCAGTCGATTGCCCGTGGCCAGAACGAAGCCGCTCGCTCGCTGGGCCTGAGCGCCGGTCAGTCGATGCGCCACGTGGTGCTGCCGCAAGCGTTCAAGCGCGTGCTGCCACCGTTGGCCGGGCAGTTCATCAGTCTGGTCAAGGACACCTCGCTGGTGTCGGTGATCGCCATCACCGAGCTGCTCAAAAGCGGCCGTGAAGTCATCACCACCTCGTTCTCGCCGTTCGAAATCCTGTTCTGCGTTGCCGGCCTGTACCTGTTGATCAACCTGCCGCTGTCGAAAATCGCCAGCCGGCTTGAGCGGAGGCTCGCGCAAAGTGATTGAAGTCCGCGATCTGGTAAAAGTCTTCGACACCCGTGGCCAGGTAGTGCGCGCGGTGGATAACGTCAGCACCACGGTCGGCAAGGGCGAAGTGCTGGTGGTGATCGGCCCGTCCGGCTCTGGCAAGTCGACCTTCCTGCGTTGCCTCAATGGCCTGGAAGAGTTCGATTCGGGTTCGGTGAGCATCGACGGTCTGCAACTGGCTGACCCGAAAACCGACGTGAATGCCTACCGCCGCGAAGTCGGCATGGTGTTCCAGCATTTCAACCTGTTCCCACACATGACCGTGCTGGAAAACCTCTGTCTGGCGCAGAAAGTCGTGCGCAAGCGCGGCAAGAAAGAGCGCGAGGCCAAGGCCATGGAGTTGCTGAAAAAGGTCGGTATTGCGCAGAAGGCCAACGAGTTTCCGTCACGCCTGTCCGGCGGTCAGCAGCAGCGCGTGGCGATTGCTCGGGCGCTGGCGATGGAGCCGAAGGTGATGTTGTTCGATGAGCCGACCTCGGCCCTCGACCCGGAAATGGTCGGCGAAGTACTGGATGTGATGAAAAACCTGGCCGTGGAAGGCATGACCATGGTCTGCGTCACCCACGAAATGGGCTTCGCCCGGGAAGTGGCGGACCGGGTGCTGTTCTTCGATCACGGCAAACTGCTGGAAGATGCGTCGCCGGCGGAGTTCTTTGATGCGCCGAAGGATCCGCGGGCGCAGGCCTTCTTGCGCCAGGTCCTGTAATTTCAGCGTCTCTCAGGACGCCTTCGCGAGCAGGCTCGCTCCCACAGTTGACCGAGTTGTCCAAGCGGACGCGGTCCAATGTGGGAGCGAGCCTGCTCGCGAATGGCATCACCCCGGTTCAGAGCGAACCGAGGCAAATCAATCACCTCAAACCTTGAATCGACCGACCAGTGTCTGCAGATGCGTCCCCAGCCGCGCCAGCTCAACGCTGGAGGCCGCCGTCTCTTCACTCGCCGCCGATGTCTGATCCGACACATCGCGCACATTCAGCACGCTACGGTTGATCTCCTCAGCCACAGCGCTTTGCTGCTCAGCTGCTGCAGCAATCTGTTGGTTCATCGCCTGAATCGCCGAAACAGTGCGGGTGATGCTTTCCAGCGAACCACCGGCCCGACGGGTCAGCTCGACGCTGCTGTCGGTCAGGGTGCGGCTGTTGTCCATGATCGTCGCGACTTGCTGGGTGCCGTTTTGCAGGCCGACGATCAGCTCTTCGATCTCTTCGGTGGACTTTTGTGTGCGCTGGGCGAGGCTGCGCACTTCGTCGGCGACCACGGCGAATCCACGTCCGGCTTCACCGGCACGCGCCGCTTCGATGGCCGCGTTGAGCGCCAGCAGGTTGGTTTGCTGGGCCACGGATTTGATCACGTCGAGGACGCTGCCGATCTTGTCGCTTTCACGCTTGAGTTCGCCCATGGCTTCGGTGGAGTGGCCGACTTCAACCGCCAGACGCTCGATCTGCGCAATGGCTTCGCCGACGACTTTGTCGCCTTCGCGGGCCTGTTGGTCCGCTGCGACAGCGGCTTCGGAAGCCTCTTCAGCGTTGCGCGCAACTTCCTGAACGGTGGCAGCCATTTCGTTCATGGCGGTGGCGACCTGATCGGTCTCGATTTTCTGATTGTTGACCCCGGCGCTGGTCTGCTCGGTCACGGCGGACAGTTCTTCGGCAGCGCTGGCAATCTGGGTGACGCCGTCGCTGATCCCGCCGATCAGCTCGCGCAGGCCTTGAGTCATGCTCTGCATCGAACGCTGCAACTGGCCTAGTTCGTCGCGGCGCAGCGAAACCAGGTTGTGGGTCAGGTCGCCAGCGGCTACGCGCTCGGCGACTTTCAGGGTCTGGTTCAGCGGAATGATGATTTGCCGGGTGATCGCCCAAGCCGCCAGCAGGCCGAAGGCCAAGGCCAGCAGAGTGGCGATCATCAGCATGTTTTTGGCGTGGGCGGCATCGGTGTCGCGCACGATAGTTTGCGAAGCCGTCAGCTTCTTGCTGAGGTCGATCAAGATGTCGCCCTGAGCGGACATGCGCGCGAGTGACTTGGCATTGGTGACCTGCGAATCGCGGAACTGAGCGACTGCCGCGCGATAGGCTTTGATCGATTCGGTGGCCTGTTGCAGGTTGGCGATATGTTGTTCCGGCAGTGTCGCCGGCAGGCTTTCAAGATATTTGAGGGCATTGTCGATGGCATTGAGTGCCGGTTGCTCTGCTTCAGCCTTGCCGCTGTAGGTGTAGCCGCGCACTTGATAACGCGCCTGCTGGAGCAGTTTGCTCAGTTCGATCACGCTGTTGAACTGCGCGACGCTGTCCCCTTGCAGCAAGGATTTTTCAACTTCCGATACCTTTGCCACGGCGTTGTCGGCGTTTGCACCCAGCTTGCTGCGGGCGTCTTCGCGCTGCACGGTGGCCTGAGTCATGTCGGCAAAAGCACGTTTGTATTCGGCAACGGCGGCCAATTGCTGATCGACCATGGCGGCGTCGGAGGGTTGTTCAATCAGGCCGCGTGCGGTTTGCAGGCCGCTGTCGAGTTTGTTCAGCAACTCGTTGACCGCGCCCGGGCCTTGTTCGCCACGGCGTGCGTCATAGTCCACGCGCGCCAGGCGCAGGTCCTTGGTCAGCTCGTTGAGGCTGGAGATGAACCCCAGCTTGTCGCCACGACTGATGATGCCGCTCATGCCGGTCCAGCCGGTAAAGGTGATCAACAGCGTCAGCAGCAGCACCAGGCCGAAACCGATTCCCAGTTTGCGTTTGACGCTGACGTTTCCAAGACTCTCGGCTAACCAACGGTACATGCGACGACTCCCCGACCACTAATTGGACTTATGGGGACTGTATCGGCTGAGTGATGGCAATCTGTAACGCCATTTGTTCGGGAAGACACCACATTCTGCAGATGCTGATCTGTAGGAGCTGTCGAGTGAAACGAGGCTGTGATCTTTTGATTTTTTAGAAGCAAAAGATCGCAGCCTGCGGCAGCTCCTACAGGGGATCGGTGTTGTGCTTAGAAGAGGCGCGCGAGGAGGGCGGTGACGGCGGTTTCGACGCGCAGGATGCGCTCGCCCAGTTGCACCGGTTGCAGGCCGGACTTGGCCAGCAGATCGATTTCGTAGGGAATCCAGCCGCCCTCGGGGCCGATGGCCAGAGTGACCGGTTCGTTCAATGCGCGCGGGCAGGGCGGGTAGTTGCCAGGATGGCCGACCAGACCCAATGTGCCTTCGGTGATTGCCGGCAGCCGGTCTTCGACAAACGGCTTGAAGCGTTTCTCGATGATGATTTGCGGCAGCACCGTATCCCGCGCCTGTTCGAGGCCGAGGATCAGTTGTTCGCGGATTGCTTCAGGTTCGAGAAACGGTGTCTGCCAGAAGCTCTTCTCGACGCGGTAGCTGTTGACCAGAATGACCTTCGGCACGCCCATGGTCGCCACGGTCTGGAACACCCGACGCAGCATCTTTGGGCGCGGCAGGGCCAGCACCAATGTCAGCGGCAGCTTGGCCGGTGGCGGCTGGTCGAGGGTGACGCGCAGTTCCGCTTCACCGGCCTCCAGCCGCAAAAGCTCAGCCGAACCCATCAGACCATTGATCCGTCCGACCCGCAGGCTGTCACCGACTTCCGAGCGGTGGACTTCCTGCATGTGCGTCAGGCGTCGATCACGCAGCACCACACGGTCGGCCGCAATGAAGTCGGCCTCTTCGAGTAACAGCAGGTTCATGCCTGGGTCGCTGGCGGCTGGTCGTTGTGGTCGTCGGCTGAATTTTCATCCGGGCGTTCGCGCTTGCTGACCAGGCCACCGAACAGAATGCCGATTTCAAACAGCATCCACATCGGCACGGCCAACAGAGTCTGCGAGAAAATATCCGGCGGCGTGAGGATCATGCCGACCACGAAGCAGCCAATGATCACGTACGGGCGGATCTTTCTCAGGTATTGGACATCGACCACACCGATCCACACCAGCAGCACCACGGCCACCGGAATTTCGAACGCCACGCCGAAAGCGAAGAACAGCGTCATGACGAAATCGAGGTAGCTGGCGATGTCGGTCATCATTTCCACGCCCGCCGGGGTGGCGGCAGCGAAGAACTTGAAGATCAGCGGGAACACGAAGTAATAGGCGAAGGCCATGCCGGTGTAGAACAGCAGGATGCTGGAGACCAACAGTGGCACCGCGATGCGCTTCTCATGCTTGTACAGGCCTGGCGCGATGAAGCCCCAGATCTGATGCAGGATCACCGGAATCGCAAGAAACAGCGAGACCATCATCGTCAGCTTCAGCGGCGTCAGGAACGGCGACGACACGTCGGTGGCGATCATCGTCGCGCCGACCGGCAGGTACTGGCGCAGCGGCGTCGAGACGAAGGTGTAGATCTGCTGGGTGAAGGCGAACAGCCCGGCGAAGATGATGAAGATCGCCGCCACGCAACGCAGCAGGCGGGTGCGCAACTCGGTTAGATGCGAAACCAGCGGCATGTGCTGGTCGTTTTCGGGAAGATCGCTCATGGGGCTCGCGGCGGCAGTGTAGGGTCGTGAGGCGCTGGTGTGATCGGCGCGGCGGTCGGAGCTACGTGTTCAACCGAATTGTCTGCGACAGTGGGTGCAGGTTCTGTCGGCGCTACAACGGGAGCGGGTACAGGTGAAGCCGGCGCGGTTGGCGCATGAATTGTCTGCTGGCCCACATGTTCAACCGGCGTCGGCTCTTGCTGAACCGGATTGAAAATCTTCCGTGCTTCCTGCTCCAGCGACAGAATGTGCTCGTTGTGCAGTTGCCGACGGATCTCGTCGGCACCGATTTCACGTTCAACTTCCTGTTTGATCGCGTTGAAGCTGCGCTTCAGCCGTCCGACCCACAGGCCGGCGGTGCGTGCAGCGCCCGGCAGACGCTCGGGCCCCAGCACCAGCAGGGCGACGAGGCCGACAAGCAGCAGTTCAGAGAAGCTGATACCAAACATTAGTCAGTGCTCACACGTCTTTGCGGATCGGCTCTTCGACTTTCTGCGCCTGCACGTCGATGGTGTGCGGCGGATTGGCCTGAGCGGTGGCTTGCGGCTGCACCGGTGGCACCGGCTGCGCAGGCGTCACGGTTGGATCGGCGGCCGGCTTCTCGTCGTCGTTCATGGCTTTGCGGAAGCCCTTGATCGACTCGCCAACGTCGGTGCCGAGGTTTTTCAGTTTCTTGGTGCCGAACACCAGCACCACGACTACCAGAATGACGATCCAGTGTTTCCAGTCAAAAATGCCCATGTTGCTGTTCCTCTCTAATAGTTGTTCAGGCGGACGGACGCGAGGCTTTCTCGACGTGTCCGGACAGGCCGAAGCGACGATCCAGTTCATCGAGTACAGCCTGCGGATGCTGCCCCAGTTGGGCGAGCATGACCATGCTGTGGAACCACAGGTCGGCGGTCTCGTAGATCACGTCGCTGCAGTCGCCGCTGATGGCGGCGTCCTTGGCGGCAATAATGGTTTCGACCGACTCTTCGCCGACTTTCTCCAGAATCTTGTTCAGACCCTTGTGATACAGGCTGGCGACATAGGAGCTGTCGGCCGCTGCGCCTTTGCGCTCTTCGAGCACTTCGGCCAGGCGGGTCAGGGTGTCACTCATGTTTGTGTCCTGCGGAATAAATAGCGTGCGGATCTTTGAGGACCGGGTCGACTGTTTTCCAGTCGCCGTTTTCGAAGACGCGGTAAAAGCAGCTTTGACGGCCGGTATGGCAAGCAATGTCGCCGATCTGTTCAACCATCAGGATGATCACGTCGGCGTCACAGTCCAGACGCATCTCATGCAAGGTCTGTACGTGGCCGGACTCTTCGCCCTTGCGCCACAGCTTGCCACGGGAACGTGACCAGTAGATTGCACGGTTTTCCGCGGCGGTCAGTTCGAGCGCTTCGCGGTTCATCCAGGCCATCATCAGTACGCGTCCGGTCTTGTGATCCTGGGCAATCGCCGGCACCAGGCCGTCCGCGTCCCACTTGATCTCGTCCAGCCAGTTTTTCATCTTCGACTCCGACAGCGAACCCACACTTCAAATAGTCGGGTTCAGGCGTTGAAACAGTGTGCCAGCCGATTACGGAACTGGCTATCGGCGAACGACCAGATACAAGCCCACGGCCACCATGAGCCCGGCGGGCCAATGCCCCAATTCGTTCAGTGGGCCACCGGCGGCGAGGATCGCACCGCCCGCCAGATGGGCGCAACCGAGCAGGCGCAGGAACCAATCGTCCTTGCGCTTGTGCCACGGTGGTGGCGGGTCGTTGGCGTGGGGCTGGGACATGCGTTCGAGCAGATCTCGGGCCATGTTGGCCAGATGCGGAATCTGTTCGAACTGGCTCTGTACGTTGCCCAGCAGGGCTTTCGGGCTGACGCGCTCGCGCATCCAGCGCTCAAGGAACGGTTGTGCGGTGTTCCACAGATCCAGATCCGGATAGAGCTGACGACCGAGGCCTTCGATGTTCAACAAGGTCTTTTGCAGCAGCACGAGTTGCGGCTGCACTTCCATGTTGAAGCGGCGCGCAGTCTGGAACAGACGCATCAGCACCTGGCCAAATGAAATATCTTTTAACGGTTTTTCGAAGATCGGTTCGCACACGGTGCGGATTGCCGCTTCGAACTCGTTGAGCTTGGTTTCCGCCGGTACCCAGCCCGAATCGATGTGCAATTGCGCCACGCGGCGGTAGTCACGCTTGAAGAAGGCGAACAGGTTACGCGCCAGATAGTCCTGGTCTTCCGGGGTCAGGCTGCCGACGATGCCGCAGTCGATCGCGATGTACTGCGGGCTCCACGGATTGACGGTGCTGACGAAGATGTTGCCCGGGTGCATGTCGGCGTGGAAGAAACTGTCGCGGAACACCTGGGTGAAGAAAATCTCCACGCCGCGTTCGGCGAGCATTTTCATGTCGGTGCGCTGGTCGGCGAGGGTCGCCAGATCCGTCACCTGAATCCCGTAGATGCGCTCCATCACGAGTACTTTCGGTCGGCACCAGTCCCAATAGACTTGCGGCACATAGAGCAGCGGCGAGCCTTCGAAATTGCGCTTCAACTGGCTGGCGTTGGCCGCCTCGCGCAGCAGGTCGAGTTCGTCGTAGATGGTTTTTTCGTAGTCCTGGACCACGTCCACCGGGTGCAGCAGGCGCGCGTCGGCAGAGACCTTTTCGGCAGCGCGAGCGAGGATGAACAGCCACGCCAGATCCTGGGCGATGATCGGTTTCAGACCCGGGCGGATCACCTTCACCACCACTTCTTCGCCGGTTTTCAACTGCGCGGCATGGACCTGCGCCACCGAGGCCGAGGCCAGCGGTTCGACATCGAAACGGCTGAACACTTCGCTGATTTTCTTGCCGAGCTGCTCTTCGATCAGCTTGATCGACAGCTGCGAATCGAACGGCGGCACGCGATCCTGCAGCAGCATCAGCTCATCGGCGATGTCTTCCGGCAGCAGGTCGCGGCGGGTCGAGAGAATCTGCCCGAACTTGATGAAGATCGGCCCCAGATCCTGCAACGCCAGGCGCAGGCGCGCGCCACGGCTCAGCTCCAGCGGCTTGCGCGGGAACCAGCGCCACGGCAGCGCATAGCGCAGCGCCAGGAGGAACCAGGGCAGCGGCAGATCGAACAGCAGATCATCGAGGCGGTAGCGGATCACGACGCGCTGGATGCGCAACAGACGGCGGACGGCAAGCAGCTTCATGCGTTATCGCTTGGGTCGAGGGATCGGGAAAGGCGCTCGAAACGCGCCTCGAGACGTTCCAGATCAAGTTTGATCCGGTCCAGTTCGCTGAACCGTGCTTCGGCTTCGCGCTGCCCGACGAGGGTGCGCGATTCTTCGGCAAGGTATTCGGCGAGGTTCTGGTTGAGGCTGGAAAATCCTTGTTGATACCAGCGTGCGCGGCTGCGCAAATGACCGCCAACCAGTTGCGTGGCGACAGGTCCCAGCCAGCGCGAGAGTTCGTACTCCCAGTCCAGCTCCAGATCCTGCAGCACACCGGCCAGTTCCAGCAGCACGCCGCTGTCGCCATCGAGCTCGACTTCCGGTGCGTGCAGCACCGCGGTCTTGTCTTTGCTCACGGTCAGTTTGATCAGGCTGGATGCTGGTGCACGCAGGGTGCAGTCGACACCGGTTTCCCAGTGGGACGCGAGCATCAAACCTTCATCGCTGGGCAGAATGAACAGTTGCAGCGCCGGGCTGCGGCAATCGATGGCAATAACTTTGCCGGTCAGATGCGCCAGCCGCGGCAGCGCCGTGCTGTCGAGACGCAGCACCCGGTTCAGACCGAGTTCGACGCTGGCGAGCAGCCCGGTGAGCAGCATCAGGGCTTGATGCCGCGGTGCAGGGCGACGATGCCTGCGGTCATGTTGTGATAAGTCACGCGGTCGAAACCGGCGTCGACCATCATCGACTTCAGGGTTTCCTGATTCGGGTGCATGCGGATCGATTCGGCCAGGTAGCGATAGCTTTCCGAGTCGTTGGTGATCAGCTTGCCCATCAGCGGCATGAAGGCGAACGAGTAGGCGTCGTAGGCTTTGGACATCAGCGCGTTGGTTGGCTTGGAGAATTCCAGCACCAGCAAGCGACCACCGGGCTTGAGCACGCGCAGCATGGAGCGCAGGGCGTCTTCCTTGTGCGTCACGTTGCGCAGGCCGAAAGCGATGGTCACGCAGTCGAAATGGTTGTCCGGGAACGGCAGTTTTTCAGCGTCCGCCTGAACGAATTCGACGTTGCCGGCCACACCCAGATCCAGCAGGCGGTCGCGGCCGACCTTGAGCATGGATTCGTTGATGTCGGCCAACACCACCTGACCGGTAGGGCCTACCAGATGGGAGAATTTTTTGGTCAGGTCACCAGTGCCGCCGGCGATGTCCAGAACGCGATTGCCGCTGCGCACGCCGGACAGTTCGATCGCGAAACGCTTCCACAAGCGGTGCATGCCGCCCGACAGAAGGTCGTTCATCAGGTCGTACTTGGCGGCTACGGAGTGGAACACCTCAGCGACTTTTTCCGCTTTCTGGCTCTCCGGAACGTCTTTGAAGCCGAAGTGAGTGGTGGGTTCGGCATCGCTGCCTTTGCGCTGATCAGTCATATCGCTGTCACCAAAAGAGAATGCGCGACATTCTAATCCCCAAGCCATGCTTTGTCTTGGAATGGCTAAAGGTAAGATGGACAACCTTCGGGACGATTTGCCGCAGACGCGGTCAAGATTTACCGACACTTCTTCATAAATCAGGAGTCATCCAATGGCCAAAATCAGTGTTGAGCGTGCCCACAACCTGGGCAAGGAAGCCGCCCGCGAGAAGGCCGACAAGCTGGCGCAGAAACTGTCCGAGCAATACGGCCTGGAGCCGCAGTGGTCGGGCGACACCCTGAACCTCAAGCGTTCGGGCGTTAAAGGCGCGGTGCATGTGGCTGACGATTCGATCAAGGTCGACGTGGAACTGGGCCTGATGATGTCGGCCATGAGCGGCATGATCAAAGCCGAGATCGAGAAGGCTTTGGACAAAGCCCTGGTCTGAAACATGATCCCCTGTAGGAGTGAGCCTGCTCGCGATAGCGGTCTGTCAGTCACTAGGAATTTGACTGAAAGATTGCTATCGCGAGCAGGCTCACTCCTGCATTTGTTTTGTGCTGTGCGCACCTGTTTATGTCAGTTGTTAGGGTGCCGTTTCTAATTTTTCTACCTACTTTGTGCCAGAGCCCGACACTTTCGCGGGCAGTTCCTCAAACCTTCTGCGCGTGAGGTGCACCATGGCCAAAGTTATTTTGAAGAAAAAAATCGACGCTTCGACAACCGCTCTGAGCGACGTCAAATCCTATGCCCGCAAGATCTGGCTGGCAGGCCTGGGTGCCTACGCCAAGGTCGGCCAAGAGGGTAGCGACTACTTTCAAGAGTTGATCAAGGCTGGTCAAACTGTTGAAAAGAAAGGCAAAAAAGCCGTCACCGAAAAACTCGAAGCGGCCAACGCCGAGATCGATGAAGCCAAGGACGAAGTCAGTTCTTTCAAAGGTCGTGTCGAAGTTCAGCTCGACAAGGTCGAGAAGGCGTTCGACAGCCGCGTAGCAAGCGCCTTGAATCGTATCGGCATTCCGTCTAAACATGACGTTGAGACACTCTCTGCTAAGCTCGATGAGCTGACGGCATTGCTCGAACGCGTCGCGCGTAAATCTTAAGGAGAACGGGATGGCTGGTAAAAAGAACACCGATAAAGAAGGCAGCTCGTGGATTGGGAAAGTCGAAGACTACTCCCGCAAAATCTGGCTGGCTGGTTTAGGCGTGTACTCGAAGATCGACACTGACGGCAGCAAGCTCTTCGATACATTGGTCAAAGACGGCGAGAAAGCCGAGAAGCTCACCAAGTCGGCAGTCGGCAAAAAAGTCGATGCCGCCAAGGACTCCGCTTCCTCGGCCAAATCGCGCATCAGCGGCGTGAAAGATCGCGCACTGGGCAAGTGGGACGAGCTGGAAGGGGCTTTCGACAAGCGCCTGAACAGTGCGATTTCGCGCCTGGGTGTGCCAAGCCGCAATGAAGTCAAAGCGCTGCACAGCAAGGTGGAAACCTTGACCAAGCAGATCGAAAAACTGACGGGTCTGAAAACCCAGCCTGTGGCGGCGAAAACCGCAGCAGCAAAACCGGCGGCGAAAACGGCTGCTGCCAAACCAGCGGCCAAGTCTGCTGCCAAGCCACTGGCCAAAGCGGCAGCTAAACCTGCTGCAAAAGCCGCGGCTAAACCGGCTGCGAAAACCGCTGCCGCCAAGCCAGCAGCAAAAGCAGCAGCCAAACCGGTTGCCGCCAAAGCCGCTGCCAAACCGGCAGCAAAACCTGCGGCCAAAACTGCAGCAAAACCTGCCGCCAAGCCAGCCGCGAAAACCGCTGCCAAGCCTGCGGCCAAACCGGCAGCAGCGAAGAAACCAGCGGTGAAAAAACCGGCCGCACCGAAAGCCGCAGCGCCGAAGCCAGCAGCATCTGCTGCAGTCAAACCTGCCGCTTCGGCAGCCCCGGTGAGCGCGTCGAACTCCGCCGCGGCACCGACTCCGGTGGCTACCCCGACTGTTGCATCGACGCCGTCGACGCCAACCAGTCAGTCCTGATTCATCAGGGAAAAACAAAACGCCCGGCCTGTGAAGGTCGGGCGTTTTTGTTTGTGCCGTTTTTAAAGCTTGCTCTCACCCCAGCCCTCGGGAGGGGCTCTTGATTTCAGTCGTGATCTTCGAGGTATTGCAGAGCCATCCGTTCGGTAGCGGCTTTGACCGGCGGCAGCAGATGCGGCGCCACTAGCATCATGATCTGATAAACGACCAATCTCACCTCATCCTCACGATCCAGAATCCGCTGATAATCCAGCGAAAACAGCAGCGTCATGGTGATCTGTTCAACCAACTGCCCCAACGCCTGCGTATCACTGACCAACTGCCCCGACGCTTTCAACCGCGCGAGCAACGACGCCAGCGTACGCTTCAGCGCATTGAGTAAATGTCGAATCCCCTTCGCCAGTTTCGGCAGGCGTCCGGCCAGGTTCGACAGGTCCTGAAACAGGAACCGGTACTGCGCCAGGCGCTCGACGATCAAATGCAAAAACAGCCAGTAATCCTCCGGCGCCAACTCCACATCCGACGGTGGATCGAGCAGCGGCGCGAGTTCATTCTGGAAGCGTTCGAACAACCCGAGTATCAGCGGCTCCTTGCCGTGGAAGTGGTAATAGAGGTTGCCGGGGCTGATCCCCATTTCGTTGGCAACCTCCATGGTGGAGACGTTCGGCTCGCCCTTTTCGTTGAACAGTTGCAGAGCACATTCGAGAATCCGGTCGCGGGTTTTCATCCAGTCTTCTTAGAAAAGTTCGGTTAAGCGTCAGCGCACACGCACGTAAGTACCGGGTGCTGCCTCCATCGGTGGATAGTTCGGGTTACCGAGGGTCATCTGGGTTTCGTGCTGGGCGCCCGAGCGCTGCTGAATCCATTCCAGCCACTGCGGCCACCAGCTGCCGTCGACGTGTTTGCCGTCGTAGTACCAGGCGCGCGGGTCGCTGCTCATCTTGTCGTTCTCGACGTAAGCGGCTTTCGGGTTGCTTGGCGGGTTGAGGATGCTTTGCACGTGGCCGCTGTTGGACAGCACGAAGCGCTTGTCACCACCCAGCAGCAGGGTCGAGCGATACACCGCGTCCCACGGCGTGATGTGGTCGTTCATACCGGCGACGCTGAAACTGTCGACAGTGACTTTCTGCAGATCGATCGGCGTGCCGCACACTTCCAGACCGCCGGGGTGGGTCAGCGGGTTGTGCTTGAAGAAGTCCAGCAAGTCGCCGTGAAACGCGGCGGGGAGGCGGGTGTTGTCGTTGTTCCAGTAAAGAATGTCGAAGGCTGGCGGCTCTTTGCCCAACAGGTAGTTGTTGACGAAGTAGCTCCAGATCAAATCGTTGGGGCGCATCCAGGCAAAGATCCTGGCCATGTCGCGACCGTCCAGCACGCCTTTCTGATAGGAGCGACGCTTGGCGGCCTCCAGTGTCTGCTCATCGGCAAACAATGTGGCCGGGGTGTCGATCTGGCTGTCGAGCAGGCTGACCAGATAGGTCGCACTGGAGATGCGGCGCAATTGCCGCTTGGCCTGCAAATGACCTTGCAGCGCAGCGATGGTCAGACCGCCGGCACAGGCGCCCATCAGGTTGATCTCGCGGGCGCCGGTA
Source organism: Pseudomonas sp. FP2196 (assembly GCF_030687715.1). GTDB lineage: Bacteria > Pseudomonadota > Gammaproteobacteria > Pseudomonadales > Pseudomonadaceae > Aquipseudomonas. The sequence goes on from NZ_CP117445.1 coordinate 422,008, forward strand.
ATCGCCCGGCACACGTTCATCGCTTCTTCTACCGCTTCGACGTAGGTCGAAAGGCCCCATTCGCGATGGCGCACATCGGGGTTGCGCCAACTGATCATGAACGTCTGCAAGCCGTTCTTCAGGGCGTACTGGACGAAGCTGTTTTGCGGGCTGAGGTCGAAAATGTAGTACTTGTTGATTTGCGGTGGCACCACCAGCAGCGGCTTGGCGTATTGCTTTTCGCTCATCGGTCGGTACTGGATCAGTTCCAGCATTTCGTTGCGAAACACCACCGAGCCGGTGGTGGTAGCGACGGTCTTGCCGACCTCGAAAGCCTGTCGGGTGACTTGCCGTGGCAGACCGTCGTTGTGAAGCAAATCATCGAACAAATGACTAAGACCGCGCACCAGACTGTTGCCACCGGAGTTGAACAACTCCTTGATCGCCAGCGGGTTGAGCAGGGTGTTTGACGGCGCCACGGCGTCGTTGAGCAGCGTGAAGGCAAACTGCGCCCGGGCGCGATCGTCCGGAGTCATGTCGCTGTCGTCGATCCAGCTTTTGACCTGTTTCTGCCAGGCCAGATAGGCCTGCAGGCTGCGCCGGTAAAACGGATTCAGGCTCCACGCCGGGTCGGCAAAACGAGTGTCCTGTGGATTGGTCGGGTGCAGGGTTTCGCCCAAGAGCACGCGGCCGAGCTGGCCGCCAAGTTTCAAGGCGTGCTTGGCACTGTGGATCGGATTTCGCAGGCCATGGGCTGCGACGCTGCGCAGGGTCGAGAGCAGGTCCCGACCACGCAAACCGGTGATCGCACTTTGTGCGTTGATGAACACGGCGGGGCTGGGGACCACGCCCGTCGCTGGTTTCTCGCGCATGACTCAACACTCCTTCGTCTTCAGGCTAAAAACAAACTCACCGAACCAGAACACCATAGACGCTGTTGTGGCTTGTTGCCTGCGCGGCGTCCTGCCGCGCACGTTGTTAAGCCCTGCATAAAGCCTGCCGCGGCGGTTAACCGCCCAGCGGTGACGGATGCGGGTGCATCACCGCGCGCTGGCGCTCCTCTTCGAGGAATTTCATGATGATCGGCGCCACCGCTTCGGCGCGGGTAATCAGGAACAGATGACCGTCGTCGATGATATGCAACTGAGCATTGGGAATCCGCCAGGCGAGCATGCGCATGTTGATCAACGGGATCAGCGGATCGTCATCGCCGGCCAGCACCAGCGTCGGTTGATTGATCTTGTGCAGCCAGTGAATGCTGGTCCAGCCAAGGCCGGCGAACAGTTGCCAGTAGTAACCGAGCTTGCCCGCCGAACGCACTTTCGCTGCATGGCTGGCGGCCAAGGTCGGGTCGCGGCGGAACGAACCGCCGTAGATCAGCGGCGCGATGCGGATCACGTGGGACGGCTGAATGTAGCGCCGGGGGCTGGCCATCATCCACAGGACTTTCGGCTTGCCCGGCACCATCACTGCACCGGCCGCGGTCGCGGCCAGCACCAGTTTCTTGCAGCGCTCGGGGTAGTCGTAGGCGAATTGCTGCGCGAGTGCGCCGCCCCACGACACACCAATCACATTGACCTGGCCGTAGTCGAGGTAATCGAGCATCCGCGCAGTCAGTTTGGCGAGTCCGGGAAAGCGATACGGCCGGTTCGGCGTCGAGGAGCCACCGACACCGGGCACGTCGAAGGCGATCACTTCCAGATCCGGGTCCAGCGCTGCGACAAACGGAAACACCAGCTCCAGGTTGGCGCCGATGCCGTTGAAAATCAGCAAGGGCGTCAAGTGAGGCTTGCCGGGGCGTACCGCCGTGCGGAGGGTCTGGCCATCCAGGTCGACGGTACGAAAGATGAACGGTTGCGGCATGCTTCAGGCCCTGTGAATTTTAAGTACCCCGATCCCTTTCAGGAGTGAGCCTTGTGGCGAGGGGATTTATCCCCGTTCGGCTGCGCAGCAGTCGCAAAATCATCGCACGCGGTGCTTCAGAAATACCGCGTCAGTCGGTTTTGGGGTCGCTTCGCAACCCAACGGGGATAAATCCCCTCGCCACAGATCCGCTCCCACAATGGAAGTGAGGTGTGTCAGTTACCGCTCGTGTACATAAGTGCCCGGCGATGCTTCACCTGGCGCATACGCCTTGTTACCCAGTTTGGTCGGGGCTTTTTTCAGGTTGCCCGAACGCTCGGCCTGCCACGCCTGCCAGTACAGCCACCAGGAATCGGTGTGCTTGGTCGAGTTCTCTTGCCAGTCATTGGCATTGGCGGCCATTTCTTCGCCAGTCATGTAACGCGATTTCGGGTTGCCCGGCGGGTTCAGAATGCTCTGGATATGTCCGCTGCTCGACAACACGAATTCCACCTTGCCGCCGAACAACTGCGCCGACTTGTAGCAGGACTTCCACGGGGTGATGTGGTCGTTGGTGCCGGCCAGCGAGAAGATGTCCGCCGTTACCTGTTTCAGGTCGATCGGTGTACCGCACACTTCCAGTGCATTGGGACGAATCAGTGGATTGTTTTTGAACATCTCGATCAGGTCGCCGTGGAACGCTGCCGGCAACCGTGTGGTGTCGTTGTTCCAGAACAGGATGTCGAACACCGGTGGCTCGTTGCCGAGCAGGTAATTGTTGACCCAGTAGTTCCAGATCAGGTCGTTGGGGCGCATCCACGCGAAGACCTTGGCCATGTCTTTGCCTTCGAGCACGCCGGCCTGATAGGAGTGGCGCTTGGCGGTCTCAAGGGTCTGCTCATCGACGAACAGGGCAACGTCGCTGTCCAGGGTGGTGTCGAGCACGCTGACCAGCAGCGTGAGGGCATTGACCTTCTTCTGGCCAAGCGCTGCGTAATGGCCGAGCAGGGCGGTGCAGGTGATGCCGCCGGAGCAGGCGCCGAGCATGTTGATGTCTTTACTGCCGGTGATCGCGGTGACCACATCGACCGCCTCTTTGAGCGCGTCGATGTACGTCGACAGGCCCCACTCGCGCTGCGCCTTTGTCGGGTTGCGCCAGCTGACGATGAACGTCTGCACGTTATTGCGCAGGCAGAAACGCGCCAGACTCTTGTCTGGGCTCAAGTCGAATACGTAGAACTTGTTGATCTGTGGCGGCACTACCAGCAGAGGTCGCTCGTGGACTTGCTCGGTGATCGGCTTGTATTGGATCAGCTCCAGCACATCGTTGCGAAACACCACCGCGCCTTCGGTCACGCCCAGGCTCTTGCCGACCTCGAACGCGCCCATGTTGACCTGGCTCGGCATGCCGCCGTTGTGCACCAGATCCTTGGCCAGATGCGAGAGCCCGTCGAGCAGGCTCTTGCCGCCGGTCTCGAAGAAGCGCTTGACCGCCGCCGGGTTGGCCGCCGTGTTGGTCGGGGCCATGGCTTCGGTCATCAGGTTGATGACGAAGTGGCCACGGGCGATGTCTTTGGGTGAAAGGCTGCTGTCGTCGATCCAGGAATGGAGTTCCTTGCGCCACGCCAGGTAAGTTTGCAGATAACGTTTGTAGAGCGGGTTCTGGCTCCACGCGGGATCGGCGAAGCGACGGTCATCGCCGGCCGGTTGCAGTTCGGATTTGCCTAACAGCACGTTCTTCAGTTCAAGGCCGAAATGGGTGACGTGCTTGACGCTATGGATAGGTTGTCTGATGGCCTGTTTCAGCACCATACGAGCAGAGGCCAGCAGATCCTTTCCGCGCAGCCCAACGACGGGATTAAGCCCCAGGGTGTTTTCCGAGGCTTGGTACTTCAGGTCATCGTTATTCTTGTTACTCATCTACGACGCTCCATTGTCCTGAGACGAGTACCCGGTTTTCTGCTGTGCAGTTCCACAGCCAATGCCAGGTACTACTGCTCGGGTGACCGTTAATTCTGCATAGCTGCTTTACAGTCGTAGAGCATTGCAGGGAACTTGCCAGCTCCATTGGTTACCCGAGTTTAATTTTTTTCGCAAGCAGGCCGATCCTCGACCACGCAGCAGAGCATTCAAACAGATGAATTTAGAAAATGCCCTCTAAAGAGCAAGACGCTTGGACTAGAGCATCAGCTTTACGATCGACTGGTCAGGGTCGCGGGTTTTGCCGGCGGCTTTGAGCTCGGCCAAATAATCGGCCCAGAGTGCGTCATGACGACGCCCCAGCTCGTAGAGATAGTCCCAGGTGAACAGGCCGCTGTCGTGGCCATCGTCGAAGGTCAGTTTCAGTGCGTAGTGACCGGCCGGTTCCAGCTTGGTCAAGCCGACGTTGAGCTTGCCGAATTGCAGGATCGGCTTGCCGTGGCCCTGGACCTCGGCGGAGGGGGAATGCACACGCAGGAATTCGGCCGGCAGGGTGAATTCCTCGCCGGACGCGTAGGTGAGCGTCAGGGTTTTAGAGGCTTTGTGCAGTTTGATGTCGGTGGGGGTAGTAGTCATTGCAGGTCATCCGACTGAGTGAAACACCCTGTAGGAGCTGCCGAAGGCTGCGATCTTTTGACTTTGCTCTTCAAAAAACAAGATCAAAAGATCGCAGCCTGCGGCAGCTCTACAGGGAGAAGTGACCTACAGGATATAACGGGACAGGTCTTCGTTCTGTGCCAATTCGCCGAGGTGGCTGTTGACGTATTCAGCGTCGATCAGGATGGCCTTGTCATCATGGGCGCTGGCCAGATCGCCGGCACTGAACGACACCTCTTCGAGCAGACGCTCAAGCAGCGTGTGCAGGCGACGGGCCCCGATGTTCTCGGTCTTCTCGTTGACCTGCCAGGCGATTTCCGCCAGACGCTTGATGCCCTCTGGCTGGAACTGGATGTTCAGGCCTTCGGTTTTCAGCAGTGCGCAATATTGCTCGGTGAGCGAGGCATGCGGTTCGCTGAGGATGCGTTCGAAGTCTTCCGGGCTCAGGGCCTTGAGTTCGACGCGGATCGGCAGACGGCCTTGCAGTTCAGGCACCAGATCGCTCGGCTTGCTCAGGTGGAAGGCACCAGAAGCGATGAACAGGATGTGGTCAGTCTTGACCATGCCCAGTTTGGTATTGACGGTGCAGCCTTCGATCAGCGGCAGCAGGTCGCGCTGTACGCCTTCACGGGACACATCAGCGCCGCCGACGTTGCCACGCTTGGCGACTTTGTCGATTTCGTCGATGAACACGATACCGTGCTGCTCGACGGCTTCCAGGGCCTTGGCCTTCAACTCTTCTTCGTTGACCAGACGCCCGGCTTCTTCGTCGCGCACCATCTTCAGCGCTTCTTTGACCTTGAGCTTACGAGCTTTCTTCTTGCCCTTGCCCATGTTGGCAAACAGGCTCTGCAACTGGTTGGTCATCTCTTCCATGCCCGGCGGCGTGGCGATCTCGATGCCGGCTACTTCAGCGACTTCGATTTCGATTTCCTTGTCATCCAGCTGACCTTCGCGCAGGCGCTTGCGGAACAGCTGGCGAGTGTTGGAATCCGAGCTTGGCGCTTCTTCGTTGCTGAAGCCCATGCGTGCCGGCGGCAGCAGTGCGTCGAGGATGCGGTCTTCGGCGGCGTCTTCGGCGCGGTGGCGAACCTTGGTCATTTCCTGCTCGCGCAGCATCTTGATCGCGGCATCGGCCAGATCACGGATGATCGATTCGACATCACGGCCGACGTAGCCGACTTCGGTGAACTTGGTCGCTTCGACCTTGATGAACGGTGCGTTGGCCAGTTTCGCCAGACGACGGGCGATCTCGGTTTTACCGACACCGGTCGGGCCGATCATCAGGATGTTTTTCGGGGTCACTTCAACGCGCAGCTCTTCAGGCAGCTGCATCCGGCGCCAACGGTTGCGCAAGGCAATCGCGACGGCGCGCTTGGCATCGTCCTGGCCGATGATATGGCGGTTGAGTTCGTGGACGATTTCGCGGGGAGTCATGGACATAGTAGTTGACGGTCCTCAAGCAGAAACAAGCCGTGGCACAGGGCCGCGTCAGGCTTATTCAGCGAGATCCTGCTCCTCAATGGTCTGAGTGTGGTTGGTAAATACACAAATGTCGCCGGCGATGCCGAGGGCGGTTTCGACGATTTCACGGGCCGACAGGTCAGTCTTTTTCAGCAGTGCGCTGGCCGCAGCTTGTGCGTAGCCGCCGCCGGAACCCATGGCGATCAGGCCGTCTTCGGGTTCGACCACGTCACCGTTGCCGGTGATGATCAGCGAGGCGTCCTTGTTGGCGACCGCGAGCATGGCTTCGAGGCGGCTGAGGGAGCGGTCGGTACGCCATTCTTTGGCGAGTTCGACAGCGGCGCGCACCAGGTGGCCCTGATGTTTCTCAAGTTGGCCTTCGAAACGTTCGAAGAGGGTAAAGGCGTCGGCGGTGGCACCGGCAAAACCGGCGATGACCTGGCCGTGGTACAGGCGACGCACTTTTTTCGCGTTGCCTTTCATCACGGTATTGCCGAGAGAAACCTGGCCGTCGCCGCCCATGACGACTTTGCCGTGACGGCGGACTGAAACGATGGTGGTCAAGGGAAGAGTCTCCACACTGCGGGGCGAAAATGCCTTATGCCCATTCATATGGGGGTGGTGGAGAGGATTTCAACCGGGGAGGGCAATGGGAGACGAATGGCGTGTAATGACTGTGGCGAGGGGCTTTATCCCCGTTGGGGTGCGAAGCGGTCCTGAAACCGACACATACGGTGTATCAGGTACAACTTGAGATGCAGGTATGGCGACTGCTGCGCAGCTGAACGGGGGTAAATCCCCTCGCCACAGAATTTGAAGGTCACCTGCAAGTTGCAGGTGACCTTTGAGAGCGTTAGCGGCTCTGGCGTTGTTGTAACAACAGGTTGCTGAAACCGCTGCCGGCCAGTTGTTTCTGCGCGGTGGTCAGTTGTTCGCGGTTGCTGAACGGGCCGACCAGTACGCGGTACCAGGTTTCGTCCTTCACCGTGCCCGACTCAACCGAAACGGCCTGGCCAAGCAGAATGATCTGCGCGCGCACCTTGTCCGCATCCGCCTCTTTGCGGAAAGAGCCGGCCTGGAGGAAGAACTTGGTCACGGGTGCCGCTTTGCTGACAGGAGGTGCTGGCGGCGGGGTAATCCCGGCCAGTGCTGCCTGAGCGCGTGCGGTGTCGATCTTCGCCGCTTCCGCCGGGGTCACCGGCGTGGTCGGGATGGCCGGCACTTGTGGCGTCGGCAGGGTTTTCTCCGGCACGGCGTCCGGCGGCACGATCACTTCCGATTCCGGCAGCAGGGTGTAGAAATCGTACTTCGGCTTCACCGGTTGCGTCGGACTTGGCGGGGTCTTGTTGGCCTCGGCGATTTTCGACGCTTTCTGCTGTTGCTCGACCTTCTCACGCTTGACCGTGTCACTGCCTTTGCCCGGTTCCAGCTTCATCAGAAACACGATGAACGCACCGACCGTCAGGCCGATGGCCATCCACAGCCAACCCGGAATCGGTTGCTTGGCAGGAGCTTGGTAACGGCTGGCGCCACGCTTGGGTGCAGGTTTTTTCTTGGCAGCCAACTTACATACGCTCCAGAGTTTCCAGACCCAACAGCTCCAGGCCTTGCTTGAGGGTGCGACCGGTCAGTGCGGCCAGGCGCAGACGGCTCTGCATCTGTGCCGGGGTTTCGGCGGCGAGGATCGGGCAGTTCTCGTAGAAGCTGGAGAACAGGCCGGCAACGTCGTACAGGTAAGTGCAGAGAATGTGCGGGGTGCCTTTGTCGGACACGTTGTTGAGCACTTCGCCGAACTGCGCCAGCTTCGCCGCCAGCTCTTGTTCGTGCACCGCTTCGAGGACGATCTGGCCGTCGACTTCGCTGAAGTCCTTGCCCAGTTTGCGGAACACGCCGGCCACGCGGGTGTAGGCGTACAACAGGTATGGCGCGGTGTTGCCTTCGAAATTCAGCATCAGGTCGAAGTTGAAGCTGTAGTCGCTGGTGCGGTGCTTGGACAGATCGGCGTATTTAACTGCGCCGATGCCGACGACCTTGGCGATGTTGCGCAGTTCTTCTTCGGCAAGCTCCGGGTTCTTCTCTTTCACCAGGTTGTAGGCGCGCTCTTGCGCTTCGGTCAGCAGATCGATCAGCTTTACGGTGCCGCCGTCACGGGTCTTGAACGGACGGCCATCTGCGCCGTTCATGGTGCCGAAGCCCATGTGTTCCATCTCCATCGGATGGGTCACGAAACCGGCCTTGCGCGCCACGGCGAACACTTGCTGGAAGTGCAGGGCCTGACGCTGGTCGACGAAGTACAGCGCGCGATCGGCTTTCAGTTTGCCGCTGCGGTAGCGCACGGCCGCCAGGTCGGTTGTGGCGTAGAGGTAACCGCCGTCAGCCTTGACGATGATCACCGGCAACGGGTCGCCATCGGCGTTCTTGAACTCGTCGAGGAACACGCACTGAGCGCCGTTGCTCTCGACCAGCATGCCAGCGGCTTTAAGGTCGTTGACCACGTTGATCAGGTCGTCGTTGTAGGCGCTTTCGCCCATCACGTCGGCCATGGTCAGTTTGACGTTGAGCAGTTCGTAGATCTTCTGGCAGTGCGACAGCGAGATGTCCTTGAACTTGGTCCACAGCGCCAGGCACTCGGCATCGCCGGCCTGCAACTTGACCACCAGACCACGGGCGCGGTCGGCAAACTCTGCGGACTCGTCGAAACGCTGCTTGGCGGCACGGTAGAAGTTTTCCAGATCGGACAGCTCATCGCTGGTGATCGGGTTTTCCTGCAGGTAAGCCATCAGCATGCCGAACTGGGTGCCCCAGTCGCCGACGTGGTTCTGGCGGATCACTTCGTCGCCGAGGAATTCGAGAACGCGCGCCACGCCGTCGCCAATGATGGTCGAACGCAAGTGGCCGACGTGCATCTCTTTGGCCAGGTTCGGTGCCGACAGGTCGACCACGGTGCGTTGTGCAGGGCCGGCCTTGCGCACGCCAACACGGGCGTCGGCCAAGGCGGTGTCGAGGCGGCTGGCCAGGGCCTGGGTGTTCTGGAAGAAGTTGATGAAGCCCGGGCCGGCGATTTCGGCCTTGGTGACGTTCTCGTCGGCCGGCAGCGCGGCGATGATTTTTTCCGCCAGATCGCGCGGCTTCATGCCCGCAGGCTTGGCCAGCATCATCGCGATGTTGCTGGCGAAGTCGCCGTGAGTCTTGTCACGGGCGTTCTCCACCTGGATCGCCGGCGACAGGCCTTCAGGCAACACACCTTCGTTGACGAGTTGGGTGAGGGCTTGTTGGATCAGCTGGCGAATGGTGTCTTTCATGGTCTTCTCTTTCGACCGCAAGCGCGGCGGCGCATCGATGCGCGGGTGGAAAAACTGGGCATTATCCGTTGCGAAGACGGCCTTGCCAACCTTAGCAGGCAGCTTATGGATATGTGGTGACATTAAGAGCAAAAGATCGCAGCCTGCGGCAGCTCCTACAGATAAATGCGAATCCTTCTGTAGGAGCTGCCGCAGGCTGCGATTTTTAGATTTTCAGTACAAATCGACCGGATCGACGTCCAGAGACCAGCGCACCGCCCGCCCGCTTGGCATTTGCTCAAGCACCAGCAACCAACTGGCCAGCAACCGATGCAATGGCGCTCGCGCTGTCGCTTGCAACAGTAGCTGTGCGCGATAACGCCCGGCACGACGCTCCATCGGCGCCGGCACTGGCCCCAGCAGTTCGATGCCGGTCAAATTCTGCTCAGCCAACAAGCGCTCAGCCTCGCTGCACGCCTCATCGAGAAAACCTTCAGCCTGCCCCGGCTTGTGTGCTTCGGCGCGCAACAACGCCAGATGCGCAAACGGCGGCAGCCCGGCAGCGCGGCGCTCGCTCAAGGCCTGTTCGGCAAAGGCGAAGTAACCCTGTTCGGTCAGTTGCACCAATAAAGGATGGTCGGCGAGGTGGGTCTGGATGATCACTTTGCCCGGCTCCTCCGCGCGCCCGGCACGCCCGGCAACCTGCACGATCAACTGCGCCATGCGCTCACTGGCGCGGAAGTCGCCGGAGAACAGCCCGCCGTCGGCATCAAGGATCGACACCAGCGTCACTCGCGGAAAGTGGTGCCCCTTGGCCAACATCTGGGTGCCGACCAGAATGCACGGCTGACCTTTTTGAATCGTTGCGAACAGCTGATTCATCGCGTCCTTGCGCGAAGTGCTGTCGCGGTCGACCCTTAGCACCGGGTAATCGGGGAACAGAATCGCCAGGCGTTCTTCAGCACGCTCGGTGCCGGCGCCGACGGGGCGCAGATCGACCTTGTTGCACTTCGGACACTGGCGCGGGGTGCGTTCGACGTAGCCGCAGTGGTGGCAGCGCAGTTCGCCGTGGCGCTGGTGCACGGTCATCCGCGCATCGCAGCGCGAACATTCGGACATCCAGCCGCAATCGTGACAAAGCAGCGTTGGTGCAAAACCGCGACGGTTGAGGAATACCAACACCTGTTGCCCATTTGCCAGGGTCTGGCCAATGGCTTGCTGCATCGGCCCGGAAATCCCGCTGTCCAGTGGGCGGCTTTTCACATCCAGACGCAGGAAGCGCGGTTGCTTGGCACCGCCGGCCCGCTCGTTCAGGCGTAGCAGGCCATAACGGCCGGTGTAGGCGTTGTGCAGGCTCTCCAGCGAAGGCGTGGCTGAGCCGAGGACAATCGGGATGTTTTCCTGTCGTGCGCGCACCAGCGCCAGATCACGGGCGTGGTAGCGCAAGCCTTCCTGCTGTTTATAGGAGCCGTCGTGTTCTTCGTCGATGATGATCAACCCCGGATTCTTCATCGGGGTGAACAGTGCCGAGCGGGTGCCGATAATAATGTCGGCCTCGCCGTCGCGGGCGGCGAGCCAGGCCTCGAGGCGCTCGCGATCGTTGACGGCCGAGTGGATCAGGGCGATCCGCGCGTTGAAACGTTGCTCGAAGCGCGCCAGCGTCTGCGGACCGAGGTTGATCTCCGGGATCAGCACCAGCGCCTGTTTGCCGGCTTCGAGGGTTTCGCGGATCAGTTGCAAATAGACTTCGGTTTTGCCGCTGCCCGTGACGCCGGCCAGCAGGAACGCGTGATAACTGTCGAAGCCTGCGCGAATCGCCTCATACGCGGCGCGCTGCTCGGGGTTGAGCGGCAACTCCGGCTGTGCGAGCCAATGCTCGTGGCGCGCGCCGGGTGCGTGGCGACGGATTTCAACCTGGACCAGATTCTTCGCCAGCAACAGGTCGAGGCTGTCCTTGCTCAACATCAGTTTGCTCAGCAACTGATGGGCAACGCCGTGCGGGTGTTGGGCGAGCGTTGTCAGCGCCTCACGCTGGCGCGGTGCTCGGGCGATGCGCGGATCATCCACACTGGCGCCGGGAACGATTGACCAGAAGCGTTCCTGGCGGGCCTCGGCCAGTTCGCCCTGACGCAACAGCACCGGCAGCGCCCAACTCAAGGTGTCGCCGAGACTGTGCTGATAATATTGCGACGTCCACAGGCACAGCTTGAACAGCGCTGGGGGCAGCGGCGGGGTGGCATCGAGCAAGGCCAGCGCCGGTTTGAGTTTTTCCACCGGTACTTCGCTGGTATCGGTCACTTCGACCAGAATCCCGATCATCTCCCGCCGGCCGAACGGCACCCGCAAGCGCATACCCGGCTGCAATTGGGCACGCAGCACGCCGGCCGGGGCTCGATAGTCGAACAGGCGGCGCAAGGGCGAAGGCAGGGCGAGGCGCAGAATGGCGTCGGGCACGCGGGGGGATCTCGATTTCGGACGGTGAACAAGGCCGGGAGCCTAGCAGACGGTCGGTCTAAGGGACAGCTTGCGTGATTGACATTGTCTGGTAGAATCCGCGGCCTAATTACGTGCGGTATTCAACAATAGTGTTGGATGGCGGCACGCTAGCTGAGGAAGACACCATGAAAGCTGATATCCACCCGAACTACCCAGAAATCGCTGTTACCTGCAGCTGCGGTAACAAATTCGAAACTCGTTCGACCTTCGGCAAAGCCCTGTCGATCGACGTTTGCAACGAATGCCACCCGTTCTACACCGGTAAGCAAAAGACTCTGGACACTGGCGGCCGCGTTCAGCGCTTCGCCGACCGTTTCGGTGCTTTCGGCAAGAAACCTGCTGCTGCAGAGTAAGGTTGAAGAGCCCGGTGGGCTTTTCCTCACTGCTGAAAAAGGCGTCCCTCGCGGGCGCCTTTTTTGTGTCCGCGATTTGGCTGTCCGCTGCGCACGCCTTCTGCCTCGCGCCTGCGGGATTATCCACGGTCGCGGTGCAGCGCGTTGTCGATGGCGACACGGTGCGCCTGAGCGACGGCCGCAGCGTGCGCATGGTCGGTCTCAATACGCCTGAACTGGGCAAACAGGGCCGCAGCGACGAACCCTTCGCCGTGATGGCACGCAAACGCCTGGAAACATTGGTAGCTGACAGCGGCGGACGCGTCGGTTTACTCCCCGGCAAGCAAGCGAAAGACCATTATGGGCGTACGCTTGCCCACCTCTATAGCGTCAGCGGCAGCAATCTCGAAGCTCAGATGCTCGCCGACGGCCTCGGTTTTCAAGTCGCCGTGGCACCGAATGTCGATCTGGTCGCCTGTCAGCAAGCCGCCGAGCGCAGTGCGCGACAGGCTGGACTGGGTATCTGGCGACACTCACCTGTACTGAAAGCAGAGCAGATCGAGCGCTCGGGTTTCGCCGTGGTCAGCGGTCGTGTGAGCAAGGTGCAACGCAATCGTGGCGGAATCTGGATCGAGTTGCAGGACTCGCTTGTATTGCGCGTTGCACCCAATCTGGTCGGACAATTCGACAATGCCCGCCTGCAAGCGCTGAAGGGCAAGCAGATCGAAGCGCGCGGTTGGGTGGTCGATCGTTCGCGGCGCGGCGGATTGCAATCGGGTCAGTCGCGTTGGCTGTTGCCGCTGACTGATCCTTCGATGCTGCAAATTTCCCGCTGAAGAAAAATTGTAGACATTTTTTCTGTCGATTGTGAACAGTCAAGCCCTTGTGCCACGTGGCTCTTGGCCCAAAGTCGTAGGGCAGGGCGCTTGACAGTGGTGACCGCTCAGTCTTGTGGGGACTTTGCGAGGCGCGTATCCTCGCTGACCAGTCTGTCCAACAGTAAAAAGCGGAATGCCAAAATGTCTGATCTGAAAACTGCCGCTCTCGAATATCATGCCCATCCTCGTCCAGGGAAGCTGAGTGTCGAGCTCACCAAGGCCACTGCTACCGCCCGCGACCTGTCGCTGGCCTACAGCCCCGGCGTAGCTGAACCAGTGCGTGAGATCGCTCGCGATCCTGAACTGGCCTACAAATACACCGGCAAGGGCAACCTGGTTGCAGTCATTTCCGATGGCACCGCGATTCTGGGTCTGGGTAACCTCGGCCCACTGGCTTCCAAGCCCGTCATGGAAGGTAAAGGCGTGCTGTTCAAGCGCTTCGCCGGCATCGATGTTTTCGACATCGAAGTCGACTCCGAAAGCCCGCAAGCCTTCATTGACACCGTAAAACGCATCTCCATCACCTTCGGTGGCATCAACCTGGAAGACATCAAGGCGCCTGAGTGCTTTGAGATCGAACGCGCTCTGATCGAGCAGTGTGACATTCCGGTATTCCACGATGACCAGCACGGCACCGCTATCGTGACCGCTGCCGGCATGATCAACGCCCTGGAAATCGCTGGCAAAACCCTGCCGGACGCCAAGATCGTCTGCCTGGGCGCCGGCGCAGCCGCCATCTCCTGCATGAAATTGCTGGTGAGCATGGGCGCACGCATCGAAAACATCTTCATGGTTGACCGCACCGGCGTGATTCACTCCGGCCGTGACGACCTGAACCAGTACAAAGCCGTGTTCGCTCACGCCACCGACAAGCGCAGCCTGGCTGACGCTCTGAAAGGCGCTGACGTGTTCGTCGGCCTGTCCGGTCCGAACCTGCTGAGTGCTGAAGGCCTGCTGTCGATGGCTGCCAACCCGATCGTGTTCGCCTGCTCGAACCCGGATCCGGAAATCTCCCCGGAGCTGGCGCACGCCACCCGTAGCGACGTGATCATGGCCACCGGCCGTTCGGACTACCCGAACCAGGTCAACAACGTACTGGGCTTCCCGTTCATCTTCCGTGGTGCTCTGGACGTTCGCGCCAAGCGCATCAACGAAGAAATGAAAGTGGCTGCCGCCAACGCCCTGCGTGAACTGGCCAAGCTGCCTGTGCCACAGGATGTGTGCGACGCCTACGGCGGTGCCCCGCTGGAATTCGGTCGTGAGTACATCATTCCGAAGCCAATGGACAAGCGCCTGATCACCCTGATCTCCGACGCTGTGGCCAAGGCCGCCATCGAGACCGGTGTGGCCACCCTGCCGTATCCGAAGAACTACCCGCTGAAAAGCGTGGATGACGTGTTCAACGGCTAAGTCGTTGTAGCGCTTCAAACAAAAGCCCCGGCTCACAAAGACTTTTACCCTAATGGTACATAGTTTCGTGAGCGGGGACCTCAGATCTAACCGGTGCGGGCATTCGACCATCATCGTCATACGATGTAGAAATACATCGTATGGCATCGCACTGTTATGCGCGGCGGGTGATGCCGGCAGTTTCGGGGATGCCTCTAACTTTGATCGTTGATGTCTACCTGCCTAGGACCGTAAAGCCAATCGAAGCAGGCTTGATCGAACCACACAGCCAAGCGCTCGACCTCGTTAAGGACTGTATCGAGCTTTTCCGCATCGACGTGCAGAGTGGGTTTGATCATCCACATCGAATCCAAATCAAAACCGCCTACTTCGAGGTGAGCGAGTAAGTCGCGTTCATGCTCAGCAAGGAAGAAGGGGCTTTAATGCTTCTTCAGATCCGTCGCTGCATGCGTTGGAGTGACACGTGTCAGACTTCCTGGGTGCTGCGCCCGATTCCTGGCCAACACGAGCTGGTCAAGCGCTCCCAGATCTGCACCGCTGTCGTCGAACCGCACGTTAGTGGAGTTCGAAAACATAGTCCTGTAACCGTGTAGGGCTGCTTCTTTGGTCTTTCTTCGTCGACACATTCAAACCGGTTGTCGATAGCGATAATTGCGCGATGCGGCCAAATCGCACGAAAAAATGGACAAGGGGCACCTTCTCCACGCGAGCATTGATCGGTGCTGCGCGATCTTTCGCCCAGCGTGGTCGCCATCCCCAGCGCCCCAACTCAGCATGTAGATACTGACCTACTTGGTGGAGGATGGCCAAGTGCGTGCTCGGTTCGGCGTTGTAGCGCCCGACACTCACCTACGAAAAACCCAAAAAACACAATTTAAAAACCCCCAGCCTTATCCGCCTGCGCTCTAAAAAAATATCCGTAAGCGCTACCAATTTGTGCATAACCTGCAGTTCCTTCGGCCAAGCCGTCTCGCTACTATACGGGGCCACCTGCCAGTGGTGCCCCGCGCGCCGAATCGCTTGAAGGGATTCATAATGATTAGAAGGTTCCGGCTTGAGCAGAAAGGCCGCTACGAAAAGCTGGTGATTGCTCAGCATTTGTCGGACATGGTGGATAAATTTCTGGATGGGCGCCCTGCCCCCTTAGGCATTGGCGCCGAGCAAGGCGGTATTGCTGAATGGGACGATGTGGTCATTTATCACAGTGATGAACACTGGGAGCACCTGCAAATCAAGCGGCAAACCAGCGGCTTCAGTGAAAAGCACCTGGACAAGGCTGACTATCTAGCTTCCTACAAGCCACGCAAGACCGCGAAAGCCACCAAAATCACGGAAACCGCGACCGCCGAAGAAAAACCCAAGGCGCCATCTGATGATGAGTTCGACTCAGAGCTCGAAAAAGTGTTTAAGAGTCTGGCGACCTGGCAACCGCCCGGTATCGGCGTGAAACCGTCCAGGCGCACCTTTTCGTTGACTCTGCCCGGGCCTGAGGTTCTGATCAAGGGCAAGGGTAAGGACATTATCAAGATCACCCATCTGCGCGAGGTGTGGGATCTCTGTCGCAAGGATGGCGTAGATCTTGCGGGGCTTTCCAAGCGCGATGATAAGCCCACCCAGAATGTCTATACGTGGCTGACCACGTGGTGCGGGTTCATTGACTGGGCCCATATCGTCGAAAAGATGCGGATGCTGGAAATCCACTGTATTGGCGATGAAAGTACATTGGAGGTAAGAGCGCGTGAGTCGCTAGATAGACATTTCAGTGACTCAGCCATGGCCTTGAGTGTGCTGCTGGACTATATCGCGGACAGCACCACTGATACTAACGCGGTGAGTTGCCATACCGCGGCCAAGCACCTACAGAAGTTGCTTCTACCAGGTGTTCAGACCTGGACGCAGTACCTGGCAAACCCTATACCCGGTCAAAGTTGGACGGTCACCGGCACGCACGACATCGGCAGTACACCGACCGTTCCTCATCGTAGCCCTGCCGAGCAAATCGTTAGCCATCACTGGGCGGAGAGCATTCCGAACAGGCGGCTTCGACTGCATGCTAAATATGCCCGCCCCACCAAGGCGCTCACGCTGCCCTCCGCCATCCTTCGACTGGCGTTGCATCTGAAAAAGGGCAGTGAATCCATGCTTTTGGGGGAGCCCGCCTGGCGCCAAGGTGCGCACAATGAATTGAGGAGTACGCTTGGTGACACTGACCGTGATCTCGATGACCTCCCATGGTTTGATAATTCCGAGGCACTTTCTTGCGCCATGGGGCGCGAACTCTCCTTCCCCGCAAACACCAAAGACGAGTCGGATGCGCTTCATAGCGCGATGAATGATCTTGTATGGCATCAGCTCCAGATTTGCGTCGATAAGAAGCTGAACGAGATCGCTGACCATGATTTGTCGACTGCCGTGGCAGAAAAGTGGCAGATCTGGCGAGCCGATTTAGACAAAGATCCAGATGCCCGCCTGCTTCTTTTCGAGCAGATGATGTATCCCCAGACCGAAGGCATCAATGCCAAGCATGCGCTGCGTATTGGGCCTCGCACGGTGGAACTGATGGAATCCGCAACCATCATGCTGCTATTAGCGTGTGTGGGGCTTGGCGGCATTGACTGGCGTTCGATCGAGCCGATTGGTGATGTGCTAAGCATCGCCCTGCGCCACTGGTCTGGAGAACCTACCGACCATGACGGGCCTCGGCGCCTGGGTGATGACAATCTACGCAAGCTGTTGGGCCAGGCCCCACCACCTGTAGTCATCCTTTCGGGTGTAGAGGAGTCTGCGACTGAGTTGCTTGAGGCAGGTATGGCTGAGGATTTGGAAGCCGGTCATAGCATGGCAGCCGAGCGACAGCCACGCCTCCTCGTCACCCGATTCCAAGTTTATAAGCAGCTACGAACCGGGACGCTGGTCAAGCTGCAAGCACATTTTCAAAAGCACTGGAACGCCTGGCTTCAGGCGCGCGAAGCGGCAATCGAAGCTTGTGGGAAAGGACACTGATTATGATGACGCTCCAACAATTGACCGCGGCGATAAGCCTGCGTGCCGAGGGTCGGTATGAGGTACAACTGGCGGATGCGATGGAGCTTCCAGAGGTTGATCACGCCTCACAAATTCTGCGACTAAAACGCGCTCGTATAGACAAGGCCGGCTGGCGAACTGTTTTGTTGATCGAGCTTCCATCTCACGCAGTACAAGCGGCTCACCAGTGGGCTGCCAATGTTCGCGACGTCTTGCCGGAGCCGGAAACGTCCGATCTATATATGTTCATCATCCTTAGAGACACCACTCATGATGAGGCCACTCGCATTGAAACGGATGATCGATTCTGCCGGAAAGTCGTAGCGCGCCAGCAAGAGATGCCGATCGAGTTTCTCGACCGCACATTCCTGGCGGCGCTCGACCCTCCAGGCGAAGTTGAAACGCTTAGCGACCCACTGGTTGCAGCGTTACAAGCGCTCTCCTCCGCTCAATCGTGGACAAAGGACCATATTGACTTCTGGAAGACGGAACTGCTGTCGACTACGAACGGCGCCGACGTTGCGCGTTCGCTGCGCGAATCGATGGCTGGCAGCGAGGATCAGCAATGAGCAAGTTGAATTCCATAACGGTGTCAAACCTGCGCAAATTCGGCCCTGGTGTTCAGATCGAGCTGAGTCCTGGCGCAACCATCGTCCTCGCACCCAATGGCACGGGCAAAACGACCTTGTTCGAGGCCATTGAATTTGGCCTCACTGGGAGAATTGCCCGCCTTCACGACGACATTAACCATGTCATTCGGGATGACGAGGCGTTCGCTCAGGTCAGTTTGAACTTCGCTGATTTTACCGCGACGTCCAAAGTTACCGCGGCGGGTAAGGTCAGCCAGGAAGGAGATCTGAGCGACCTATTCCCCGGCATCCCCAAAAATGACCTCCCATTCCTGCTTCGACTGACGCATTTGCTTGATCAAAGAGAGAATGAATGGATCGTCAAGGCTGACGAGAAAGACGCCGGTTCCCAGCTGGCGAAGCTTCCGATCGGGCGTGAGGGTTCCCGGGCCGGCGCGACGCTTCCCTCTGTACGACGGTCATTGACCGACGAAAAAAACCGTCAACAGAAGGGGTTGATTGATCTTGAAAAAGAACTGGGTGACTGGAATCGACTCATCCAGGAGCGCGACATCGCCGCAGCCGGCGCTGTAGGGGCCTTGCGTCCGCAGGAGCACCTTGCCAAGGTCGTTTCAGAGGTAGCCGTCCAGACGGAGAGTCTTGAACAGATTTCACCTGGACTACTCTCGGAGCCCGTGAATCAGGACACCCTGGCCCTCGCCCATTCCGCGCTGCTCGATATCTTGCGTATCAAAGTGGAGCGTGTGCAGGCACTCATCGTAGTTTTGGCGGAGGCGGACGGCCTGGTAGAAAGCTTCGGTGCCGTGCGGTCTCGACTCGAAATGCTCAGCGCACAATTGGCCGCCGCGCGCGAGACGCTCGATAGTCACTCGAAGAGCCGAACGGAACAAGCGACGCTCCTTCAGGAGCACCAGACCAATATCCAGCTCGCTCAACAGGAGCGTGTGAGCGTGGCACAAGCGCTGGAGCGACTGGTCAATGAGGCCGGTGCCAAACAGCAGGTCGAGCATCGTAACCAGGCGTTAACAGAGGCTGCTACCGTCGTCGGGGACGCCGAACAACAATGCGCAGCGTTGCGGGAAAAGCATGAGCGCAACCTGCAGATCCAGAATCAGCACGCTCAGCTCGACAATCAGTTTCAATCGCTCGACCAGACAGAGAAACGGCTGCGTGAAGGCCAGCGGTTGGTCATCGAGTGGGAAGCTACCGAAACGCGGTTGAAGGAGAACCGTAAAGAGTCAGATCTTCTTGAAGAGATTCTCGCCCATCTGGGCGCGGAGCTGGCCGAAAAACGCGCTGCACAGCAAGCGTGCAAAACCGCCGAAGACGCGGCCAGAAATCATTATCAGGCGTTGAGTTCTTCCGCAGATGCGATTCGCCAGGCGGTGGCCTCCATTGCCGAACACCTTCCGCCAGAACAAGGAAGCTGTCCGCTGTGTTTGTATCCTCATGGCGCAGAGGACTTGCACAACCGTGTAACCAGCGCTTTGCAGGCGATAAACCCTAGCCTGACCGATGCCGATCAGCAATTGAAAGCCGCTGTAGAGGCCTTGGCCGCAAGCGACGCCGAGGTAGTTTCTGCGCTCGAAGCTGTGGGGGATTGCCAGGCGAACCTTGCGGCACTGGACGATATGTGCCAGGTCTTGGAGCGGGCGATTGTTCAGTTTCGCATTGATCCAATCCTGGCAAGCGATTCAGTGCCATTGGCTAAAGAATCGCTAAGGGTTCAACTGGAGGGGATCTCAGCGAGTCGCAGAAGCCTGACAGATCGGCGCGCCGGTCTGGAGCCGTTGATCGCTCAGGACACTTTCGATCAGGCTCTCCACGCCTACAAAACGGCTGTTGCCGCGCTCGATCAGGCGCGGGTTCGGCACAGCGAGTCGCTGACTCGACGTGATCAAGCGATCGCCGCGTTGTCTGCACTTACGTCAGGCGCACCCGGTGGGCGATCGCTGGAAGAGCTGACGGTACAAAGAAACCAGCTCGACGATCGAATCCGCGAGCTTCATGGGAAAGCGGATACTGTCCAGTCGGCGCTAGACGCACAACAAAGCCAGCTGCTAGAGCTAAGCAGTGCTGTGAGAACGACCGAAGAGGCGATCAGGCATGCTCAGTCCCAGCTCGCGTCGCTGCGCGCCAGCTGGCAGAGGCTTGGCCTAATGGGCGATCCACTCGCAGAAGCCGCTCAAGCTCGCGTCAGTAACTTGCGTTCGACGTTGGCTGGTCTTGAGAGCAACTTGGGGATGCTTGAAAATCTGGGGGTTGAGATATCGGCTTGGGCCAAGCTGAATGAATCGCAGCTTGCGCAACGGCTCATCGATGTCCAACGCTTGGATCGCACAGAAGAGAGTTTTTTTGCATACCTCAACGACAGGATCACTATTGCCACCGGACAACTGGCCGATTTAACCAAGCTGTCGGATGCTATGGACGCCCTAGATGGCTTCTTGAAGAAGGAAATCGGAAACGTTCAGAAGCACGTTAGTAAGGTTGTTCCCCGCTGGCAGGCACTGCTCAAGCGGGTCGTGCGCGAAACGAGGTTCCACGAAGCGAGCCTTAAGTTTTTCACCTCCTACAATAAGGAACGGGCCGAGGTCTCAGTACCGCTGGGCAAGAAATCAGCCCCGGTACCTGACGTCGCAAGCGAGGCTCAGCTGACTGATCTTCAGTTGACCTTCCTGTTGTCAATGGCCATGAGTCACCAATGGTCACCTTGGAAAGCCCTGCTGCTCGATGATCCGACCCAGCACCACGACCTGGTGCATGCGTCCGCGGTCTTCGATTTGCTGCGTGACTACATTGTCGACCACGGTTTTCAGGTCGTAATCGCGACCCACGATGCGCTGCAGGCGCGATATTTCATGCGCAAGCTCCAGAACGACGGCATCGAGGCGAAGATCTGGTCGCTCGTGCCGACGGACAGCGGCGTTACTGCAGAGGAAGGACATCGTAAGCAGCAAACCAGCTTGGCTCCGCCTCCCGTGAGCTGACTTAGCGGCAGCTGGGCGAAACTAAGCTGAGCAATTTGGCTTGGTTTCGCTTCCTATACCCACCTCACCCCGCAATCCCCCCATGCGTTTGCTCAAAAAATTTGTACATTTAGCTCGTGTCCTTCCCACGAGATGAAAAAAAAGAGCGACTTGATTGATCTTATTTTGGCTTTAGCTATTTTAGTTCGAGTCATCACACAGCTCCTTTCAAAATAACGACGATAGGTTGTCAGTAAGTAATTTTGTAGACGCCTCCTTTTGGTCCTCTCAGACTCCGGGAAGCCTACTCTCATCTCTGATACAGCATCGCTGTGGGGGAAGGGTATTTACATAAAACGTGCGGTTATGGATATTTCGCAGTTTCACTGAGCCACATAGGATGCTCCTTAACTTTCATTGACAATGCTGATTAAGAATGGAGATAATATACTTAACCAATACTAGATTATCATTTCTTGGGCAAAACCTTTCAATGAACTTCGAATATGATGGATTTGACTCAGACGAAGAAATAGCCGAACAAAACGATCACTATGCTGCATATCCGCTCTCTGAACATGGATGGCTGTATATCGTGGCCGACATTAGAGATATGAGCATATCAAAAATTGGGTTAACAACAAAAAAAACCCCTGAACAAAGACTTGCTGAGGGAAAAACCTATAACCCTTTCATTGTACTTTTTGCCACTTATAATCTCTCAAAACTAACCTATGGAATTTCAAAGGTTGAGCTAAAGGATATCGAAGGCTATATTCACCGAAGATCATTTGCTGATCCAGTCATGCACTTATATACAGGTCGAAACTCCGAATGGTTCTATATGCATCCGGAAACAGCTGAGCTAGAAGTTGATCGGATGCTGGCGAAGCGCGGGTTTAGTGTTGGGGGAAAATATCTGTACTCGAGCTATGAAGGCGACCACAATCATAACGGTATTTATGCCTCACGAATGAGAGAGATAAAAACTATATATCGTCCCTTTCCTAGAGATTTTGAGGAAATGGTCGCCGACCTTGGAACTCCAAAAATATACTACCAGAGTTATTTAGATTACCTTAAAGACTATCACCTAAGAAGCCATAGGGACAAAATTTATCTTTGATTTCTCCCGCGCTCCATGGCTGTCGCCCCAGTGGAATGCAATGGAAAACTAGTAGCAATCTTTGAATTCATGCCTGATACAGTCAGCTTAAGAAGATTGATACAGAGATGGAGGCCTTGCGGCCTCCAAACCTTCAGCGACAGTTTTTATTGTCCAAATCCACCAGCCAGCATCGATACACAGGAGTGCCCCAGCATCTGAACAGCATCGGATGCTTCACCCCACTCGATCTAGTACGGTGGCTCGCCGTCATCACTATATGGGGGCTCAAAGGGCTCACCTGTTTCGATCAAACGTATACGCTCGACAAAAGGTGCAGAGGCATCGCGATAAAAGTATCGGATAAAGCTAACGCGCCGTTTCAGAAACCATGCGACGTCCATCAGATATCTCCTACGATTGAGCATATTAGAGCGTACTGACGATATTTATCTCGACCCCTGATTTAAAGCTACAACAATTATGAGGGCGACAACTCAAATTAGTCAGTTTCTGCCAGGCAACATGAATTCATGACCTGTAAGCTCAGAAGATATTTCATCAATAAATTGGGCAGATGCCGAAGATATGAACTCCGAGAGTAGCCAGTTATGTTGGCAGTCGAAATGTCGTGACAACTTATCAGGCTCATATCTAGCCATTTCAGATAATTTATGCATAGCAGCAAAAGCGATGGTCATGGAGCTTCTAGGTATAAGGCCTGCGATATTGCCTGCGCGCTTCAAGTACCAAAGCCGCTGAGCGCCGTTTATATAGTAAATATTTTTTCTGAGCTTTGTATGGTAGCCTTTATATCTTACCAGGTTCTGCTCAACCTGATTCGGCTTCCAGTTGAACCTGTTAGTTGATCTAATTAGAAAAGCATCTTCAACACTGATATCTCGTTCGAATTTATCGGGTAGCTTGTTCATAGTATGGTTTGTGGCGTATTGCCCTGTGACTTCAGCACAAAACCATGCCTCATTTGTTTTTGCAGACTTAACAATTTTTGGATCTGCCAATGGTATAAAAAGCTCAGAATCAGAGCTATAGGTCAAGTTAAACGCTCGGTGTATGCCAGGGAGATTATATAAAAGATCCTTTAGCGAATATGAGTTTTCGTCAGCAGGCTCACCTAGGTGTCGGCACAGTGCTGGAAGGATGCCGGAAGTCTTAAATTTTACCTGCTCATTACTAAGGGAGGTATGTCCCTTTTTCGTGTAACCCGATACACCGTGCTCATCGCTGAACTGGACGCCTTTGGCTAGCAATAGTGTTTTTGTTGCATTCAAGAAGCAATAGTAAGCAGTGAGAGGGGCAGACGTTTTAGGGAGCATTTTAGTGGCGTCATAGAAACTCCTTGCCTGACTCCAGAAAAACCTAGCATCTTTTTTTCCGGCCCGCTTCAGCCACAAGTCAACGTAATCCCAAGTGCTGGTAACTAGCACGGTCCTTTCGTTGAAATGCGGTGTAGTGACTGATTTATGTATGGTTAGGTTTTTTCGTTTGTATTTTATGTCACGATGTGCCATTACAGTTCCTTGCGATTACGGCTTTGTACTCTTCTAATCAACTCAGCAGTTCATTTTTCGCTAGAATAAATTGCAGTTGACGTCAATTACCCAGTATTTTACGTATCGCCCTCGCAAAGCCCACTTCAAATATTGTCCGGCCTCGCTCATTGATAATTTCGCCATGGCTGCCTTCATGAAGGCTTCGTTCTCCAAGGTACTCGGGTGATATGGCCTTCTGAAGAGAATCTCGTTCAGACGGGGTTAGTTGCGCAGAGAGGGCAAGCACAGCTACTGACTGCATTCCAGGGGCCACCGGGATAGTTGCTCCCAGTGGGCGTCGGTCAACAGTAACTTGAGTGTTAGCCTTAAGGACGTTGAGTTGTGCCTTGAGCTTATCTCGCTCGGCGATGACGGCTTGCATGATGGAGCGGATAGCTGGATCTTCAATGCGAATCAGATACTCATGGCTTGCCAGCACCTTCGCCGGTTTTGGCACCGGCGGTCCGGCGTAGGCCGCCCAAGCTTCGATGAGCACTCGATAGTCTGCGGACTGGGCGTTATAGAGAGCTCGCCCCTTCATGACGTTGCCAGCTTCGGCCAGCCGGCCGATGGCTGGCAACGAAAAGTCTCGGGACCTGGCTTCATAATGCTTGCGGCAAAGCTCGTGCATCTTCGCCAGGTTTGCGCGGCGGTTCGAACGCCCGCCTTTGGCTAGTAACGCTTCTAGGACCGCATCCGGGTGAATGTCCGTTTTGCCATTCATGTCTCGTCTCCTGGGAGGACCCGGTGCCTGGCATAAGCTGTCTGAGGGCAATTTATCGGCGGTAGCAGCGTAGCGAGGTCTATGTCGAAGTGGTGGCTTAGGCTCACACCCGCGTCAATCAAATGAATCACTTGGCGTTGGCCAAGCGCGGGATTCTCCGGGTTCATTTTCTGCGCAAGGTGGCGCATAAAAGCGTTGCCGGCGAGAAGTTGCTCCTGTTCGCTTAGTAGCATGAACAGGGGAGACAGATCCTCGCGATAAAGGACAGCATCAAGCAACTGACTACGACGGAACACCGCCTTACCCGGCTCTAGGTCAGGGTAGACCTCAACGCTTTCGCATACGCCCGCAAGCTGGAGTAACTCCGACTCCGTTTCTTCGAAAGCGATATTCACATCACCCACCATGCCAGCTACGATTAATTGCGTACCATCGCCAAGCTGCGCATGAAGGGCAGCTTTGCAGCGTTCGATGAGACGCCAACAGGCTACCAAGTCCTCGGCAAGGTCGCTGAAGCGTTTAATGCTTTTTTCCCAGACCCGCTCTGCCTGCCGGTACGCGTCAATCCGCACAAACGGTTGGTTTTCTTCCTCGGCGTCCGCTTTTTGTTTTTTCAGGTCTTGCAGCGTGTTTTCATGAGTAATACAGGCGTTACGTGCCTCGTCAAAGTGATAGGCGAGAGTATTAAAGTGGGCGACCAGTGCAGGCATATGGTGCGGCTCGGTCACAAACCAGCGGCAGCGCACGCAATTTCTGCTACCGCCGGGCACTGGGCCATATTTCTTTAAACTCGGTGAGCCAATCTGAGGGCCGCCGTTATAGCAACCACCCACCGAGCTATTCTCTTCGATTTCACTAGTGTTGCCGCCGACCAAGCAAAGCCCGTGGTGCATTGGCATCCAACCAACTGGGTTCCGTGCGGCTGGATGCGAGGGAATGGCGGCGGCAAAGCCGGACACGCTGTTGCAGATGGCCTTTTCTAGGAGTTCATCATATTCGGTGTCTAGTAGAAAATTTTGAATGCTTACTTCTTTGCTCTCCTCCAGTCGCTCTACTGCCTTACGCAACACGTCGCGGATATGCGTCGCACCGGGCTTGGTGTAGTACAAAGTCATCAGCAAACGGCTGTGGCCTACGAGTTTTTGAAGGATAGGGAACGGCACCAGCCCTTCTAGGGCAAGCGCGGTGATGAGTGATACTCGCAGACTGTGCAGAGGAAAGAGAGTTACTGTATATGTTCCTGGTTTTCTTTTGGTTCGTAATTCCTGGGCCGGAATGAAACGAATCGGGATGCCGTTGCAATGCGTTTCGCCTTGGTTGGCAAGCTGCAGCTCGAGCGTCTCCAGCAAGCGATACCAAGGCATATCCAACGAGTCTCGGCTTAAAGGAAGGTTGCGCTTGCCATCGCGCGATTCCGGCAGGCGGAAGAGAAAGCAGGCCCTGGGATAACCTGCCAGTTGCACCTCGCTTTTCACCATAATGTGACGCGCGTCCAATTCTGCCCAGTTCGTGCGCCTCGAAATCGGGTTGTATTTCTCTTGCCAGTCGCGCAGTTTTTCAAACCAGTACAATATATCCTGATGCTCAGCCCCCCCAGCGGGCCATGGCAGGACATAGCCTTTTTCAGGTCCGGACTTGGCGATGTCAGAGGTCTTGTTAGTGTTTATGTAGAGCTGGGTTGGCAGTTCGGCACCATCGACAAATGTGTCGCTACGGCGAAATACTCCCTGTCGCAGCGGTCGGCGTTCGCTACCCTCCGCTAGCCTATTCGTATTTAGAACCCAAACACTTTTCTCATACCGCCAAGTATCAGCTTCGCCCGAGTCGAGCAGGCGGACCTGGTGGTTGCGCAGCGGCAAAATGAGCTTCACGAGCAGGGCCACCCATCGAACCGGGCTCCACATTTCCAGCACTGACCCACCGCGATAATTCCGGTTAAATTTCCTGACTCGCCATACGCAGTCCGGGTCATTGCGATCTATCTGTTCTTCTTCTACCTCGAACCAGTCTGGTGCGACAGATCCGCCATGACCAGTTGCGGTCCCTAACGCATCCTGCGCCCACTGCCAGTCGCGGAAATGTGGCCCCGCAGCAAGTATCTGCCGCAAGCGCACGATATAGCCGTAAGGTAGCGGAGAGTACACACTCTCATAATTTTTGAGCATCCCGGCCCTAGAGAGGCGGGGAACAGGATTGCGGAAGGATGGCAAGATCACCGGCTGACCGTCGTCGGCTGGTTTGCTGAATTCTCGTAGCAGCACGAAATTCAAGAAGGAGTGAATCCAGTTATTAGATACAACGCCCTCTATCGAATCTGGGAGTGCCACCCGGTATAAGTCAGGAAGAATTGAGTTTCTCGATAGGAACACAGCAGGGTCCAGCGGCAGTCTCTGCTGGATAAGAAATCGCTCAAAGAACGCGCTCAAGGCTTTCAGCTTCTTGTCTAGGCCGGTAGTCTCGCCCTTCAGCCAGTCCATCGCAAATATGCGCCAGACACCCAGTTGCGGATAATCGCGCTCGACCCAGCCAAGCGCGATGTCCGATTCACGTCGAACTCCTATTACCTTTGGGGCCAAGATGGTTGAGGCTTTGAGCGCTGTAGGTTTCTTTTCTGCCATGAGAGCTCCTAATCTTCGAGTTCACTATCGGGGCAACAACAAACCAGTCGCTGGAAGTATCCCGTCGTATTTATCCCGTAACCGCTGCGCAGCTGCCTCTAGTGCTGCGAGGGCCTCGCGAGTGTTCGCCTGGGTGTAGACCTCCTGGCTCTCGAGCGACGCATGGTGCATGAAGCGACGGATGAACTCCTTATCGACGCCAGCTTTGCGCAGTCGCCGGCCATAGGCGTGGCGGTGACCGTGCGGCGTGGTGCCCAGCGCCTTACTCACCGTGAGCCCGATACGTTCGCATGCCGCAGCGTGCGCCTTGTTGTACTGGGTGAGCGTGTACATAGCGCCGATGGGCTCACGGCTCAGGTTGATAAAGGCAAATGGGTGGCCACGCTCAATACGCGCTACCTGTTCGAGGTAACGGTGCCAGAGTTGCAGGAACCACTCGCTGTACTCAGGCACAAACCAGTACGCCTGCTTGTAGTAAGCCCCATCGTGCATGCCGCCCTTCCAGCCAGCGTGTCGTCGGTTCATCAGGTCGGTACGGGGGACGAGGCCGAACTGGAGGGCGAGGTATTCGGATCGCTTGCCCTTGCATGGCCGTCCCCGCTCGTCGCGCCAATCGCTGGGTGCGGCACCGTGGCTCGGATGGTGGATGAAGACCTGCGCCTGACGTGGATTGGCAGGGTTCGGGCACACGTCGGAGATGTAGAGATGGAAAGGCTCCGATTCACGGAAGCCCGCGCCGTGCTGCAGCAAGGTGAGGAGCATGCCGCGATAGTCGTAGCGTCCAGCAACGCAAAATCCCTTGACCAGCAGTTCCTCGAAGCGCTCTTCCGGAAAGGCCGGGGGATCGCTTCGCTCAACCTTAGGTAGGCGCTGGCCTCGCACAAAGTGCCCTGTCTCGGCGGGGGATAGGTTCTGCGCCCAGGTATGTCCAAGGAAGGCCTTGCTGCGTTTGTACTGATAAGCGGCCTCGTCGGTCTGTCGATCAAAGGCGCTGCCTGCATATTGGGAGTTCACCTTGGCCGCCTCAGGTCGGGTCTTGCCGAGCCAATCGAAGAAGTCGGAGAGGTGGGTGATAATGTGTGAAGCATCCTGCGGTGAGCGTGGCGGCCAGCACAAGCCGCTGGGATCAAGTCTTGTCTCGCGGTCGAAAGTCCCGGTATAGAGTCGTTGGGCGAAGTTCTGGAATAGTAGGTAGGTTTCGCACTCCTCCGGATTGGTTTGCAGATACTCGAGGAACATCCGCACGGAGCGTGTCACCTTCCGCATCCACGTCAGACTTCGGTCGTGGCTTCGGTGAAGACAATAGTCGAGCAGCGTCTCTAGCACACCATCGGGCGTAAGCAGCGCTGGCAGTTCCGTGTAGACACCTGTCGCATCTGTGTAGACACGAGCCTTCACCGTAACAAACATGAAGTGCTCCTCATCTACGAACTGTGCAGGTTAATTCGCCCATTCGTAGCCGTTCTCAACGACCTGATGTGTTTCGCTAACCACAATGAGCGCCTTACCGCGGTGTACCAAGCAGAAATTAGATACGAGTTCAGCGTCGACACCCGCTGCGGACGTTGTGTCGCCAAGCGCGCCTATCCATACATAACGGTGAGTTTCGAGGCATGCCAAGTAGTAACCTGTAGGCATAGCGTTGCTCCAATCGATGAGGTTGCGATACGCGAAGCTGGCCAACGCTAACGATGGCGACGATCGGATAAAAGCTGTCTGCTAAGAAGCATAGAAACTTCAACCCCATATCCTTTCCCTGATACATAGAACCAAGTTCCAGCTACATACAATGGTAGATTACGGTATGGCTTTCACACGGACAGAGCAAAAAAATACCCCTCAGAGAGGGGTATGGTGATTCATTACTGACTTAAGCATCCGAACTATGTATTCCCAGGTGGGGGAATAACGAGAGAGTCGGGGCTTTTTGTATGGCAGTGTCCCGTCCTGAATAAGGTTTACACCTTCTGACTTCTTTTCAGGAAGGTGCAATGGATACGGGCACGAAGCGCAGTCAGCGTGATTACACACTGGCTTTTAAATTATCGGTTGTCGACCAGGTCGAAAAAGGCGAGTTGAGTTATAAAGAGGCTCAGCGGCGCTATGGGATTCAGGGTCGGTCGACGGTGCTGGTTTGGTTACGCAAACATGGTCGCCAGGACTGGAGCCAAGGCGCCTCCATTCGTTCCCAGAGGATCAGATCTATGGACGAGCCAACCTTGCCACTGACTCCCGAGCAAAGAATCAAAGAACTCGAGGAACAACTGGCGCTGGCAACTCAGAAAGCCCAATTCTTTGAAGCCGTGGTCGATGTTCTGAAAAATGACTACGGCGTATCTGTCGTAAAAAAGCGACCCGGCAAGTCGTTGCGCAAACCCAAACCCTGAGTGTCAGCAGGGCTTGCCAATTTATGGGAATAAGCCGTCAGGCCTATTACAAACGCAACCGGGTCTACAGGGCTCGGGCCGACCAGGATCAGCAGCTCATAACGTTTGTAGAGAAGGTCCGTGCTCGCCAACCGTGCATCGGCACTCGCAAGCTGCATTCGATGATGCATGAGCAGCGTGAGCAACAGGAGCTCCATGTTGGCCGGGATCGTTTGTTCGCGGTTTTGCGGGAAAGCCGCCAGTTGGTCCGCAGAAAACGGGCGTATCACAAGACGACCGACAGCCATCATCGCTTCCGCCGACACCCCAATCTGCTGAAACCAAGCCCGGAACAAATAGTCGCTACCGGCCCAGAACAGGTCTGGGTGGCCGATATTACTTACCTGCCTACCCGTGATGGCGTTGCCTATTTGAGTTTAGTGACGGATGTCTTTTCGAGAAAAATAGTCGGCTATCACGTGCATGAAAGTCTGCACACCAACTCCGTGGTGCAAGCCTTTCGAATGGCTTTGAAGCGACGTCGAAGCGTTCAGAAACTGGTCCATCACTCGGATCGAGGCGCGCAGTACTGCTCGGCCCTTTATCAAGAAATGCACGCAAAGCATGGCATCACTTGCTCGATGACCGACGGCTACGACTGCTACCAAAACGCCTTGGCAGAGCGGGTCAACGGCATCTTGAAAACAGAGTTCTTGATCCACCGACCTGCGGATTTTGCGCAGGCCACACAGATGGTGCGAGAGGCCGTCACGATCTACAACCAGGAGCGGCCGCACCTCTCTTTAAAATACAAAACGCCCGATGCGGTGCATCGGGCGTTAGGGTGAAACAGGTGTAAACCTATTTCAGGACTAGACACAGATCAAAAGATCGCAGCCTTCGGCAGCTCCTGCAGTTGGCCGTGGACACTGCCGATTTCGCGGATCGGCAACGATCCTGTAGGAGCTGCCGAAGGCTGCGATCTTCTGATCGTGCTTTGAGGCATAAAAAAGCCCCGCACTTCAATCGAAGGCGGGGCTTTTTTGCTGCTTCAGGATCAGAACAAATCGATCGGCGCCTGTTCGTCCGCCGGCAGCGGGCTACCCGGTACCGAGCCATTACCCAGCTCATTCACCGACGGTGGTGTGTCTTCAGCCTTGAACAGCTCGAAGTAAGCCCCTGGCGTGCTCGGCGTCGCCGCACGGCCGCTGACCGGATCTACCCGCAGACTGAGCAAACCTTCCGGCTCAGGCTGGACGTGAGGCGGCTTGTCCTTCAGCGCAGCGCCCATGTAGTTCATCCAGATCGGCAGTGCCACGGTGCCACCGAACTCTCGGCGACCTAGGCTTTCCGGCTGGTCGAAGCCCGTCCATACCGTGGTCACGTAATCGGCGTTGTAACCGGAGAACCAGGCGTCTTTCGATTCGTTGGTGGTGCCGGTTTTACCGGCGATGTCGCTGCGACCCAGCGCCAGCGCGCGACGACCGGTGCCGAGCTTGATCACGTCCTGCAACATGCTGTTGAGGATATAAGTAGTGCGACCATCGACGATCCGCTCCGCTACGGCCGGCGCTTGTGGTGCCGCTGCGGCGCCCGAAGCTTCACCCGGAACCGGCGCGGCGTTGACGGTGAGCGACTGCTCGGCCGGCGCTGCGATACCGTCGCTGGCTGAGCCACCCTGAGGCACAGTCGGCGGGTTGGCGACGAACAGCGTGTCGCCATTGCGGCTTTCGATCTTGTCGATGATGTACGGGGTGATCTTGTAGCCGCCGTTGGCGAAGGTGCTCCAACCGGTGGCGATCTCCATCGGCGTCAGCGTTGCAGTGCCCAGTGCCAGCGACAGGTTTGGCGGCAGATCCTGCTTGTTGAAGCCGAAGCGGGTGATGTAGTCGATGGTCTTGCCCACGCCCATCGCCTGCAGCAAGCGGATCGACACCAGGTTGCGCGACTTGTACAGCGCCTCGCGCAGACGGATCGGGCCGAGGAAGGTGTTGGTGTCGTTCTTCGGGCGCCAGACCTTGTCCAGGTACTCGTCGACGAACACGATCGGCGCATCGTTGACCAGTGTGGCGGCGGTGTAACCACTGTCCAATGCAGCGCTATAGACGAACGGCTTGAAGCTCGAACCCGGCTGACGCTTGGCCTGCATGGCGCGGTTGTAGTTGCTCTGCTCGAAGGCGAAACCACCGACCAGCGAGCGAATCGCGCCGTTCTGCGGATCCAGCGATACCAGTGCGCCTTGCGCCTGCGGAATCTGGCTGAACTTCAGCGAGTTGTCTTTCTGGCGCTGCACGCGAACCAGATCGCCGACCTGTGCCACATCCGAGGGCTGGCGCGGGTTGGCGCCCATGCTGTTGGTGTTGAGGAACGGCCGTGCCCATTTCATGGTGTCCCAGGCAACGTGCTCTTCGCCGGTGCGGGTCAGCACTTGCAGACCGTTCTTGTCGATCTGGGTGACGATCGCCGGTTCCAGGCTGCTGATAGTGCGCTGTTTGGTCAGTTCGGTTGCCCACGCTTCACGGGTCTTGCCCGGCAGGCGCGACTCGGGGCCACGGTAGCCGTGACGCTGGTCGTAGGTCATCAAACCTTCGTGCAGAGCGGTGTTGGCCATTTCCTGCAAGTTGCTCGGCACCGTGGTGGTGACGCGGAAACCTTCGGTGTAGGCGTCGCTGCCATAACGGCCGACCATTTCGGCACGGGCCATTTCGGCGATGTACGGTGCGTTCACTTCCGGGGTCGGCACGTGATAGCTGGCGTTCAGTGGCTCGTTGATCGCAGCCGTGTAGTCCGTTTCGTTGATCTTGCCAAGCTTGTACATGCGTCCGAGGATCCAGTCGCGACGTTCTTTACTGCGCGCCGGGTTGGCCAGCGGGTTGAAACGCGACGGAGCTTTCGGCAGGCCGGCGATCATCGCCATCTGCGCGAGGCTGACGTCACGGATCGATTTGCCGTAATAAACCTGCGCCGCCGCCTCGATGCCGTAGGCGCGGTTGCCCAGATAGATCTTGTTCACATACAGCTCGAGGATCTCGTCCTTGGTCAGCTGACGTTCGATTTGCAGAGCCAGGAGGATTTCGGTGGTTTTGCGCGAGAAACTGCGTTCGCTGGTCAGGAAGAAGTTCTTCGCCACCTGCATGGTGATGGTGCTGCCGCCGGATTGAATGTGTCCACTCTTGACCAGTTGGGTCGCGGCGCGCATCAGGCTGCTTGGATCGACACCGTAGTGATTGGCGAAATTGTCGTCTTCAGCACTTAGTAACGCATTAATGAAATTGGGGGGAATGTCGGCGAAACGGATCGGAGTCCGGCGCATTTCGCCGAATTCTGCGATCAACTTGTCATCGCTGCTGTAGACCCGCAGTGGAATCTGCAACTGAATGCTTCTCAGAGCCTCCACGGATGGCAAACCCGGACTAAGGTAAAGATACGCCCCGCTGAGACCTAAAAGCAGTCCGCAGAAAACGGCGACGATGGACCAACCGAAAAATTTCAGCAAACGAATCAAGGCGTTTGGACATCCAGGGCAAAGAATGAATTTGGCAACGGGGGTTGTGGCGACACACAGAACGACCCGCGCTGGCAGTAAAAAGCGGAAAAAATCGCTGGGCATTATAAGCACTTTTCTGCTGGAGGCGTCATTTGCGCTTCTGTCAAGACGGGGTGAAGGAACGCAATGCGTATTACAGAGTCCGTAACTCACGGAAAGTCATAGGGAATTGGTAGTGCTGGGACTCTTCAATAAAAAGACCAATACGTTACTGGGGATCGACATCAGCTCCACCTCGGTGAAGCTGCTGGAATTGAGCCGTCAGGGCGACCGCTACCGGGTTGAGGCATACGCGGTGGAGCCGTTGCCGGCGAACGCCGTGGTCGAAAAAAACATCGCCGAGCTCGAAGGTGTGGGCCAGGCCCTGAGCCGGGTGCTGGTCAAGGCACGCACCGGCAACAAGAACGTGGCGGTGGCGGTGGCCGGTTCGGCGGTGATCACCAAGATCATCGAAATGGATGCGGGCCTGACCGACGACGAGCTGGAGAACCAGCTCAAGATTGAAGCCGACCAATACATTCCCTATCCGCTGGACGAAGTCGCCATCGACTTCGAAGTCCAGGGCGTCTCGCCGCGTAACCCCGAGCGCGTCAACGTGCTGCTCGCCGCCTGCCGCAAGGAAAACGTCGAAGTCCGTGAAGCGGCCCTCGCGCTGGCCGGGCTTACCGCTCGAGTGGTCGACGTCGAGGCGTATGCGCTGGAGCGCTCGTTTGGGTTGCTCGCGACGCAGTTGGCCGCGTCCCAGGAGCGTCTGACCGTAGCGGTGGTCGACATCGGCGCGACCATGACCACCCTCAGCGTCCTGCACAACGGCAAGATCATCTACACCCGCGAGCAACTCTTTGGTGGCCGGCAACTGACCGAAGAAATCCAGCGCCGCTATGGCCTGACCATCGAGCAGGCGGGCCTTGCGAAAAAACAGGGCGGCCTGCCCGACGACTACGTCAGCGAAGTGCTGCAGCCGTTTCGCGAGGCGCTGGTGCAGCAGGTGTCGCGCTCTTTGCAGTTCTTCTTCGCCTCCGGGCAATACAACGCGGTCGATCACATCCTGCTGGCCGGCGGCACGGCGTCGGTACCGGGGCTGGATCGCCTGATCGAGCAACGCCTGAATACCCCGACGCAGGTGGCCAATCCTTTTTCCGACATGGCCCTGAGCAGTAAGGTCAACGCCGGGGCCCTGGCCAGTGACGCGCCAGCCCTGATGATTGCCTGCGGGCTCGCGCTCAGGAGTTTCGACTGATGGCGCGGATCAACCTTTTACCCTGGCGTGAGGAGCGCCGCGAAGAGCGGCGTAAACGCTTTCTGCTGACCTTGATCGGGGTGGTGGTCGGTTCGGTGGGCGCCGTATTCATTGCCGATCAAATCATCAGCAACGCCATCGCCCGGCAAGTGGCGCGCAACGACTACATCGGCAAACAGATCGCCGTGGTCGACGAGCGGATCAAGCAGATCAGCGAGCTCAAGGCCCACCGTCAACAGCTGGTCGAGCGCATGCGCATCATCCAGGACTTGCAGGGCAACCGGCAGGTCAGCGGGCGGATCTTCGATCAACTGGCGCGCACGTTGCCCGATGGCGTGTATTTCACTGACGTGAAAATGACCGGCAAAACCCTGTCGATCAGCGGAGCTGCGGAGTCGAATAACCGCGTCTCAGAGTTGATGCGCAATCTGGATGCGTCCGACTGGTTCGATGCACCGAGCCTGAACGAAGTGAAAGCGACTTCCGCCGATCAGCAGGAGCAGGCCAATCTCTTTCAGTTGACCGTTCGTCAGACCCAGCCCAAGACCGTGGAGGACGAGCCATGAAGCCGTCCGAATGGCTGGACAGTCTGCGCAGCATCGACTTCAACGATCTGGATAGCAGCAATATCGGTTCCTGGCCGGCGGCAGTGAAAGCCATCGCGGGGGCGTTGTTGATGGTGTTGGTGTTGGCGCTGGGTTACAACTTTTTCATCAGTGACATGGAAAACCAGCTCGATGCCAAACGCGAGGAGGAGGCCACGCTCAAGGAGCAATTCGCCAGCAAGGCGCGCCTGTCGGCGAATCTGGAGTTGTACACCCAGCAGATGAAGGAAATGGAGAACACGTTCGGCGTGTTGTTGCGGCAATTGCCCAGCGACACCGAAGTGCCAGGCTTGCTGGAAGACATCACGCGTACCGGTTTGGGCAGTGGTCTGGAGTTTGAGGAGATCAAACTCTTGCCGGAGGTCGCCCAGCAGTTCTACATCGAACTGCCGATTCAGATCACCGTCACTGGCGCCTATCACGACCTTGCTACCTTCGTCAGCGGAGTGGCCGGGTTGCCGCGCATCGTCACCCTGCATGACTTCGAACTAGCCCCTGCCAATAAGGAGGGCGGGCCGAAACTGCGCATGAGCATCCTTGCCAAGACTTACCGCTATAACGACAAAGGGCTGCAAAAATGACCCTGATTCGTTATCTGGCCTTGTCGATGGTGCTGCTGGCATTAAGTGGATGTGGTGGCAGCGATGACCTCAGCGACCTCGACGCCTACATGAATGAAGTACGCCTGCGCCCGGCAGGCAAGATTGAACCAACCCCGACATTTCGGTCTTACCCGACATTCACTTACAGCGCCGCCAACCTGCGTAGCCCGTTCTCGCGCCAGGTGCGCGTCGATCTGGCCGGGCAGAAACAAGGCTCGCGCAACGTAAAACCGGATCCCAACCGGATCAAGCAATACCTCGAAGGTTTCAACATCGAGCAGTTCGAGATGGTCGGTACGATCGGCAATGCCGCCGGTTCTTTCGCATTGTTGCGCGGAGCGGGTGGAGTGCATCGCCTGAAAGTTGGCGATTACCTGGGGCGCAACGATGGCCGCATCGTTGCCATCAGCGCCACCCAGGTCGATGTGGTCGAAATCGTGCCTGATGGCGACGGCGCCTGGCTGGAGCGTCCGCGCACCATTCCTTTGAAAGAGCACTCATAGTGGAAGTCGAATAATGAACAGGATTTTCTCCACCCTCGGTTTTTCGCTATGGATAGCGCTGATGTCACCGATGGTTCAGGCGGCTAATCTGAAGGCGCTGGACGTAGCAGCGTTGCCGGGTGACCGTGTCGAGTTGAAGCTGTCATTCGACGGCCCGCCGCCGCAGCCCAAGGGCTACACCACCGATTCGCCGGCGCGGATCGCGCTGGATTTGCCCGGTGTCGCCAGCCAGTTGGCCAGCAAGCATCTCGATCTGGGTAGGGGCAATGCACGCACGGCCACGGTGGTTGAAGCGAAGGATCGGACGCGCCTGATCGTCAATCTCACGCAATTGGCGCCATATGACACGCGGGTCGAGGGCAACAATCTTTTTGTGGTGGTAGGTCAGGGGGCGCCGACAACCACTGCGCGCCCGGTTGCTGTGGCGGCGTCCCGTGCGACCACGGCAGCGGCTTCCGCACCCGCCAGGGCGTTCGTGCCAAAAACCAAAGCCATTCGCGGCGTGGATTTTCAACGAGGCACGGAGGGGGAGGGTAACGTGGTCATCGACCTGTCCGACCCGACCATTGCTCCCGATATTCAGGAGCATGACGGCAAGATCATCCTCAGCTTCGCCCGCACGCAATTGCCCGACAAGCTGCGGGTGCGCCTCGACGTGAAGGATTTCGCCACGCCGGTGCAGTTCGTCAACGCCGCCGCCACTGGCGACCGCGCGATCATCACCGTTGAGCCCAGCGGTACGTTCGATTACTCCACCTACCAGACCGATAACAAACTGACCGTCAGCATCCGGCCGATCACGGCGGATGACCTGCAAAAACGCAACGCAGATCGACAGGCCTATATCGGTGACAAACTATCACTGAACTTCCAGGACATCGACGTGCGCTCGGTGCTGCAACTGATCGCCGATTTCACCAACCTCAATCTGGTGGCGAGTGACACGATTCAGGGCGGGATCACTCTGCGTCTGCAAAATGTGCCGTGGGATCAGGCGCTGGATCTGGTGTTGAAAACCAAGGGGCTGGACAAGCGCAAGATCGGCAACGTGTTGCTGGTCGCTCCGGCCGACGAAATCGCCGCCCGCGAACGCCAGGAGCTCGAATCGCAGAAACAGATCGCCGAACTGGCGCCACTGCGCCGTGAGCTGTTGCAAGTGAACTACGCCAAGGCCGCGGACATCGCCAAGCTGTTCCAGTCGGTGACCAGCGCCGAGGCCAAAATCGACGAGCGTGGCTCGATTACCGTCGATGAGCGCACCAACAACATCATTGCCTACCAGACTCAGGATCGTCTCGATGAACTGCGGCGGATCGTGGCGCAACTGGATATTCCGGTGCGTCAGGTGATGATCGAGGCACGGATCGTTGAAGCCAACGTCGATTACGACAAGAGTCTGGGTGTGCGCTGGGGCGGTTCGGTGCAGAACAAGGGCAACTGGAACACCTCCGGGGTCAGTAACGGCTCATCGACCACCATCGGCACGCCGGGTAGCACCAGCACCAATTCGCCATTCGTCGACATGGGCACTGTCAACAACACGTCCGGGATTGGTATCGCCTTCATCACTGACAATGTTCTGCTCGACCTTGAGCTGACGGCCATGGAGAAGACCGGTAACGGCGAAATCGTCTCGCAACCGAAGGTGGTCACCTCCGACAAGGAAACCGCGAAGATCCTCAAAGGCACCGAGATTCCCTATCAGGAAGCCAGCTCCAGCGGCGCGACCTCGGTATCGTTCAAAGAAGCCTCGCTGTCCCTGGAAGTGACACCGCAGATCACCCCCGACAACCGCATCATCATGGAGGTCAAGGTCACCAAGGACGAACCGGACTACCTGAACAAAGTGCAGGATGTACCGCCGATCAAGAAGAACGAGGTCAACGCGAAGGTGCTGGTCAATGACGGTGAAACCATCGTGATTGGTGGCGTTTTCTCAAATACTCAAAGCAAGGTTGTAGATAAGGTGCCATTTCTTGGCGATGTGCCGTATCTTGGCCGCCTTTTCCGGCGTGATGTGGTTTCGGAGAAAAAATCCGAGCTGCTGGTATTTCTCACTCCGCGTATCATGAATAACCAGGCGATTGCTGTGAGTCGTTGATTCTGTGCGAAATTTGATTCTTGTAGGACCGATGGGCGCTGGAAAAAGCACCATCGGCCGGTTGCTGGCCAAAGAGCTGCGCCTGCCGTTCAAAGATTCCGACAAGGAAATTGAACTGCGCACGGGCGCCAATATCCCGTGGATCTTCGACAAGGAAGGCGAGCCCGGCTTTCGCGACCGTGAGCAGGCGATGATCGCCGAACTGTGCGGATTCGACGGCGTGGTGCTGGCGACCGGCGGTGGCGCGGTAATGCGTGACGCCAACCGCAAGGCCCTGCATGAAGGCGGCCGTGTGGTGTATCTGCACGCCTCCGTCGAACAGCAGGTCGGCCGCACGGCGCGCGATCGCAATCGGCCGCTGCTGCGCACTGCCAATCCCGAGAAAACCCTGCGCGACCTCCTCGCAATACGTGATCCGCTCTATCGGGAAATCGCCGATCTGGTGGTGGAAACCGATGAACGGCCACCGCGCATGGTAGTGCTCGACATTCTCGACCGCCTGGCGCAGCTTCCACCCCGTTAAAGCATCGCCCGAAATGCGCTATCCTCGGCGTCCTGTCACAGCCCGGCGAGGTTGTGGCGGATGGCGTGCGAGCGGCGTCATACCCGCTATAGGCCGCAGATAACCAATAATTCAGGGCAGGACGCCTGCTTCCATCTTCACTGTGGGGACACATGCAGACACTCAAGGTCGATCTAGGCGAGCGCAGCTACCCGATTCATATTGGCGAAGGTTTGATGGATCAGCCCGAGCTGCTGGCTCCGCATATCCACGGACGTCAGGTGGCAATCATCTCCAACGAGACCGTTGCGCCGCTCTATCTCGAGCGTCTGACTCGCAGCCTTGCGCAGTTCTCAGTGATTTCCGTGGTGCTGCCGGACGGCGAAGCCTTCAAGAACTGGGAAACCCTGCAACTGATCTTCGACGGTCTGCTGACCGCTCGTCATGATCGCCGCACCACGGTGATCGCCCTTGGCGGCGGTGTGATCGGCGATATGGCCGGTTTTGCTGCTGCCTGCTACCAGCGTGGCGTCGATTTCATTCAGATCCCCACTACATTGCTGTCCCAGGTCGATTCGTCGGTGGGCGGCAAGACCGGCATCAACCATCCGCTGGGCAAGAACATGGTTGGCGCGTTCTACCAGCCGAACGTGGTGCTGATCGATACGGCATCACTGAAAACCCTGCCAGAGCGAGAGCTGTCGGCGGGTCTGGCGGAAGTCATCAAGTACGGCCTGATCTGCGACGAGCCGTTCCTCACCTGGCTGGAGGACAACGTTGACGCCCTGCGCGCGCTGGACCAGAAAGCCCTGACTTACGCCATCGAGCGCTCCTGTGCAGCCAAGGCTGCGGTGGTCGGCGCCGATGAGAAGGAAACCGGCGTGCGCGCCACGCTCAATCTCGGCCACACCTTCGGCCACGCCATCGAGACCCACATGGGCTATGGTGTGTGGCTGCATGGTGAGGCGGTCGCCGCTGGCACCGTGATGGCGTTGGAGATGTCCGCGCGCCTCGGCTGGATCAGTGAGCAGGAGCGTGATCGCGGTATTCGTCTGTTCCAGAGGGCCGGTTTGCCGGTGATCCCGCCGACAGAGATGAGCGAAGCTGATTTTCTCGAACACATGGCTATTGATAAAAAAGTGATCGACGGTCGTCTGCGCCTGGTGCTGCTGCGCCGGATGGGCGAAGCGGTAGTGACCGACGATTATCCGAAAGAGGTTCTACAGGCCACGCTGGGAGCGGATTACCGCGCCCTGGCTCAGCTTAAAGGTTAATAAGATTCCGATGACTAGTTTGCATGCCGACGAGGCGTTCCTCGGCCATTTCCAGTTAAGTCACGACCCCTTTGCTCCGCGGGTGCCGGGCTTCAAGTTCTTCCCGGCCCAGCGCAAACCGGTGCTGGGTCAACTGCATCACCTGGCGCGTTACAGCCAGTTGCTGCTGGTGGTCACCGGCCCGCAGGGCAGCGGCAAGACGCTGCTGCGTCAGGCACTGGTGGCCAGCACCAACAAGCAATCGGTGCAGAGCGTGGTGGTTTCCGCACGCGGTGCCGGCGATGCGGCGGGCGTGCTGCGTCAGGTCGCTCAGGCGCTGAACGTGGCCCAGGCCGAAGTCGGCGCGATTCTGGATCAGGTGGTGCAACTCGCGCTGACTGGCCAGGAAGTCTATCTGCTGGTGGACGACGCCGAGCAGCTCGACGAATCCGCCCTCGAAGCGCTGATGGCGCTGGGTGCCGGCGCTCCGGAAGGTCGCCCGCATGTGTTCCTGTTCGGTGAGTCGTCGCTGATCGCTCAGCTCGAGGCTTTGCACCTTGAGGAAGAGCGCTTCCACGTCATCGAACTGCAGCCGTACACCGAAGAAGAGACCCGAGAGTATCTCGACCAACGGCTCGAAGGTGCAGGCCGGGGTGTCGAACTTTTCACCGCGGATCAGATCTCTGATATTCACGAAAGCTCCGAGGGTTGGCCGGGCAACATCAACCAGGTCGCCCGCGATGCTCTGATCGAAGTCATGATTGCCAGCCGCTCTGCGGTGAAGCGTCCAAGTATGGGGTTCAACATGCCGAAGAAACACGTATTGGCGATTTCCGCCGTCGTTGTGGTCGCGGTCGCCGCCGCCTGGCTGATGCCGGGTCGCAACAAGGCGCCAACCACCGGCGCACCGGCCAACGAACAGGCGCAACTGCCATTGGGTCAGG
Organism: Pseudomonas sp. FP2196; assembly: GCF_030687715.1. GTDB lineage: Bacteria > Pseudomonadota > Gammaproteobacteria > Pseudomonadales > Pseudomonadaceae > Aquipseudomonas. The sequence continues at coordinate 462,513 of NZ_CP117445.1, forward strand.
GCGCTGCGAACGGCGGCGCGCCGAACGTCGAGTTCGCCGGCAATACGCAGCCGATGCCGTTGCCGCTGGTCGGCAATTCGCAACCGGTGATGCGCGGGCCATTGGCCGAAGCGGCCGGCGGGATCACCGAAGGCGACGACGGCGTGCCACTGGAAGGCTCCAGCGATACGCCGCCAACCGTGACCACTTCGGCGCCTCCGGCAGGCGTTCCGGCCGGTCCGGCACCAACACCGGTTCCAGTCCCGGCCGCCAAGCCGACGCCTGCGCCGACGCAAATCGCCACCGCCAAGCCTGCTCCGGCAGCGCCAGCAGCGAAACCTGCTGCAGCGCCAGCCAAGCCTGTCGCCGCGACCAAGCCGGCCGAGAAGCCGGTGACCGTCGCCAAAGCCGCCGGTGGCAGCTGGTACGCCGGTCAGCCGACGAGCAACTACGTGGTGCAGATTCTCGGCACCAGCTCCGAAGCCGCGGCGCAAACGTTCGTCAAAGAACAGGGCGGCGAGTACCGTTATTTCAAGAAAGTCCTCAACGGCAAGCCTCTCTACGTCATCACCTACGGCAACTTCGCCAATCGTGATGCGGCTGTTTCTGCCATCAAGGCCTTGCCAGCGAAGGTTCAGGCTGGTAAACCTTGGCCTCGCACTGTCGCCAGCGTCCAACAGGAACTGGCAACAACTCGCTGAAGATTCGGCGGCCTTACCCAGGCCGCCTCTCCAAGCACCTCAAAATTTCTACGAGTGCGCGCCGCCTTTACAGGCCGCGTGCCTTGTGGTGTCTGCGTCACAGTAGTCTTTGAGTCGTTGCGGTCAAAATTAAAAAAGTTTTGACTAGCACAGCAGATCGCTTTAAACCTTTCACAAATGCGACATAGATTTGCGACATTTCGTCGTCAAATTTGTGAGCGTCTGTGTCGCTGTGTACAATGACCACCCTTTTGCCCCCGCTAAGCCGGCGTACGTTCGGCGCGGATCGCAAGTGGTTGAATTGAAAAGAAATTTGCCTCGAAAAGAGGCAGCCTGGTGAGAAAGTGTCTATGAAAGCAGGTCTGTACCAACCAGATGAATTCAAGGATAACTGCGGTTTCGGCCTGATAGCCCATATGCAGGGCGAGCCCAGTCATACCCTTTTGCAAACGGCCATTGAGGCCCTGACCTGCATGACCCACCGCGGTGGGATTAATGCCGACGGCAAGACCGGTGACGGTTGCGGTCTGCTGATTCAAAAACCCGACGCGTTCCTGC